>DATJRE010000276.1:0-12200 GCA_035505095.1 Bryobacteraceae bacterium | reverse complement strand
GGCCGCGGGACGATGGCGCAGTCGCCTCAGGTGGAGATACAGGTTGGCGCCGCACACCACCACCGCGGCGGAAATCAGAACTCCTTCACCGACATCCGGATAAACCACCGCATCCAGGTAATGCACCAGGAACGGCCCCCGATAGGGTACGATGCCGGCCTGCGATTCCAGATATTGTTCCAGCAGGGTCAGCGGACAGGGCCACGACACGATCTCGATGATCACGCCATAAATCAGCGAAGCGAAATGCAGCCAGCGCAGCCCCGGCCGGCTCCGCGCCACCACCCAACCGAAGATGATCCAGAGGATAAAAGCGAGGTGAATTCCCAAAACCAGGGTGGCCATCAAACCGTAAGGATTCATGGGGGCCTATGAACTCCGCCGCGCAGACTTCCATTATGCAACCTCCCAGCGGAGGCGCGAACCTTCTGGGCCTGGCGCCCCGGCGCGTCCTATCGCTTGGAAGTGCGCGGCGAGGCGCCCGGCCGGAGGCGGCGTCAGCGCCACCAACGTGAGCGTTCCATCGTGCACCCGGCGTTCCAATTTCGGCGACCCTGCTACAAACAGGTTTTTCGTGGTCGTGGGCTTGGCCGAAACTGTCGCAGACGCCGGTAGCCGGGTCGGCGCCCGTACGGCACCCGCCGGCCGGATGGCCGAGATAGTTCCCGGCGGGCCCTGCGGCGCCTGTCGCGGCGTGGTCAAGCCCGGCGGCGCATCTCCGCGCGAGCCTCTTCTTCCGCCGTGCGGGCCCGCTCGGCTTCGCGCTTGTCGTGCAGTTTCTTGCCCTTCGCGACCGCCACTTCACACTTGATCCGCCCGTTTTTCAAATAGATCCGGGTGGGAATCAGGGCCAGGCCCTTCTCGCGGGTCTCCCCCAGCAGCTTGTCGATTTCGCGCCGGTGTAACAACAGCTTGCGGTTGCGCACCGGCGGATGGTTTTCCCGGTTCCCGTGCGAATACTGGCTGATGTGGGCGTTCACCAACCAGGCTTCGTTGTTCACCACGGTCGCGTAAGCGTCCTTAAGCTGGACCTTGCCGTCCTTGGCGGCTTTCACCTCGGTTCCGGTGAGCACCATGCCGGCTTCAAAGCGTTCCAACAGAAAGTAGTTGTGGCCCGCCTGGCGGTTGTCGCTTAAAATTTTTTGAGAAGACTCTTTCAAGGGCCGCCCCGCAGTTTTTTCCTCTCCACGCCGGGAAGATCAATCTCGTCAATGACTTTAGATGCTCCGCTTCGGCTGGATGGCACTTCATCTTAACACGGGGCTTCGGATCTACCGGGAATGCAGAGAAACATGCTCTTTTTCAACCGTTTAGTGGCAGTGGTCGGGATCGTGGCGCTGCTCGGTCCGATGTTGCCCCTGGAGGCGCGCACGCGCAAGGGCGATCGGTACCTGGCGGAAGGCCGGAAACACGAGGACAAACGGGAATGGGATGCGGCCGTGGAATGTTACGAGCAGGCGCTCTCGACCGACCCCTCCGAAATGGTTTACCAGATGGCCGCGACTAAGGCCCGTTTCCAGGCCGGCGCCATGCACCAGGATCAGGGTATGAAGCTTCGCTCGCAGGGCAAGCTGGGCGAGGCCTTACTCGAATTCCAGAAAGCCTTCGCACTCGATCCGTCTTCCTCGGTGGCCGAGCAGGAAATCGTCCGGACCCAGGAGATGATCCAGCGGGAGCGGCAAAAAGTCCTGGAGACCGGTAAGGAGACGCCTCCCGAAGAACGCGGCTTGACGCCCATCGAGGAGGCCCGCAAGGAAGCCGAGGATCGCATCGACCGTATTTTGCCGGTTCCGGAATTGCGGCCGCTGAACCCACTGCCCCGGAACTTGAAGCTCAATGGGACGACCGCCAAAGTGCTCTACGAGACGGTGGCCAAGATCGCCGGCATCAACATTGTGTGGGACCCGGATTTTCAGAACCCCTCCAAAAACAGTCTGAACGTGGACCTGGACAACACCACGCTGGAACAAGCCCTGGACGATATTGCCCTCCAAACCAAGTCTTTCTGGAAGCCGCTCTCCGCGAACACGATTTTCGTCACCAACGACACCCAGACCAAGCACCACGACTTTGACGACCAGGTGACGCAGATCTTCTACTTGTCCAACATCAACGTGCCGCAGCAGATCCAGGAAATCGTCAACGTGGTCCGCTCGGTCACGGAGTTGCAGCGCATTACCGCCTTCAACGCCCAGAACGCCATCGTGGTGCGCGGCGAGGCGGACAAAGTGGCGCTGGCCGAAGCCGTGATCCACGACCTGGATAAACCAGCGCCGGAGGTGCAGGTGGATATCATGGTGCTGGAGACCGATTCAGTCTTCGACCGCCAGTTGTCGGCGGCCATCGCCACAGGCGGGCTGAACGTGCCGATTAACTTCTCCCCGCGCAGCAGCATCCAGGTGCCCACCTCAAGCACGGCCAGTTCCACCACGACTACCACGACGAGCACGACCTCCACCACCACAACGCCGACCACTACGACGGGCAGCACCAGCACCACTCCGGGCGCACCGATTCCGCTCTCCAACGTGGGACATCTCTCCTCCTCCGATTTTTCGGTGGTTCTTCCCAACGCTCTGTTACAAGCGACCCTGAGCGATACCAAGACCAAGGTGCTGCAGGCGCCGCAGCTCCGTACCGTGGACAATGTCAAGGCTGAGCTCAAGATCGGCCAGCGCGAACCGACCGCCAGCGGCAGTTACCAGCCCGGCGTGGCCGGTGTGGGCGTCAACCCGCTGGTCAATACCCAGTTCACCTACATCGATGTGGGTGTGAACGTCAATCTGACGGCGCATGTCCACGACAACGGCGACATCTCGCTGCACATCGAGTTGGACATTTCCAACATCGCCGGCACGGTGAACCTGGGCGGCATCAACGAGCCCATCATCGGGCAGCGCAAGGTGACCCACGATATCCGCCTGCGCGAGGGCGAGGTCAACCTGATCGCCGGTTTGATCGATACCACGGATTCCAAACAAGTTACTGGAATTCCGGGACTCAGCAGCATTCCGCTGCTCGGTTATTTGTTCAAGGGCGACAGTGTGGATAAAGAGCGCGACGAAATCATGATCGCGGTGGTCCCGCACATCATCCGCCGGCCGACCATCACGGCCGAGAATCTGAGTCCGAAAGCCGTAGGCAACCAGACGACCGTCAAATTGCGCTACGCTCCGCTGCCTGGCGAAGAACCTGCCGCCGCGCCTGCGGCCGCGGCGCCGGCCCCAGCTCCCGGCGGAGCGGTGGCGGGCACGATACCCGCCTCCGGCGCCGCCGCCGCGCCTCCGGAAACCGCGCCGCCCGGCGCTCCCGGAGGGGCCTTGATGCCACCCGCCACGGCGCCGCCAATTCCCGGAACGCCGGGGGCCCCCGGTGGGCCACCCACCGCTGCCGCCGCGCCCAACCTGCCTCCTTCGGCGCCTGCCTCGGTGCACTTCACTCCGGGCCAGATCGATACCAGCCCCTCGGGCGTCTTCACTGTGGGGCTGGCGGTGGATCATGCCGACGATCTGCAGTCGGCGCAGATACAGGTTCAGTTCGACCCGAAGGTCTTGCAACTGACCAGCGTAGCGCCGGGCGGATTGCTGGAGGTGGACGGACAGCAACCGACCCTGACCAAGAACGTGATGAACGAATCGGGATCGGCCACCATCGAGATGTTGCGGACTCCCGGCACGCCCGGAGTCCGGGCCTCCGGTCTGCTTTGTACGCTGCACTTCCAGGCAGTCGGGAAGGGCGCGGCCACGATTACCGTTCCCAGCCTGTTGCTGCGCAATTCCCAAGGCCAGGTGATCGGCAAGGGCACCCCGCAAGTGGCGGTTACGGTCAAATAAATGAGGAGGTTATGCGACGAAAGGCGCAGCGCGGACTGACCCTGGTGGAACACATCGTGCCCTTCACGGCCTTGATGGTTCGCACCACCATGGCGGTCCCGCTCGAGCCTTCCAAGGACGACCCCAGTTCCGGCAGTTGGGGCGGCCCGAACGTTTTCGACGTCTACAGCAAGACCACGGAGAAGCTACCCGATGGAACGAATTACTCCGATTGGCTTTAAGGGGCAGCGCCCGGATTCGTCCAGGAGGCCCGCACCGCGCCCGGCCGGCCGATTGCGGCGCTTGGCAGGCTTCAGCTTCGTCGAACTTATGGTGGTGATCAGCATCATCGTGATTCTGATCAGCCTGGCGATCCCCATCTACAGCAAGTCGATCACGCGGTCGAAAGAGAGCGTGCTCAAGAACAACCTGTTCACCCTCCAGACGGTCATCGATCGCTACACTTACGACCAGCAGAAGGCCCCCCAAACTTTGCAGGACCTGGTGAGTGCGGGCTACCTGCGCGACGTTCCGGTGGATCCGATGACCGGCTCCAGCCAGACCTGGAAGGTAATCATGGAAGACTCCAGCCAGGCGGTGGATCAATCCGCACCGGGGATTTACGATGTCCGCAGCGGCTCCGACCAGATCGGCCTCGACGGGACCCCCTATTCGGATTGGAAATAAGATAATGAGAATGATGCGGCGAAAAACTCAACGCGGTTTGACCCTGGTGGAACTCATCGTGGCCTTCACGGTCATGCTGGTCCTCACCACTATGGCGGTACCGCTGGCGCGTTCCAAAGTGCGCGCCGAGCGCGAACGCGACCTGAAAAACGCCGTCACCGAGATGCGGCACGCCATCGACAAGTATAAGGATGTCTGCGATGCCGGCTACCTGGGGCCTCCCAAGCAAGGCACCGATTGCTACCCGGAATCGCTCGAACAGCTCGTGGAGGGCGTGAAACTGGCGCAGAGCGCCGATGGTAAGAAGATGCGCTTCCTGCGGCGCATTCCCAGGGACCCCTTCACCGGACAGACCGAGTGGGGGCTGCGCAGCGATCAGGACGACCCCAGTTCCGACAGTTGGGGCGGCCAGAACGTTTTCGACGTCTACAGCAAAACCACGGAGAAGGCACCCGATGGAACCAATTATTCCGATTGGCCTTAAGGGGCAGCGCCCGGATTCGTCCAGGGAACCCGTACCGCGTCCGGCCGGCCGGTTGCGCCGCCTGGCGGGCTTCACGTTCGTCGAACTCATGGTGGTGATCAGCATCATCGTGATTCTGATTTCCCTGGCGATTCCGATCTACAGCAAGACCATCGTGCGCTCGAAAGAGAGCGTCCTCAAGAACAACCTGTTTACGCTCCGCAGCGTGATCGACAACTACACCTACGACAAGCAGAAAGCCCCGCAAAGCCTGGACGACCTGGTGACGGCGGGCTACCTGCGCGAGGTGCCAATCGACCCCATGACCGGTTCCAGCCAGACCTGGAAACTGATCATCGAGGACGCCAGCCAAAGCGTCAGCCAATCCGAGCCGGGGATTTTCGATGTCCGCAGTGGCTCCGACAAGATGGGCCTCGACGGGACCCCCTACTCGGACTGGTAAGGCCTGGCCAGCAGGCGACAGGCTGCCTGGCGGCTGTCACCACCGGGGCGGCGCGTAGTCAGGGCACGCGGCAATTCGACAACGCGAAAGCGCCCCGCCGGGAGGACTGCCAGCCGGGCGGTGGGTTAATCCGGCGCCACCCCGGAGAGGCGGATGATCTTCTTCTGGATGGCGTACTGCACCAGTTGCGCCTTGTTGTGGATGTCCAGCTTGCGCATCAGGTTGAACTTGTGGGCCTCCACGGTCTTCACGCTGAGGGAGAAGCCGGCGGCAATCTCTTTCACCGAGCGGCCCTCGGCCAACAGCTTGAGGATCTCGCGCTCGCGCTTGGTCAGAGTGCCGAAGCGGGGCTGGCGGGCCGTTCCGGCCCCCTGCGCGCGGAAATCGTCCACCAGCCTGGTGAGCAGGCGCGGGCTAAGGTAGTTGCCTCCGCGATAGACCTCACGAATAGCGCTGACCAGTAGTTCGGCCGGGCTATCCTTTAGTACGTAGCCGCTGGCGCCCATATCGACGGATTCGGCCAAATAGTCCTCATCGTCGTACATGGACAGGAAGACTACGCGGGTTTCGGGGTGGTCCCTGCGGATTTGGCGGGTAGCCTCAAAACTGCTCAGACCTTGCATGCCAATGTCCATCAGGACCAGGTCAGGGCGGATTTCGTGGGCCAGAGCCACGGCGTCGGCGGCATTGACCGCCTCGCCCGCCACTTCGATGTCGGATTCCGCCGCCAGCAGCGTCCGGATGCCCTGGCGGAATAAAGTATGATCGTCAGTTAGTAATACGCGAATTTTTGCCATTGCTTCCCACCGTTGCGGCCCTAAGAGGCAGGCTCAGAACAATTCGGGCGCCTTTTCCGGGCGCACTGCGCACGGTAAGAGTTCCACCCAGCGTGGTGGCGCGCTCCCGCATTCCCGAAAGACCGAATGACATCGTCTTGCTCCAAGCCCTTTCCGCACAAAAGCCGGCGCCGTTATCCGAAACGCTCAGCCTGATAATCTGATCGGCGGAATGGAGCAAAAGGTTTACAGTGGAGGCCTGAGAATGTTTGGCAATATTTTGCAGGCATTCCTGGGCCACCCGGTAAATCACCTGTTGGACGGGCGGAGGGAGCGGAGCGGCCGGTTTTTCGAGCCGCATCCGCAGGCGGGCAGGGTGCATCTTCTGGAAACGGCCCCCCAGTTGGCGCAAAGCCGATACCAACCCCAGCCGTTCCAGCATTTCCGGGCTGAGGGCGGCCACAATGCGCCGCAACTCTTCCACGGTCTTTTCGGCGATCCCGCGCGCCTCTCGCAAGCGCCGGGCCAGAGGGGCAGGGGCTTCGCGTTCCATCAGTTCCAATTGCAGGCGCAGGAGCAGCAGAGCTTGGCCGGCCTCATCGTGCAGTTCCCGGCCGATGCGGCGGCGTTCGTCCTCCTCGGCGCACCGCCCGGCGGCCTCCAGGCGGCGCACCTCCTCTTCCAGGCGGGCCCGCTCGATCGCCCGGGCGCAGCGGGCGCCCACGGCATCCAGAAGAGCCTGCTCGCGCGGCAGCCAGGGATAGGGCGTCGCAAAGCCCAGTTGCACCAGGGCGGCTGGCCGCAAGGGATAAGACCAGTAGGAGGCGTGATGACCGCGCATGGACTCATCCAGGATCAGCCGCTCGGCGGACTGGCCGTGCCGGATATAGCGCGGGCGCGCCAGCTTGGGATCGACCGGTGAATCCAGCAGCAGCAGGCGTCCGGCGCTGGCATGAAAGGTACGGGTCAGGATGCGGACAAAGCGGCCCAGAAGATCGTCCAGGTCCTGCGCCTCGGCTTCGGCGCAGGATAAGCCGAAGAAAGCCTGCGATTCCGCCTCACGGACCTGGTAAAAAGCGTGATTCAACGCCAATATGGTGGCAAGCTGAAGCTGCTCGCGGGCCGGACCGAAGCGCCCGCCCATCAGGGGTTCGAGCAGGCTCTCCAATTCCCGCAGGACTTCCGACACTTCGCCGGGCGGCACGTTGAGCATCGCCAGGCGGCGGCCCTGATACTCCACCTGCTCCAGGAACCGGCGCATGGAGCGAAGCCGTGCAAAGGCCGTCGGGGTGATGGCCAGAAACGCCTGGATCTGTGCCAGATCGTAGGGGCGCTGCCGCAGACGAACGGTGGAGTCGCGCTCCAGTTGCGCCAGGTGCGGCGCCAGGGCGCGAGCCAACCGAGCCAGATGGCGGCGCGCCGCCGCGGTAAGCAAAGTCCGATTCATCAGGCGCCAACCCCCAAACTCTACTGGTGCTAGCGCGCGCCGTGTTCTCTCAAAATTCGTGCGGCGTCCGCCGAACCGCCGGCCAGGGCGGCCGCGAGCGGCGTCTTCCCGGCGTGATTGCGAGCGTTTACATCGGCGCCACGAGCAACCAGCAACTCGACTACTGCCGTACGCCCCCAGGCGGCCGCCTGGTAAAGCGGCGTAGCGCCGGCGGAGGTGTCGCGCGCCTCGCGATCGGCGCCGTGGTCCAACAGCAGAGCGGCCACTTCGCGATTTCCGCTTAACGCCGCCACAAGCAGCGGCGTCATGCCGTCGTCATCACGGGCGTCCACCTCGGCTTTATGGTTGAGCAGGGCTGCTGCCACCGCAACGCTATTTTTGAGGGCCGCCTGGTGCAGCGGCGTGGAACCGGTGCGGTCCCGCGCATGGACATCGGCGCCCTTGCTGAGTAACAGATCGGCAACTGCCTTCCAATTCTTTAGGGCCGCTTCGTGCAAAAGCGTGGACCCCCGCCGGTTGCGGTGATTGGGGTCGGCGCCGTGGTCCAGCAGCAGCGCCATCAGATCCAGATGCCCGGCGGCCGCGGCAATTTCCAAAGCCGTGGCGCCGGTCTGCGGATTTTCGGCGTTCCCCTGAGCGCCGTGCGCCAGAAGGCTGCCGGCCACGGCGGCGAATCCGTAGTGGGCGGCCAGGTCGAGGGGCGCAGCGCCGCTCTGGTCGCGCAGCGCCACGTCGGCCCCGTGCGCCAGCAGCAGTTCCACCAACCGGGTGTATCCACGGCCCACGGCCAGGTGCAACGGCGTATCGCCGGCGCGATCGGTAGCGTTGACGCGCGCGCCGGACGCAAGCAGCAGCCCGGCCATGGCCGCATTGTTCTTCACCACGGCATAGGCGAGGGGCGTCGAGCCGCCTTCCGAATGGGCGGCGTTCACATCGGCGCCGTGCTCGATCAGCAGGCGGGCAACCTCCAGGTTGCCGTTCCAGGCGGCATCGTGCAGCGCGGTGGCACCCAGGGAATCGCGCTGGTTGACGTTGGCCCCGCGTGCCAAGGCCTGCCGGACCCGCTCGGGATCGCCCGATTGGACGGCGGTATGCAAATCCTGGGCGGCCAGCCCGGCGGCAATGGCCAGCAGCGCGGCGCCCTTGCCCATCCCCCGGCTAACCCACGTACTGCACCTCTTCTTCGAGTTCCAGGCCGAACCGCGCGAGTACCAGGGCCTTGAGGTCCTGAATGAGCGCGCAGAGATCGGCGGCCGTGCCCGCGCCGGCGTTATAAATAAGGTTGGCGTGGTAATCGGCCACCCGGATATCGCCGCGGTGCATGCCCTTGGCGCCCACCTGTTCGAGGAACCAGGCGGCCGGCACCTTGCCCTCGCGCACGGCGGTCTCGGGCACGGCGGCGGCTGCGGCTGGTGGAAGCTGGTCCCAGAGCAGGTTCTTGAAAATGCTGCCGGCGCACTTCATGCTGACGGGGAATTTCTGGTTGCGCACGGCCAGAATCTCCGACGACGCCTGGCACAACCGGGCGGGATCGTCCGCCGCGAGTCGCAGCTCGGTGGAGAAAACGATCCAATCCTTGTGGCGCTTGAAAACGCTCTCCCGGTATTGAAACTCGCAGTCCGCGTTGGGGAAGACGCGCACCGCCGCGCCATCGTAGAAGCGCACGCTGATCACCCGTTCCGAGATGGAGTGGCCGTAGGCGCCGGCGTTGCCGTAGATGGCCGCCCCCACCGATCCCGGAATGCCGGCCAGCGTTTCCAGACCCTTCAGGCCGCGCTGGTTGGCGAAATCCACCAGGCACTGGAGGGTGGCGCCGGCTTCGGCGACAATGCGCTGGTTGGCCGCCAGCAGGCGCTCGGCGCGATAGCGCAGGACAATGCCGCGAAAGCCGCGATCGGAGGCAATCAGGTTGGTGCCGCCCCCGATCACCACGGCGGGCAGGCCGCTGGCCCGCACTTCGGCCAGGGCGGCGATGAAGGCCTCGGCGCTGTCGGTCTCGGCGTAGACATCGGCGGGACCGCCAATGCCAAAACGCGTGTAGAGGGCCAGCGGAGCATCCGCCAAAACAGTTAAATTGGGAATTTCGGCGAGGCGCGCCTGCGTCTCTTCCGTAGCCGGCATTACTTCGATTATAGGAGGCATTTCGGTGAGCACGCGATTTCCCGGCTTTCCGCCCGAGGCGCTCGATTTCTTCCGCGAGCTGCGAAACAATAATCAACGCGATTGGTTTCAACCGCGCAAAATGCTGTATGAGGAGCAGGTGAAGCGGCCCATGCGCGAGCTGGTGGAGACCTTGAACCGCGCGCTGGCCCCCTTCGCGCCGGAATATGCCACCGATCCGGACAAAGCGGTCTACCGCATTTACCGCGACACCCGCTTCAGCCCCGACAAGACGCCGTACAAAGACCACATCGCGGCCAGCTTCCACCGCCGCAGCGCCGGCGCCCAGGGCGAAGGCGGATTTTACGTGGCCGTGTCGGACAAGGAAGCGGCCATCGGCGGCGGCGTGTACGCGCCAGGACCGGAGACGCTGCTGGCGCTGCGGCAGCACATCGCCACGAAGCACGAAGAGATGCGCAAAATTCTGCGCGCGGCAGCGGTGCGCAAGCTGTTGGGCGAGATGCAGGGCGACAAACTCAGCCGCGTTCCCAAGGGTTTCGCCAGCGACCACCCCGCGGCGGACCTGCTGCGCTTCAAGAGCTTTGTCCTCTATGTGACGCTGCCGCCAGAGGTGGCGGCCACACCGGAGTTTTACGGGGAGATTCTGAAGCGCTTTCGGGCGATGACCCCGTTTCTGAAGTTTCTGGCGGCGGCTCCGAAAGCGAAGCCGGTGCGGATCGCGAGATAAGCGCGGCGGCGTGGCGCAGCGCCGGGCGGGCGAAGACGGGGAACGTGTAGTCCATGGTGGTCAGTTTTCGGAGGGCCGCTCCGCGTGGTCGATGACGAGGAATTCGCCCGCACCGCGGGCGGGCGCCAGGCGCAATCCGAGCTGTTGCGAGAGCGCGACGAAAATCGTCGGCCCGTCGGGTTCCGGCAGCGTAGTTCCAGCGGCATCGGCGCCGCCTGAATCGCCGCCGCGCGATCCCGGCGCACCCTGGCTGCGCGCGACCTCCAGAAGGATATCGAACTTTCCCGCGATTCCGGTCTTGTCGACCACCGGGCGGTCCAAACCGAAAAGCACCGGACCATCCGCGCTGAGCAACTGGCAAAACTCGGCGAGACTCACGGCCTGAATCTCGAGGGTCCGGTTCGATCCGTCGTTTCCGAGCCGGGGGCCGATGCAGCGCGGCTTCTGGCCCGGCGCAAGCGGCGCGGGACGCCCTGGCGCGCCCGAGGGGTGAAAGAATTCGTTGGGCGTGCAAGCTCCCGCCGCGGCGGGCTTCAGTTTGGGGCCATTCCTGGCCACGGTCAGCGCGTAGACGGGGAGTTGCCGGCTCTCCCGATGGACTTTCAGTTGGAACCGGTCTTCCAGCAGCGCCGCGAGCATCGGCCCCTTCATGGTTGCCTGGTCGGGCTGGCCTTCCGCTTTGGCGTTGATGGTGTAGCGCTCCGAGCCGACCCAGCCCGGTCCTCCTTCCACGGGCGTCAGCCGCATGGACATGATAGGGTTGGCGTGGCCGCCGGCATAGACAATGTAGGCCTGCTGAATGAGGCCTTTCAGCGTGGCGCAATTCAGGTTCAAGCGGGCAGGAGAGGAACTGTCGCCTCCGCCGCTTCGGCCGGCCGAGATCTCGGTGCAGCGCTTTACCGAGGCCACTTCGAATTTCGCCGCGGCGGCCGGAGCGGTCTGCGCGTGCAGCGGGCTGGCGAAGGCCGCCAGCGCGGCGGCGAGATGCAGCGGGTGCCTCATGCTGCTAGTTTCCAGTGGGCCCGAAAAGGATTCGCATGCCTCAATTTTCGGAAGGGCGCTCGACGTGGTCGATGACCACGAATTCACCGGAACCTTTGGCGGGCTCCAGCTTCAGGCCGAGCTGCTGTTGCAGGGCGGTACTGAGACGCGGGCCGGCGGGATCGGAGGCCGCGCCCGGAGATCCGGCGAGCCAGCCCTGTCCGCCGCCGGGCTGGAACCGCGGGGTGGTCTCGTCGGGCGCGAATTCCACCCGAAGATCGTAGAGGCCCGCGATTCCGGTTTTATCGATGACCGGACGGTCCAGTGTCCGGCTGAGATTCTTTGAGAAGGCATCCAGACTGATTCCGTGCGCCTGCGCAAATAACGATCCGGGCCGATCCGTGCTGGCGCCGAACCAGATGGATCCACACGACCGGGGAAGCGTTTTGCCCACCGCTGCAGCGGCCTGGGCCGCCGCGAGGTCGAAGGGATGGCAATCGGCTTCCTTGACCGGTTGCAGTTTGGGACCGCCTTTGGCCACGGTCAGCCGGTAGACGGGAATCTCTCGGGTCTCGCGGTGAATTTTCAACTGAAACCGATCTTCCAGCACGGCCTGGAGCATCGGCCCCTTCATGGTTGCCTGGTCGGGCTGGCCTTCCGCTTTGGCGTTGATGGTGTAGCGCTCCGAGCCGACCCAGCCCGGTCCTCCTTCCACGGGCGTCA
>DATJRE010000275.1:0-11427 GCA_035505095.1 Bryobacteraceae bacterium | reverse complement strand
CAATTTTTCTATCATTGCGCACATCGACCACGGTAAGTCTACTTTGGCCGACCGGCTGCTGGAAGCCACCGGCGCCCTGTCGCAGCGCGAAATGATGGACCAGGTGCTCGATTCCATGGACCTGGAGCGCGAGCGCGGCATTACCATCAAGGCTCACGCCGTGCGGCTGAATTACCGCGCCGACGATGGCCAAACCTACCAGTTGAACCTCATCGATACACCCGGCCACGTGGATTTCTCGTACGAGGTTTCCCGCAGCCTGCAGGCCTGCGAAGGGGCCCTGCTGGTGGTGGACGCGTCGCAGGGCGTGGAGGCGCAGACGCTGGCCAATACCTACCTGGCCTTGCATCACAACCTCGAAATCATTCCGGTGATCAACAAGATCGACCTGCCCGCGGCGGAGCCGGAGCGCATTCGCGAACAAATCGAGACCATCATCGGGCTGGACGCCCGCGATGCGGTTCTGGCCAGCGCCAAACAGGGCACCGGGATCCACGAAATTCTGGAGCACATTGTGATGCTGGTGCCGCCGCCGCGAGGGTCGGCGGAAGCGCCGTTGCGGGCGCTCATCTTCGATTCGTGGTTCGATCCCTACCGCGGTGTGATCATCCTGATGCGCGTCTTCGATGGCCGGCTCCGCCGCGGGCAGAAGATCCGGTTGTGGTCGAACGGACAGGTGTTCGAGGTGGAAGAGTTGGGCTACCAGTCGCCCAAAGCCATCCCCTGCGATGAGCTTTCGGCCGGCGAGGTCGGCTTTCTGTTCGCCAATATCAAGACCGTTTCGGACGCCAAGATCGGCGACACCATCATCGATCACGAAAACCCCGCCACCGAGGCGCTGCCGGGCTTCGAGGAAATCAAGCCCATGGTCTTCGCCGGCCTCTATCCGGTGGAATCCCACGAGCACGGTCTGCTGCGCGATGCCCTGGAAAAGCTGCGCCTCAACGACAGCGCCTTCAGCTTCGAGCCCGAAAACTCGGTGGCCCTGGGCTTCGGTTTCCGCTGCGGTTTCCTTGGCTTGTTGCACCTCGAAATCGTCCAGGAGCGCCTGGAGCGCGAATTCAATATCGACCTGATCACCACCGCCCCGGGCGTGCGCTACCGCGTCACCACCACCGATGACCAGGTGCTCGCAGTAGACAACCCCACCAAGTTCCCCGACCCCAGCGAGATCAAGCAGATCGAGGAGCCCATCATCGATGCCACCGTGATCACGCGCGAGGAGTACCTGGGAGGCATTCTGAAACTGCTCGAAGAGAAGCGCGGCGAGCAGAAAAAGTTCGAGTACCTGGGCGGCGGCCGCGTGCTGCTGACTTACGAGTTGCCGCTCAACGAAATCGTGCTGGATTTCTACGACCGCCTGAAATCGTCATCGCGCGGCTACGCGTCGCTGGATTACCACCTCTCGGGCTACCGCGTCTCGCCCATGGTGCGGCTGGACGTGCTGGTGGCCGGCGAGCCGGTGGATGCGCTTTCCATGATCGTGCACCGCGATTTCGCCTACGAGCGCGGCAAGGAACTCATCTCGCGCCTGCGCCGCCTGATTCCCCGGCAGATGTTCGAAGTGGCCCTGCAGGCCGCCATCGGCAATAAGATCGTGGCCCGCGAAACCATTTCGGCGCTGCGCAAGAACGTGCTGGCCAAGTGTTACGGCGGCGACATCTCGCGCAAACGCAAGCTCCTCGAAAAGCAGAAGGAAGGCAAGAAGCGCATGAAGCGCGTGGGCCGCGTGGAGATTCCCCAGGAGGCCTTCCTGGCGGTCCTGAAAGTGGGGCAGGAAGAGGAAGAGTAGCGCAGGCCTCTTTGGTCAATCCAGACGATTCGGCAGAGGCGGTTTGGGCGAGCCGGTTGCGCCGCGGCGGGCTGGGGCCTCCGGCCGGTCCCGTAATCTTATACCCGACTGGTCGATTACGACTTCGCGACGAAGCCGGAATTGAAGGATTCCGGAATCGAACGCGTTACCCTTGAACTTCACGCGCACCTCGTTCGGCGGCGTTCCGGCGGCGTTGGCCGTGATTACAACCAGGGACGGCAGATTCTTACAGCGCTCACCACGCCACACGGAAAAAGAAGTCCACGTGTCAAAACGAATAGTGATGGCGAAGTTGGAGGTCGCTGTGGCCGTTTGCTCGTAATCGCCCTTCGGCGTGTGGAGGGTGACGTTGACCTTGACAGGCCCATTGACGTCCGGGGCGAGACGCCCATCCACGGTCATTTCACCGGGAAGGCATTTCGCGCTTGCCGGGATCCACAGAACCAGCAGCAGCAGCGCGCCAGCCACTTCACATTTCAAACCGGATTCCCTGCGCCAGCGGCAACTGCGCCGACCAGTTGATGGTGTTGGTCTGGCGCCGCATGTAGGCCTTCCACGCGTCGCTTCCGGATTCGCGTCCCCCGCCGGTGTCCTTCTCGCCGCCGAAGGCGCCGCCGATTTCCGCGCCGCTGGTGCCGATGTTGATATTGGCGATGCCGCAATCGCTGCCGCGGTGGCTCAGGAAGGTTTCGGCCGAAATCAGACTGCCGGTGAACATGGCCGAAGACAGCCCCTGCGGCACATCGTCGTGCCAATGAATGGCTTCGTCGAGGCTGTCGAACTCGATCAGGTAGAGAATCGGCGCGAAGATCTCCTCTTTCAGGATCGGCATATCGGGCCGCGCCCGCACCAGGGTGGGCTGCACGTAATTCCCCATCACCTTCTCCCCGCCAAACAGGATCTCGCCGCCCTGTTCGCGGATGCGCCGCAGGCCGTCCATCATGTCGTCCACTGCGCGGCGGTTCACCAGCGGCCCCATCAGGGTGGTCTCTTCCATGGGGTCGCCGATCTTCACCTGGCGGTAGGCGCTCACCAGGGCTTCGGTGAGCCTCCCGGCGATGCCGCGCTGCAAAAAGAGGCGCCGCGTAGTGGTGCAGCGCTGACCCGCCGTGCCCACAGCGCCGAACAGCACCGCGCGCAACGCCAGGTCCAAATTGGCATCGTCCATCACGATGATGCCGTTGTTGCCGCCCAGTTCCAGAATGCTGCGCCCCAGGCGGCCGGCGATGGCTTCCGACACGTGCCGGCCCACATCCGTCGATCCCGTGAAACTCACCAGCGGAATGCGCCGGTCGTGAATCAGGGCTTCGCCCACCGTGCGGCTCGGCCCAATCACCAGGTTGAAGATGCCCTTGATGCCGTGCCGGTCCATGACGCGATTGCAGATCTTTGAGACGGCGATGGCGGTGAGCGGCGTTTCCGAAGACGGCCTCCACAGCACGCAATCGCCGCACACCGCCGCAATCAGGGCGTTCCACGACCACACCGCCACGGGAAAATTGAAGGCGCTGATCACCCCCACCACTCCCAGCGGATGCCACTGCTCGTACATGCGGTGCCCGGGCCTCTCGCTGTGCATGGTCAGCCCGTAGAGTTGCCGCGAGAGGCCCACGGCGAAATCGGCAATGTCGATCATCTCCTGCACTTCGCCTTGCCCCTCGGCCAGGATTTTCCCCATTTCGAGAGTCACCAGCGCACCGAGGGCTGCCTTGTGTGCGCGCAGTTGTTCGCCGATCTCGCGCACCATGGCGCCACGCTGCGGAGCGGGCACCATGCGCCATTCCACGAAAGCCTTGGCGGCATGCGCCATCACCTGTTCGTAATCGTCCAGGCCGGCCATCCGCACTTTCGCCAATGGTTCACCCGTGGCGGGGTTCAATGATTCCAGTTCGTCGCCCTGCGGTGCGGCAATCCAATCGCCGTAACAGGCACCTGAGTTTACCGGTTCAATGTGGAGGCTTTCAAGAATTTCCGGAACGGAAGCGATAGCGGTGGGCACAGTTCTATTCTATCGGCTGGACTTGTCTTAGAGGTGGATCGGCTCCGGAGGGCGTGGTCTGTTGGACACGTCCTCCGTTGACCTTCGCTGTGAATCCCCATCGACAGCGACACTCACCCCTACGCCTCGGTTGCCGGGTCTGAGGACCGGCATTTAGAATATGGTTCCCACAGTAGCGCAGAGCCGCGTACCCCGGCAGTCTATCTTTCGTACAGTCCGGCCGCCCTACAACTGGTCTTCATATTGTTCGAAGACCACCCGCACCAGTTGGCCCCGTGTGCGGACCCCGGTTTTCTGGAAGAGGCTCTGCAGAATAGCCTTTACGTAGCTTTCGGATATCTGCAGACGCCAGGCGATCTCCTTGTTGGAGAGACCTTCGAGCACATACCGAAGCACCCTCCGCTGGCGATCGTTAAACCCGGGGGGATCTGGCGGCTGGGCCTCCTTTGGCTGGTCCTGGGGCCCCGCCGGAATGCGCTCGGGAAGATCGTGGCCGGCCGCCACGCTGCGAATCGATTCCGCCAGATCGCTCAGACGTCCGTGCTTCAGAAAGATTCCGGCGACCCCCTGGCGCAGCAGGCGGCGCGCTTCGGTGTCGCTCACCCACGCCGTCACCACCAGCACGCGGCCTTCGAATCCGGCCTGCCGGGCCGCGGGTAGAAAATGCGAGGCGCGTTCGGAACCCAGGTCGTGGTCCAGCAGCACCATATCGTAGCTGCGCGCGGAGAGCAGGGCGAGCGCCTCGCGGATGCTGCCGCAATGTTCGATCTCGAAGTCCGGTTCGCTGCCCAGCAGCACTGCCACGCTTTCCCGGAACAGCGCGTGGTCATCCACCAACAACGCCCGGATGGGTTTCCCATTCACTGCCATCATCCTAATTCTGATTCTCCACCGGCCACAACTCCACCATAAAACAGCAGCCCTTTTCGGTTGGTTCGTACCGTAATCCTCCCCCGTGCGACCGCAGGATCGCGCGCGAGATGTATAGGCCCAGACCGGTGGATTGACCACCCGAATGGAACGGCTTGAACAGTCCGTCCGGATTGGCAATGCCCGGACCACTATCCGCAAACCGCACCACCACCAGGTCCCGCTCCAGCGTGGCCGAGACGCGCAATTCCCTCCGCGGCCAATCCAGCATCGCGCGTTGGCTGTTACGAGTCAGGTTGACGAATACCTGCAGCAGCCCGTGATGATCGGCCTGCACCAGCGGCAGCCCTTCGGCCACCTCCCAGACCACCGAGATGCCGGATTCCAGCAAACCCGGCTCCACTACAATGCGGGTTTCGTCCAGCACCGTGCCGAGGTCGGCGGTGACCGCCTCGCGCGCCGACGCCATGCGCAGGCCCCAGGTGGAAATCTTTTCCAGTCCCTGAATTAGTGAACCCAGCGCCTGGTACTGTTCGTGAGTCTCCCCGCCTTCCCCCGGCGCCAGCGCGGCGTATGCCGAAGAGGCTGCCGAAGCTAGGTTACGAATCTCGTGCGACATGGCGCCGATCAGCACCCGCGAGGTGGCCATCATGGAATCCAGGCCGGCTCCTTCGCGGTCGCGCAGGTTCTCCGAGGCGTCCCACACCACCGCCGCCAGGCCCGGGCCTCTGGACGTGCGATAGGTTGAGAGCCAGACGTGCGCCAGGAAAACTTCCCCGTTACACCTCTGGCCTTTGCATTCCACACTGGTGCGGATGTCATGCGAGGGGCTGGCGCGATGGCTGTTGAGCATGCGCGGCAGCAGAGGGAGGAACGGCTCGACCAATCGCCCTTGCAACGTGCCCTCGTCCTCGAACCCCAGTAACTGCTTTGCAGATGCGTTGGCCAGCGCCACCGACCCGGATTCATCCAGCGTAAGGATGGCCAGCGGGCTGGTTTCGATCAGGATGCGCGTCTGCTGCTCGGCTTCGCGGCGCAGGCGGTTTTGTTCCTCGCGCTCCTTCAGATGCTCCTCCAGCAAACGCCGCCGCCGGTTGAGCTCCTCCACGAAGAAACCGGTCATGGCAAATCCCACCGCCACCACCACCAGCCGGCCGCCCGATCCCTCCACCCAGTAACGGGGGTTGAAGGCGTGCCAAAGCCGCGTGCCGGTTACCAAGGGGGCATCCTGCAAGGGATCGAATACCTCGCGGAGGTAGGCGCATAGTGCCGCCATGGTTAAAATCTGGGCGCGATTGAGCGCCGCCGCCGAGAGCAGGATGGGAACCAGGTAGAGGTACCCGACGGTGATCTTGGGGAGGGCCCAGTCAATGCCGGCGATCAGCAGAATCAGGGAGACAGCCGCGGCGGTCACAGTTCCGCGGTGCGATTCGGCATAGGCCAGGAAGTGTTCGAGCCGCGTCATTGCCCGGCTTCATAAATCGCACAGACCCGCCCGGCGTGCAACCTACGTCCCCCGAATCTGCGCCCATAGCAGTTTGTCGAGCTTGGGAAACGCGGCATCTAGCCAGGCGTCGCCGCCTTCAAACATGCGGGCCTGCTTTCCAGCCCTCATCCCACCGCCCGAATTTTCGCCATACCCGGAGTACAGCAGGTCCACGACGTCCATGCCCTGCACCACCCGGCCGACCGGCGCGAAGCCCTGCCCGGCCAGCCGCTGGGAATTGTCCTTCAAATTAATGTAGAGCTGCGTAGTACGGGCGCCCGGGCCGGTCATGGCGTAGGCCACCATGCCGCGTGCGTTATCGCCATGCGATGGGTCGTCGGGCATGGTCTGGTTACGCCACACCGCCGCCACGCGCGGCTGCCCCGGGATGCCGAATTGCGTAATGTAGCCGGCCACTGTGCGGAAGAAACGCGAATCGTCGAAAAAGCCCGCGCGCACCAGGTTGTAGAAACGGTCCACGCCGATGGGCGCCCAATCGCGGTGCGCCTCAATGGTGAAGTCGCCCTTGGTGGTGGCTACCTTCACCTGGAACACCGGTGGCGCGGCCTGCGCCCAGACCGGATCGTGCGGGTCCATCAGCGCCGCCCGCGGTTCGGAAATGCGCAGCAGCTCGACCAGATAATTCTTCCACACCGCCGGGCGCGAGTGGGTGCCGTGGCCGCGGGTCTGGTCGCTGGTGGGGATCAGGATATAGCGCCCTCGCGGTACGCGCTTGATTTCGCGCTCCAGGATGCCCAGCTCCGGAGGATTGACCTCGTCGTCCGCCGAGTTGATGGCAAACAGAGGCGCCCGGATTTTTTCGAGGTCCGGCGACGGGTTGTAGTCGGTGGACGATTCGTAGAAATACAGCATGTCATTGGCGTCCGTCCGCAAAGCCCGCTGGCGCAGCGCCGCCACGGCGGCATCGGCCTTTTCATGCGTGGGATTGGCCTTCTGGAGTTGCAGCGGGCTGCTGGTCATCATCCACAAAGCGTACTGCGCCGCGATCAGCCCATTCGCCGGCGGGCTGGTATAGTCCCCGTTCTTCCATTCCGGATCGCCACGGATGGCCTGGATGATCATGGCGCGGAACATGCGGTTGCGCCCGGCAATTGCCACCGGAGCGCTGGCCAGCGGCATCAGCGCGTCCATAAAGTCCGGGTACATCTCGCCCCACATCCACGTGTGCATGGCGCCCATAGAGGTGCCCATCACCAGGCGCAGATGGTCCACATGCAAGCCGTCGTGGACCAGCAGATATTGAGCCCGCACCATATCGTCATAGCGGTAGTGTGGGAACTTCATCCGCAGCCCATCGGAAGGGCGGCTGGACTTGCCGTGGCCCACGGCATCCGGCAGGATGATGTAGAAGCGGTTGGCATCGAGCGGCTGGCCTTCGCCGAACAACTCGCCGGCGAAGCCGGGGCTGAGGAACCCGCGCCCGCTGCCGCCCGTGCCGTGCATAATCAGAACAGCATTGCGCACGTGCCCCGAGGCGTCCCTTTCCGGCTTTCCCAGGGTGGTGTAATGCAGCCGCAGTTCGGCCATTTTCTCGCCGGACTTGAAGACGAAATCGTGCGCCACCCAGTCGCCTTCCACCGGTTGGGGGGCGGTCTGCGCGCGGCAGGCCAGGGACACCGCCAGCGCTAGAAGGATTCGAACCATAGCGATGAGCTTATCACGGGGGGACGCGGCCTTGAGGGGCGCGGCGGCGAAGAGTGCCTTGCCGTGGAGGCGCCGGGGCACCGGGAGAAAAACGCGGGGAACCCGAGTTGCGGCGGATTGCACCAGGCTTTCACACCCCGCATCCGATGTAAGTTGAGTGACGCAGGTTACTCCGGGAAATCCCGGATATGAGCTGCCGGACTATAAGCCGGTTTCTGTACCCTCGCGGGCGGCAATCATTCCTCTTGGCCGGACATTACTATCCGGCTCCAGCGACCTACCCGGAAGTCTGGCGGGGCGGGCCGCCCCTCCTCCCCTATTTGGTCTTGCTCCGCGTGGGGTTTGCCATGCCACCGGAATTACTTCCGGCGCGGTGCGCTCTTACCGCACCATTTCACCCTTACCTCGTTTCCGAGGCGGTATATTTTCTGTTGCACTTTCCGTATCCGGGTAACCGGACCCCGGCCGTTAGCCGGCACGCTGCCCTGTGGAGACCGGACTTTCCTCTTCCCTTGCGGAAAGCGACTGCCCGTCCGGCAGCTCACTCGATTATTGTCGCACTTTCGGTCCGCGGAAATGTGCTTTGGATTACTGGCCGTGGGTACTAACGATATGCAATTTCTTGCAGATAAGGAAATAAACCGGTGTATCCTGTTTCTAGTTGTGCTTTTGGGGCTTCGAAGCCCCCAAACCGGAGAGCTCGCTTTTCCGGCATTGCTAGTGGAAATCCCTGGAGCGCCGCGTTCGGAAGCGGCCAAACAGGGATTCCGATTGCGGTGTGGGTCTCGCACATGTTGATTAAGTTGAGGAGATAAAGAACAAAATGAACAAGCTAGCGGTGATCGGTGCGCTTGGGCTAATGGCTTCCTGTCTATATTCGCAGGGGTTGAGCACGGGCGGCCAAACCAAGGACGACTGGGAAGAGATAAACTTCGAGTTCAATTCCTCGATTCTCTCGGATGGCTACCCCAGTCTCCTGCGCCTGGCTGACCTGCTGAGCCAGCACAAAGACTATCACGTAAAAGTGACCGGCAATACCGACTATGTCGGCTCGGTGCCTTACAACGACAAACTGGCGCTCGCGCGCGCTAACGCAGTTAAGGCATTCCTGGTCCATTACGGCGCTTCCCCGGACCAGATTTCCACCGCCGGCAACGGCAAGGCCAGCCCTGAGGTTTCTAATGGAACCAAGGAAGGCCGCTTCATGAACCGCCGGGTCATCATGGCGGTCACCGACGGCCAGGGCCGCTTGATCAAGGAGGGCGGCATCAGCGACATTCTGCCCATGCTTCAGGACTTCATGAAGAAGCAGGAGGAATGCTGCGACCAGATTCTGAAACGTCTCGACAAGCTGGATGACATCCTCTCGGCATTGAAAAATCTCCAGGGCGACAACGACAAGTTGCGCGCCGATCTCGACGACCTGCGCAACCAGCACAACCTGCTGAAACAGCAGGTGGCCGCGCTGCCCAAGCCGCTCAGCGAGCAGCAGACCCAGAATATTGCCCACACCGAAGCCCAGGGCGCGCTCGAAGAAGCCCAGCGACGGAACAAGAAATTCTCGCTGGTAGGCCTCGACATCGGTCCCGCATTCGGCGGCGGACGCACTGGCGATTTCAGCGCCAGCGGCCGCGGCCAGTTCTTCTCTCCTTTCGGCGGCGATGGCACCCATGCGGTGCAGGCCCAGGGCGAGATGACGTACTACCCCGGCAGCGTCGAGGGCCAGTTCGATATCGGTCTGGTCAACCGCTGGGGCAACGTGCAG
Source organism: Bryobacteraceae bacterium (assembly GCA_035505095.1). GTDB lineage: Bacteria > Acidobacteriota > Terriglobia > Bryobacterales > Bryobacteraceae > JOPF133. The sequence goes on along the minus strand of DATJRE010000275.1, from coordinate 1,829 downwards.
GCAGGCGCCTTCGGCAGCTTCAAGTACCTGGACTTCAAGCAGTATCAAAACGGGACCGGATTGGGTGAAGCGGCCTTCATGTTGGATTACCTCTTCAAGGGCGGCCGCATCGGCTTGTTCGGCACTCAGGGCTTCAAGGATATCGGCGTCATCAATAGCACTACGCTGGCGCCGGGAGCCTATCTGCAGACCATCGCGCGCCTGGTCAACCAGTACGGCGCCAACTTCCTCTTCGCCGCCTGGGGGAATTCCTACTTCCAGGGCAATGTCGGTTGGCTGCGCACCTATCAAGGTCCCAGCAGCCAGCATATCGGCGCGGATCTGAAATTCATCCAGCCGTTCTCACCGCACGTGGCCTTCACCGCCGAAGCCGGCTGGAACGAGACCTATCTGCAGGCCCACGGCAGCGGCCAAATCGTCTTCGGCCTCCAGGCGGGGACCTTTATCGCGCCTAAGGATTACACCAAGATCACCACTCCGGTGCCTATGGACGTGCCGCGCATCCGCTACGAATTCGCGACACGCAAGGTGGGATCGAGCCCGCCAATCGCCGACGCAGGTCCGAACCAGCTCGGCATTCCTGCCGGCACGGTCACCCTGAACGGCTCGGGATCATACGATCCGCTGGGTGAAACGCTGACCTATCAGTGGGTCCAGATCCTCGGCCCGGCGGTTACCATCAATAACGCCAACCAGGCGGTCGCGACCTTCACCGCGGCGGCCGGCCAGAACTACGCTTTCCGGCTTACCGTGACCAATACGGACGGCCTGCATAGCAGCGCCACCACCGAAGTCAGCACAGTGGCTCCGGGACAGGTCAACATCATTCAGTTCACGGCCAGTCCGGCGAGCATCGCGACGGGCCAATCTTCGACTCTGACGTGGGTCGTCCAGAACGCTACCAGCGTTTCCATCAGCCCGGGTCCAGGCGCGGTCAATTCCCAGTCCGGCTCCACTTCGGTGACGCCGACAACGACCACCACTTATACCTTGACGGCCACCGGCCCCGGCGGCACGGTCAACGCCACCACCACTGTCACGGTCTCCGCCGTGACCTCTTCTTCTCCGCAGATTCTGCGGTTCGAAGCCAACCCCGTGACCATCTCTCCGGGACAGAACTCCACCTTGAGTTGGGCCACCAATAACGCCGCCACCGTCAGTATCAATAACGGCGTGGGCAGCGTGGCGCCCAACGGCAGCGTCACCGTATCGCCGACCCAGACGACGACTTACACTTTGACGGCTACCAATTCCGCCGGCCAGTCAGTCACCTCTCCGGTTACGGTGACGGTGTCTACCGGCCAGATTCCGCAAGTTGTAGTGTTTGTGGCGAACCCGCAAACCATCCAGCCGGGCACATCTACCAAGCTGTGCTGGCAGGTCAACAACGCCACCTCGATTTCGATCCAGCCAACCGTCGGCAGTAACCTGAACACCAACGATTGCGCTTCGGTCAGCCCGAGCACGACCACTACCTACACCCTGACTGCCACGAACTCGGCAGGCCAGATCCAGGCCAACACGACGGTGTTCGTCGGACAGGTACAGATCCTGTCGTTCACCGCCAGCCCGGTGACCACGGCTGCCGCCGGCGCCCCGTCGGTCCTCTCGTGGCAGACCGCTAACGCCACGCAGGTGATTCTGATCGGCGCCGATATCGGCACTCAGAGCGGATTGCCTGTGAACGGCACCTTCACGGTCAACCCGATCACCAACGAGACTTACACCTTGACAGCCTACGGAGCAGGAGGAACCACCGTAAGCGCCACCATATCGGTGTTCGTCAGGTGACCGAGACCCAGTAACGCACTTCGAGCCGGGCGGTTTTC
>DATJRE010000274.1:0-6544 GCA_035505095.1 Bryobacteraceae bacterium | reverse complement strand
GTTCATGGTCACCAGGCACACCGGCAGGCTGGAAGCATCCGACTTGAGCACCACCGGCGGCAGCGTGCCCGGCGGCAGGTCTTTCATATCCGAAACGGCCAGGTTCGCGATGGTGGCCGCGTCGATATCCGCGTTGGTGTTGGACTGAAAGTAAACCCGGATAATGCTGACGCCGTTGAGCGATCGCGATTCGATATGGTCGATACCGCTGGCCAGAGTGAAGAAGCGCTCCAGGTGGTATGTGATGTCCCCTTCGATCTGTTCCGGCGGCATCCCCGAATAAAACGTGGCTACCACCACCACCGGAATGTTCATCGCCGGAAACATATCCACCGGCATTCCCACCACGCTCACCGCGCCCAGGATCGCGATGATCAGGCAGGCGACCACAATCAGATACGGTGTATGAATGGCAAATCTGGACATGGGGAACCTAAGGCTTCGGCGAGGGGCCGGTGGTCAGCGCGATGGCCTTGGGCTGAACCGGGTCGCCTTCCTTCAACCCGGCGCGAGATCCCACCACCACGGAATCGCCTTCATGAATTTGCTTCGAGAGAATCTCCACCCACTGCGCGTTTTCCAGGCCGGTGCGCACCGGCACGATGTCCACCTGTCCCGACGGCCGCACCACGAACACGCGCGTGGTGCTTCCCGAGCCGTCCAAGGCTTCCACCGGCACTGAGAGCACGTGTTTGTGCTGCTCCGTAATCAGGTCTACCTCGGCGTACATTCCGGGCACCAGTTCCAGCTTTGGATTGGAAACGTCCACCTCCGTCTTCATGGTTCGCGTGGATTCGTCCACTTTGTCCGCGAAACGCCTGACCAGCCCCGGAAAGGTTCGATGCAGCGCGGATACGTTCACATCCACCGGCTCACCCAGGTGAACCAGCGGAACCGCGGATTCGGGCACCGGTAACTGGAGCCGCAGGAGGCCGTTTTCCGACAGCCGGACCACCGGCATGGCCTGGGTTTGCGAAGAGGTGCCCGCCTGTATCAGCGAGCCGGTGTTGGCGTACCTCTTGGTCACCACTCCGGTAAAGGGAGCCGTGATCAGCGCGTACTGATACAAAGTCTTGTAGCGCGCCTGCTCAGCTTGCGCGACGCGGATGCGCTGCTCGCACGCGGTGACCCGCGACTTGGCCGCCGAAACCTGTGCCGCCGCCACCAGGTCGCGCGAGTGGATCTCGTCCACCTGCTGCTCGGGGACCAGCCCGTGCTCGGTCTTGGAGACCTCCAGGATGCGCGTATAAGAGAGGTGCGCCATTTCATGCGCCGATTGGTCGCGCTGCAGTTCGTCGCGCGCCGCGGCCAAGTCGGCGTTGGCCTCGTCGATGGCCGCGGCGGCACGGGTCAGATCGTCCTGCATTTCGGGGATTTCCAGGGTCGCCAGCAATTGGCCTTGGGACACGCGGTCGCCAATGTCCACCTTGATCTCCCGAATGTACCCGGACACTTTCGCCATCACATCGATCTCCTGATACGGCTCGAATTCGGCCGTCAGTTCCAGATCGCTCGAAAGATCGGTGCGGGTTGCCCCGGCGACGGCCACCGTGCGCATGGGCGGCGTCGCGGCGGCCTGCACGCTTCCGCCTCGCCCGCAGGAGGAAACCGCCAGCAAAAAGGGAACCGCCGCGGTTGCCATCAGGAGACGTCCGTTTTTTCGTAGCTTTTGAGTCATCGCAAGATACCTATGGCGTAATCCAGATCCGCTCTCCGGCTCAGGTATTCATACTTGGCGGAAGCCGCCGCAATCTCCGCCGCCGTCTGGTCCAACTGCGCCTGGTTCAGCTCCACAATGCTGCCCAGCGCATTGTCATAGCGCGCCTGGGCCAGTCGCAGCGCTTCGTTGGCCTCGGCCACCATTCGCGCCGTCACATCCAGGCGCTGGAAGGCGTCGTTGGCGCTCAGCCACGCCATCCGCACGTCGCGCGCAATCCGCACCGAGAGGGACTGGACGTCTTTATCCGCCGCCGCGGCGTGCGATTCGGCTTCCTCCCGCCGCGCCTTGAAAAGCCCGCCGTTCAACACCGGGATGTTCACGTTGACGCCCGCGGCGCTGTAAGTTTCCGGCAGACGGTCATCCCGCACCGGCGCCACACCGCCCACCGCGGCGGCGCTCACGGTCGGATTCCGCAATCTTTTCTCGGCTTGCGCAAAACTGGCCAGCGAATCGCGCTGGAACCGCAGCGCGCCCAAATCCGGCCGCTCCCGCAACGCGTCCGCGATCAAGCCGTCCACATCCGGATTCAAAGCCGCCGGCAGCGGCTCATCGGCCAGACCAAATGGCTGGTCGTCCTGGTAGCCCATGGCAGCGGAAAGGCGCGCGTGGCCGGCCTTGGCGTCGTTTTGCGCGCTAAACAGGTCGAGTTCCGCCTGCGACAGGTTCACCTGCGCGAAGCTCACGTCAACGGTCGAACGCAGAGCGCTCTGCGCCAGCGCCGTCACCTGCCGTAGCGTGACGCGCCGCAGATCCAAAGTCGCCTGCGCCACCTTCAGAACCGACTCCGAAGCCAGCGCCTGGTAATATGCCTGCCGGACTTCCACCAGCACCTCCGCCCGAGTGTTCGTCACGTCCTGATTCCTGGAGGCTGTGCGCAGTTTGGCGCTTTGCTCAAGGCTGGCCGTGCGTCCGAAATCCGTAAGTAACTGGCTTGCCACAATGCCGGTTGCGCCACGGTTGTAAATGCTCGAAGTGGTAACCGCTCCCGCCGATAACACCGAGTTATGTTCCGAACCAACTCCGGTGACATTACCTGAGAGGGTCGGATAATAAGCCGCGCGCACTTCCCGTTCGGCGAATCCGCTGGCCTCGGCTTCCAGGGCTGCCGCCGCGATCTGCGGGTGGTTCCGCAGCGCCGTTTGCTCCGCCTGCGCCAGCGAAACCACGGGTGTCTGCGCCCACGCCAGCGCCCAGGATATAGTGCTTCCCGCAAGTATGCGGACATATCCGGCCTTCATCTGGCTGTTCCGACAGCCATTTTCAGAATCACGGTATCGTGAGCTTCAATCAGCCCATCCGTCACCAGCTCCATCAGAGAAGGCAGAAGGCGTTCCACCTTTTTGGCGATCTCCACAAACTCGATGCGCAAGGGCATGTGGTAGGCGGTATCGATTCCACCTTCCTGCGTGTGAACGCGGTGGTGAGAGCCGAAACCGGCTTCCGGACGGACCACCGTGGCCCCGGCCACGCCCTCTCGCAGAAGCAGCGAAAGTATCTCACGGCTCAGGTAGTCGCTTCGGGAACTTGTATCTTCGTTCAGATGAATCGTGACCTTCTTAGCCAGGCCCGGTGACAGCATCCAATTCCTCTCCATGGCGCGCTCCCCAGATGCGCGCTTGTTTTCATTCTTAGCACCGAACCGCCCGCCTTCCGCCTGATAATTCCCTGATGTTTTCCTGACGCGTCCGTCAGGGAAATATCAGGAACCCGTCAGTTGCAGTGGGGGGCGGTGTGCCCCTATAAAGGATATGTGCACATCCTTGTGGTCGAGGACGAGCAGAAAATGGCGCAGGCTCTGCGCGAAGGGCTGGAGGCCGATGGCTACTCGGTCCGCGCCGCCTATACCGGCGAAGAAGGCGCCTACCTGATTCAGGCGCAGCCGTTCGATCTGGTGATCCTGGATGTCATGCTGCCCGGCCACGATGGCTTTGAAATCCTGGCCACTCTCCGCAAGCGCGGCACCCGCACGCCCGTGATGCTGCTCACCTCGCGGGACGCCGTGGAGGACCGCGTCCGCGGCCTGGATACCGGCGCCGACGATTACCTGGTGAAGCCCTTCGCCTTTCCCGAGCTGCTGGCACGCACGCGCGCCCTGCTGCGCCGCGGCAAGCCCGATGCCAACCCGCACTTCCGGCTCGCCGACCTCGAAATGGATGTGGCCCGCCGTTCCGTGGTCCGCAATGGGCAATCGCTCGATCTGACGGCCCGTGAGTTCGACCTGGTCGAGTACCTGTTCGAAAATCAGGGCAGGGTCGTCTCCCGGGAAATGCTGGCGCGCGATATCTGGCACGAAACGTCGCGGCAGACGCCGCTCGACAACGTCATCGATGCCCAGATGGTCCGCTTGCGCCGCAAGCTCGACGGCCAATTCGATCGCAAACTTCTCCACACCGTGCGAGGCGTCGGTTTCGTCTTGCGCGACGAAGACGGGCCCTAATGCGTCGTCCGCGCCATCTCCGCACCCGCCTCACCCTCTGGTACGTCTCGGTGCTGGCCGGACTCCTCACCCTCGCCTGGGCATGCACCTGCGCGCTGCTCTTTTTCCAATTGCGCAGCCAGCTCGATCGTTTCGCCATCGAGGAAATCGAAACCGTGGAGGGCCTGTTCTACTTCACCGCCGATGGCCAGCTTCACATTCGCGAGAATTATCACAACCACCCCGAATCGAAGGAGGTCATCGAGCGCTATCTGGAGGTGCTGGCTCCCGATGGAGCGGTGCTGTTCCGCAACGAGCGCTTGGGCAACCGCCCACTGGGAGGGCCGCCGTTCTCTGGCGAGGGTGTCGGCGGGTACTCGGCCCGCTCGGCGCGCCTGCTGGATGGAACCCGCGTCCGCCTGGTCAGCAGGGTGCATGTGCTCGACGGACACCACTTGCTGATCCGGCTGGCCCACAGTGAGGAAACGCTGTTTACCCGCCTGCGCGAGCTGATGGCGGCCTCGCTGGTAGTGTTGCCGGTGGTGCTGGCGGCTGCCGGGCTGGCCGGATATGGCCTGGCGCGGCGCGCCCTCAGTCCCATTGAGCAAATGGCGCGGCGGGCCCAGGAAATAACCCCGGAGAAGCTCGATGCGCGTCTGCCGAATGACCAGGCGGATGACGAGTTGGGCCAGCTCGCGCGCGTGTTCAACCAGACCTTGGCCCGCCTCGAACAGGCTTTCGAACAGCTTCGGCGCTTCACTTCCGACGCATCCCACGAGTTGCGGACGCCCCTGGCGATGATCCGCAGCGTAGGCGAAGTCGGATTGCAAAAGGACGGCGCGCGCGCCGAATACCGCGACATCATCGGCAGCATGCTGGAGGAAGTCAACCGTCTGACCACTTTGATCGACAACCTGCTCACGATTTCCCGCGCCGATTCCGGCTCCATCCAGCTCCATCGCACCGTGGTTCCGGTCATGGCGCTGGCGCGCGAGGCCGCCGCGCTCTTTGAGATCCTCCTGGAAGAAAAGGCCCAGCGACTTTTCGTGGAAGGCGAAGAAGACGCGCAGGTCGAAGGGGACTATGTCTTCCTGCGGCAGGCGTTGGTCAATGTGATCCACAACGCCGTGAAGTATTCGCCGGTGGGCGAAACCATTCTCGTGCGTGTGCGCACTACCGCCAGCCAACTGGTTGTGGTGGAAATCCAAGACCACGGCCCCGGGATTCCCGTCGAAGATCAGCCCAAAATATTCAACCGGTTCTATCGGGTGGATAAGGCGCGCTGGCGCGAATCCGGCGGCGCCGGCTTAGGTCTTTCGATTGTGAAGTGGACCATCGAGGCCCACGGCGGCACGGTCACCCTGTCCAGTGTTCCCAACCAGGGTTGCACATTTCGGATCAGCTTGCCCGCATCCGATCTACCGGCACAGGGTTCACCAGCGGGTCTCTTGGGGCAGCGCGAAAGCACCTAGCGGAGCAATTCGGCCGCCCTGCCGTTTCAGCGGCTGCGCACAGCTTTGCCCAACCGCACCGCATTGGCCATCAGCTTCAACCCGTGGTCCCCTTCGGCCGTAAGAATCGATTCGGGATGGAACTGCACGGCTTCAATCGGCAGCTCGCGGTGGCGGATGCCCATGATCACGCCATCGGTGGATTCGGCGGTCACCTCCAGGCACGCCGGGAAAGTCTCGCGCCGCGCGTATAAAGAATGATACCGGCCCACCTGAAACTCCGCGGGCAGCCCTTCGAAAATGCCCTGGCCGCTATGCCGCACGGTGGAAGGCTTGCCGTGCATGGGATAGTCCAGCACGCCTAACTCGCCGCCGAAGGCCTCCACAATCCCTTGCAGCCCCAGGCACACGCCGAACACCGGAACCCCCAGGCGCACCGCCGTCTTCACCAATTCCGGCACGCCGAAATCCGCCGGCCGGCCCGGACCGGGAGAAATCAGAATCAGGCTGGGCGCCACTTCGCGCATCAGCTCGGGCGGAAATCCCGCGCGGTAGGTGACCACTTCGGCGCCGGTCTGGCGCGCGTAATTCGCCAGCGTGTGGATGAAGCAATCGTCGTTGTCCACCAGCAGCAGCCGCGCGCCCGACCCTGTCGCTTCGCGCTCCGCGGCCGGTTCCACAGCGTCCGGCACGCCCGCTCCCAGCGTGCGGAAAAAACCGGTGGCCTTCAGCCGCGTCTCCTGCTCCTCCATGGCGGGCACGGAGTCGTAAAGCAGGGTTGCGCCCACGGGATACCGCGCCATGCCGTCGCGCAGGTACGTGGTGCGGATCAGGATGCCGGTGTTGATGTCGCCGTTGAGCGAAATCATCCCCACCGCGCCTCCGTACCAGCCGCGCGCATCGCGCTCCAGCGCTTCCACGGTCTGCGCGGCAGCCTTCTTGGGCGCGCCAATCACG
>DATJRE010000273.1:0-7507 GCA_035505095.1 Bryobacteraceae bacterium | reverse complement strand
GAAAACAATACCCTTGTGAAATGTTTCTTCCATTGTCTGATCGGCTCAAGGAGTCTGAGAGCGCGCAACCTGCCGGTCAACCTTTTACACTGGGCGCCCGGCCCTTGCCCGGCGGTCTCTCCCCAAAACGGTTAAGCACCCGAGGGCGAAGGGCTGGGAAGGTCGAGGCGGCCACAGCTAAGCCGGCGCGCCAATGCCACCGTACTCCAGGGAGGGTCCGGACGGTCCGGCGGCCTTTCCGGCCGTCTCTTTCGATTCCAACGGTCATGCAGGTGGTGTTTGCGGCGCCTGCCGGAAAGGTGCAGACCTCGGTGCGGCGTTCCCGGTGGCGGCGTCGGCGCCGGGTTTTCAGGGGGATGGAACGCGCACGGGGCCAAGCCGCAGGGAAAGGCGGCCGTGGTGCGGCAGGCTGTTGGGCTGGGCCGGCCATGCCAGCCAGCGCGGCATTTCATCGTGCGTTCATGTGGGCTGGCCCATAATCCACCCATATGACTATCCGTTCCATGAGTTGGGTGATCGCGACGGCCCTGTGCGCGTGGACATTCGCGGCAGCGGAGAAGAAAGTGCAATGGAAAGACCTGCCGGCCGCCGTGCAGCAGGCCATTCAGGAGCAGACCAAAGGCGCCCAGATCAGGGGCCTCTCGGAAGAAACCGAGGAAGGCCAGGTGCAGTTTGAAGTCGAAACGGTGACGGGCGGGAAATCGCGCGACCTGACCTTCGACCGAGCCGGAAAGGTCATCGAAATCGAGCAGGAAGTGGGCATCGACAGCCTTCCGGCGGCCGCGCGGGCGTCCATCCAGAAGCGCGCCTCGGGAGGCAAGATCGTGAGGGTGGAAACCGTTACCAGAGGGCCGGTGATCACCTACGAAGCCTCCTACAGCAAGGGCGGCCGAACCCACGAGGTGGGGGTAAAGGCCGATGGTACTGCGGTGAAAGACTGAACCACCGCTGCCAACGGGCGGGCACCCATCCGACCGATAAAAAAATTGGATTTTGAACCTGCGGGTCCGGTTTTGTATTCTGGAACTGAGGCGGGCGGCCATGGTTCGCGGTCCGCAGAGACGCTGGCGTGCGAGGCACGCGGCCTCTCAGAAGAGCCGGAAACGCAAGGCCCTCAGTTGGGGCTCGCTGGCAAAATCCGGCGCCCAAATCCAATTTCAAAAAGGAATCGATCATGAAGAAAAAACTATCTTTGCTTGCCGGAGTCCTGGCACTTGCCGCCCTTTCGTTCGCATCCACCAAGACTTACGACGTTTCCCTCACCCATCCGGCGAAGGCCGGGAGCCAGCAATTGACGGCCGGCGAATACCGGCTAAAGGTGGACGGCGCCAACGCGATCTTTACGGATGTGCGGACGTCCAAATCGGTCAGCATCCCCGTAAAGATCGAGACGAACGAGAAGAAGTTCAAGGTCACCGCAGTGGATTCCACGCAGGACGGCGGTGCCGAGCGCATCAACTCGATTCAATTGGGTGGCTCGACCACCAAGCTGGATTTCGCCTACTAGGTGCTGTCCCACTTACCGCTTGCTTAACGCGCGCGGCTCCGAAACCAGTCCCGGAGCCGCGAAACCTTGTCCCGGGGTGGAGATCCCCTTCTCCGCCGAACTCCAGCGACAGCGGGCTGCGCCGTTCCCCGAATGGCTGGCCCATCGTCGCCGGAACCCCTTCCGCTGCTCCGCGCCGCATAGACGGTTACTGCAAGCCGGGAGCGGCATCCTCGGAACTGCAGTGCCCTTACCGCCCGAGTTGTTTCCGAATGATTCGACCCCTGCCACGGTATCGGGTCGATACTCCATGGCGTCCGGATTGCCGGAAGCTGAATCTGGGCCGAGTACCACCTGTTGACACCCTGCCACCGTCTAAATCGGGTAAGCCCGCAATTACGCACCAGCCGACTCCCTCCCACCCGTTCTTTATCAGTCCGCTGCCAACCTTGGTTGACGCCAGTTTACTAACGTTTTTCGGATTGATCGGCCGAAAAGGCGGGCTTTAGAATCAAACCGGCAGGGGCCTGTAGGGTTTCTGCCAACAGGAGACCGATTCGATGGAATTCCAAGTGGGCGAGACCCGCTCCGGGTACGAGTTTCTCGACGTGCTGAAGCGATCGAAAAACGGCATCGAATTCCGGGTGAAAAATACGCTGGCCGGGCGAATCGAGGCGCTGCGGACCATGCCCGAGGGATCGCAAAGCGACCCCCAGCAAGCCGAGCGGTTCCTGCGGGAAATGCGGGTCCATGCCGGGCTGGTACACCCGAATATCGTCACCCTGTTCAACGCGCTGGAACTGCGCAACCAGTTGGTCATCACCACGGAACTGGTGGAAGGACCTACGGTGGCCGACAAATTGACCCTGGGCCCGATTCCCTGGCCGGACGCGGTCGCCATTGCCCGGCAGGTCCTCGCCGGGGCCGCCTATGCGCACCGGCATGGAATCGTACACCGCAACATCGCTCCGGAAAACATCATCATCGGCACGGGCGGGATTGTCAAACTGGCCAATTTTGCTCTGGCGAAGGGCGCCGGCAGTCCCAGGCTGACGCAAGTGGGGGTGCCCATCGGTAATTTGAAGTACATCTCTCCGGAACAGATCAAGGCGATTGGCGATGTGGACAGCCGCAGCGATCTCTACTCCCTCGGAATGGTCTTGTATGAGATGATCTGCGGGCGGCCGGCTTTTGTCATGGCGAGCGAGTTTGAGCTGATGGCCGCCCAGGTCGGCTCTCCGCCGGTGTCCCCCCACCAGGTGAACCCCAAGGTTCCCGAGGAACTGGGCACCGTGCTCCTCAAGGCGCTGGCGAAAAACCCGGCCGAACGCTATCAGACCGCCGCGGAGTTCGATGAAGCTCTGGTCAAGGTCACGGTCGGTGAGATGGTTAGGACAGCTCCCTCCGCGCCGAAACCGGCGGCCTCGACGCCCGTTGACGGTTCGGCGGCTGCGCACGCGGCCAACCCGGAGGAGATCCCGCGGACCGGCGTTTTCCAACCGCCTCCCAGTTCGCCGGTGCCCGCATTCCTGGCGGCGCCCCGCACGCCGCTTCTCTCCCGGCAGCAAATGATCATCATCGGGGCCGCCGGTGCGTGTACCGGTCTGTTGCTGACGGTCCTTTGGGTTTTCGTCCGATGAGGCCGGCGGCATGAGTCTCGAAGCGGGCACGCAGCTGGGAGACTACCGTATCCTTTCCACCATCGGGAGCGGCGCTTACGGCGAAGTGTACGAGGCCGAGCACACCATCACGCGGCGCCGCGACGCCCTCAAGATTCTGGCCGACCGCCGGCTTCACGCGCCGGAAGAAGAGCGGCGGTTCCTGCAGGAGATCCAGTTGCAGGCCAGCCTGCACCACCCCAACATTGCCGCGGTTCACAACGCCTTCTCCACGCCGCACGGCTTAGCGCTGGTCATGGAACTGGTGCCTGGAGAACCGCTGAGCGCGGTTCTGGCGCGAGGCCGTATACCCATCGACCGCGGAACCGCCCTGGTTCTGGAGATGCTGGCGGCGCTTGCGTATGCCCACGCGGTAGGGGTGGTCCACCGGGATATCAAGCCCGAAAACATCATTGTGACCCCCGAGGGATCGGTCAAGCTGACCGATTTTGGGCTGGCCCGCTGCGCCACCAGCCCGCGGATCACCCAATCCGGCGCATTCGCCGGCTCTCCCTGCTACATGTCGCCGGAGCAGGCGCGGGGCACCCAGGCGGCCGATTCGCGCAGCGACACTTATTCCGCGGGCGTGGTGCTTTATGAAGTGGTCACCGGCCGGTTGCCATTCACGGGTGACAGCACCTTTGAGGTCCTGCTGGCGCATCAGTACTCTCCGCCACCGCCGCCGGATGAAGTCGAGCCGGCGGCCGGTGCGGCCCTCAGCCAGGTGATCCTGACAGCCATCGAGAAGGAGCCGGACAGACGCTATCAGACCGCGGGCGCCTTCTACACAGCACTCGAAAGCGCCGCCGGATGGACTGCCGCGGAGACCGAAAACGCGCCACGCAACGGCCTGCTGCCCATCGGCCTGCCGCACATCAGCCTGCCGCACATCGGCCTGCCCCGAAACCGGATGACCCTGGCGGCGTGCGCCTGTGTACTTCTGGGAGCCGCGACCTTCAGTGCCGTGGAGCTTTACCCGAAAACGGCGCCGCCGGCGGATACCGGGAGCACCGCCGATACCAGCGGCCCGGCTCAGCCCGTATCGATTGCGGTCCCGGCTGCACCCGAGCCGGCCAAACCCGCCGTGCCCGCGGAGTCCGCGTCGATTCCGAACTCCAACCCGGTGGCGCAGCCTCCGCTCCGGTTGCCAGGAAGGGCGCGGGTTGCGGAACCGTCCCCTGTCGCGCTGCACTTCACCGGCTCAGTGCCGGATGCACCAGGACCCGCACCAAATGCGGGCGTTTCGACGGTGAGAATGCCGGCGCCTTCGCGGCCCGACGTCACGCCCGGCAATGCTTCACCAGGTCCCTCTGTGGTGGCGCCGGCCGTTTCTCCGCCGCAAAGCACACCGGTGACGGAATCCGACGAAACCAGTCCAGCCGCACCGGTTGAGCCGGACACCGGCAAACCGCCTCCGAAGCGGCGGAACGTGGTGTTGCGCGTGTTGCAAAAGGTATTCCATCCACACCCTAAGGCAACCGTTCCCGACCCATCGCCCAAGGTTCCCTAGCGTTGGTCCCAGCCGCGAACTGACAGGCGCTCCATCCAAGGCTGTGAGGAAATCGAAGCAGGGGTCGCGTGCCGCCGGATCGCCGCCGAGGGGACCACAGGGCTCTCCCACCGGGGCGCTTTGGCCGAGGTCCACACTGGCTGTCCCGCAGTGTAGAATATGCCCGTGACCATTCCTCGCCGATCCCTGCTTGCCGCCGCGGCTGCCGCCATGACTTCGGCCGTCGCACAGACCCAGCGCGACTGGAGCGGGCGCCAGCCCATCCGCTATCCCGATCCCGACATCAAGTCGTTAGATCCTCGCTTCGACAAGTACAGGATCAACAACGCCGCCATCGAGAAGCTATATACCGGCGCGCGGTGGTCCGAGGGGCCGGCATGGAACGCCCAAGCCAACTTCCTGGTCTGGAGCGACATTCCCAATAACCGTCAGTTGCGCCGCCTGGAAGAAGACGGGCACGTGAGCGTGTATCGCGAGCCATCGGGCTACAGCAATGGCAACACTTTCGACTTCGAGGGCCGGCAGCTTTCGTGCCAGCATGTCGGCCGGCGCGTAGTGCGCTATGAGCACGATGGCTCAGTTACCGTGATTGCCGATAAGTGGCAGGGCAAACCGCTGAATTCGCCCAACGACATCGTGGTTCACCCCGATGGCGGCATCTGGTTCACCGATCCCACTTATGGCATCCTCGGTAATTACGAAGGCTTTCAGGCCACCCCGGAGATCAAGCAGGCGGTCTACCGCGTGGACCCCAAAGACCGCTCGATGACGCTGGTCACTTCTGAATTCGGCCAGCCCAACGGGATCTGCTTTTCGCCCGATTACAAGAAGGTCTACATCGCCGATACTGGCGACGCCAAAGACATCCACGTCTTCGACCTGGATGGCAGCCGCCTGCGGAACGGAAGACGCTTCTGCAGCATGGCCCCTGGTTTGGGCGACGGCATGCGCGCGGATATCGACGGCAATCTCTGGGTGGGCGCCGGATGGGTGGGCGCGGGCTACGATGGCGTGCACGTCTTCGCACCAGCCGGCGAGAAGATCGGCCAGATTCAGTTACCGGAAACCTGCGCCAACGTGTGTTTCGGCGGGCCCAAGCGCAACCGGCTGTTCATGGCCGCCAGCCAGTCGATCTACGCGGTGTTTGTGAATACGCGTGGGGCGCATGTGGCGTGAAGGCGGCCGTAGCGGGCGAAACCGGCGAACCCGGGCCTTCCGATATCGAAAAAAACGAGCGGCTCTCGCGCGAACTCTCCACCCGCCAGCTCGGCATGATCGCCATCGGGGGCGCCATCGGCACCGGGCTGTTCCTGGGCAGTTCGCTGGCAGTGCGGATGGCGGGGCCGGGAGTGATCTTCAGCTATCTGATCGGGGCGGGGATAGCGCTGCTGCTGATGCTGGCGCTTTCCGAAATGGCCGCCGCGCACCCAACCGCCGGATCGTTCGGGGTGCATGCCGAGATCTACCTGAGCCAGTGGGCCGGGTTCACCACGCGCTATACCTACTGGGCGGCGCAATCCATCGCCAACGGCAGCGAGTGCATCGCCGCGGCGATCTACTGCCAGTGGTGGTTCCCGCAGACGCCGCGGTGGGCCTGGATTCTAGGCTTCTCCGTGGCGCTGGTATACGTCAACGCGCGCTCGGTGGGCAATTTCGGGAGCTTCGAATACTGGTTCTCGATGATCAAAGTCACGGCCATCGTGCTGTTCATCGTGTTCGGAGCGGCGCTGCTGGCGGGCCTGGGCGGGCGGCCGGCTATCGGCCTGGGCAATTACACCGCCTATGGGGGCTTCCTGCCGCACGGTTTCCCGGGCGTATGGATGGCTATGGTCTTCGTGATCTTCGGCTACTTGGGCAGCGAGATTGTGGCGGTGACCGCGGGGGAAGCGCGCAATCCCGAAGTGGCCGTGCCGCGCGCCATGCGCCAGATGGTGACTCGGCTGATTGTGTTCTACCTGGGGGCCATTGCAACGCTGGTGGGAATCGTGCCGTGGAACCGCATCCAGCCCGGCGCGGATGTCACGGCCAGCCCGTTCGTCAAGGTCTTCCAGTTGATCGGGGTGCCGGCGGCCGCGCACGTGGTGAATTTCGTGGTGATCACGGCGGTGGTTTCGAGCTTGAACTGCAACCTTTATATCGTGACCCGGATGCTATTCTCGCTGGCACGCGGAGGGTATGCGCCGGCGCTGTTCGGGCGCGTGTCGGCGCGCGGAACGCCGGTGGCGGCGCTGCTGGCTTCGACCGGCGGGCTGGCGCTGGCGGTGCTGGTGGCGGCGCTCTATCCGAACGGGGCTTACGTCTACCTGTTCGGCATTTCGCTGTTCGGCGGCCTGTACGTGTGGCTGGTGATTTTCGTGACCCACCTGTGCTTCCGGCGCGCGCGAGCGGGCGCTTTCCCGTGGCTTTCCGTGGTGGGCGCGGTGTCGATTGCGGCGATCCTGGCGACCACCTGGTGGGTGGAAGGCATGCGAGTGACTCTGATTGCAGGACTGCCGTGGCTGGGCGTGCTGAGCGTGGGGTATTTCTGGACACGAGCGGGGCGTCAGAGATCCTGTAGCCGCGACGCCGGCGTTGGATAAGCCATTTGCTGTGTGTTCGCAAATCTGAGAACATAGCGCGGTAGACTGAATGCCAGCGACGCCGGACAGGAGCAGAAAAGGCATTCCACCCAGAGTTGTTGTGGTATCGCATGGACTCGTAAAAGAAGGCGATGTAAAGTGGACCCAATTGTCAAGACCATTGTTGGCCCGCAATAAGCTTTGATCCGACGAGGCATGGTTTCAGTTTCTGGACGGGCCAAATGGAAGCCCGCCCGCCAGTGTTCCCTCTTCCAGGAAGCGTCGCTCAGTCCGC
>DATJRE010000272.1:0-16605 GCA_035505095.1 Bryobacteraceae bacterium | reverse complement strand
GAGGCGCACATGGTGATCGTAGACCACCGTGAGAGACCCCACTACACGGCCCGAAGGCTGGCTCGAGGTTTCCCGCACCAGTTCCGCCCGAATCAGATCGCGGAACGCCTCGGATCGGTTGGTATAACCGCGCTTTTCGATGAGGCCATCGAATTTGGCCAGAAGATCCGTGGCGATTGCCACACCAATGCGGCTGAGTTCAGACATCGGCGAGTAAACCGGAAACAGGGTTTAGCTTATCACGCTGTGCGGCCGATCATTGCGCGGCACACTGGGTCCCTCTGGGTTCCAACCCTCTTCCTCGCCGGCGTCCAGTAGCACTTAATTTTCCAAGGTGCTACGATGAGTCCTGGCGGGACAAGCTCCCGCGGAGTGACGAATGCCAAATGAGGGATCGGAAACGGTGCAGCCTGCACGAGGCGCAGGCCTGAGAATCTGCTACTGGGATGCCTTCTCCGGCATCAGCGGAGATATGACCGTAGGGGCGCTGGTGGATGCCGGAGCGGATGCCTCGCGGATCGAGGAAGGCCTGGCGTCCCTTGGCACCGGCGCGACGCTCACATTTGAGAAAACTACGCGCCGCGGCATCGCTGCAACCAGGTTCAAAGTGCAGGGAGGCGAAACTCGCGCGCATCGGCACCTGAAGCAGATCCTCCAAATGATTGAACGCGCCGATCTGCCCGATCTGGCCAAGGAGGACGCCTCCAGGGTGTTCCGGGTTTTGGGAGAGGCCGAGGCCGCCGTGCACCAGGTCCCCGTGGAGAAAGTGCATTTTCACGAAGTGGGGGCCGTGGATTCGATTTGCGATATCGTGGGCGCATGTTTGGCTCTGGTGTTGCTCGGAATTGATCGGGTGTTTAGCTCGCCCCTGAACGTGGGGTCGGGAACGGTGGAAACCGAGCATGGCCTGCTACCGGTTCCGGCTCCGGCAACCGCGCGCCTGCTGTACGGCCGGCCGGTCTACTGCCGTGGTCCCGCCGTGGAGTTGACTACCCCCACGGGCGCTGCCCTGGCATGCACCCTGGCCACCAGTTTCGGACCGTCCCCGGCGATGAAAATCACCGCATCCGGCTACGGCGCCGGGGACCGGGATTTTCCCGAGCATGCCAATGTGCTGCGGGCCCTCATTGGCGAGGCGATGGAGGAGGGCCTGCCCGGCCCGCCGGTCTAATTCAGGGAACGGGACAGCGAGGCAATATGCGAATTACATGCTGTGCAATTCTGGCTTTCGCGCTTGGGGGTGTATCTCACGTGGGTGGACAAGCTACCGTGAGCGTACCCGATATGCTCAAAGTGGTGACGGAGTTTCACGGCCATGCCGGGGTCTTCGCGGTGGCCGGTTATCGCATGGGCGAGCGCGCCTTACGCGATCTGGGCGAACGGCGCGGCAGCTTCGATCTGGATGTCACTCATAAAACCCCCCTGCAGGTTCAGTACAGTTGCGTCGCCGACGGATGGCAGGCGGCAACCGGGGTGAGCGCCGGGAAGCTCAGCCTGCACATTGTAGAGGCTCCCGTGAGCGGCTTCGAGACTGTGGTGCAGGACCGAAGGACCGGCCAGCGGCTCGTGTTCCGGATTCGGCCGGAGTTTCTGAAACGCTTCCTGGATATTCCTTATGACCGGCAGGCCGCGGCCGCCGAACGGGTCGCCAGGATGCCCGAAGAGCAGATTTTTACAGAAGCTCCGCTGCCTGCCAGGCACTGATCCCGCCGGTGAGCGCAGATCGAGGCTGTGAGCGGCCGGCGCATCCCGAGGCTACGGTATCTGAAACACGGTGCGGAGAATGCTCTCTGCGGAACGATCCTGGTTGTGAGGTGAAAGCCTCCGGGCGCCGTGGCTTTGATCCGATCTTCGGTGGTCTCCGACCGCGTGAGCCGGTTCGCCCGCCTGCGGGCGCGCGCGGCTCGCCATGGAATCGGAGCTGCGATAGGGGCCGGCGGGTGACTGCCGCCCCTATCCCGCCGCAAGCCTCGCCTGGTCGCGTGGGGTCCCCACACGAGGCGCCCGGCAGCCGAAGGCCACCTCCAGCGGCTCATATCCGCGCCGCACGCTTTCCGGATCCGATATGCAGACCCCTCTCTTATCCCTTGCACATCGCGTTAGCATAAAATTTAATGCGCTATATTCTCTGCCAGACGTCTCTTTGGATCGCTCTCGCGGCCAACTCCCTCGCGCAATCCCCTCTGGGCCCTGGTGGAGCATCGGGCAATTCTACAGCGGGCGCTCGGCAGGATCACTACTGGCGGCGTTCTGACAGAATCGCTCCGTTTCAGCGGGTGGCTCGCTAAGATGGGCCCCATCACTGCTGGCGGCGTCATCACGGACTTTCCACTGCCGGGTCCGCATGCGATCCCGGCGCCGCTTGGCCGGGCGTTCGCGGACCGCCATTCAAAGGCCGCGCCGCCCTCACGGAGATAAAAATGCGAATTCCTTTGCTTGCTGCATTGCTGGCCGCCGCCGCCGCGCCCGCCGGGGCCCAGAATCAGCCCGATGCCCGGGCCTTCGTCCACCCCGGCATGCTGCAAACTCGGGACGGCCTGGACTTCATGAAGCGTAAAGTGGACGCCGGCGAGCAGCCCTGGAAACAGGCGTGGGAGAACCTGCTGCATGAGCCCTACTCGCAGGCCGATTTCGATCCTAAACCGGTGGCTCACATTGTCCGCGGCGCGTACGGCCGCGCCAGCACCGGAGACCGCGATCTTTCGGCCAGCGCCAACGCGGCCTACAGCCAGGCGCTGCAGTGGTACATCACGCGCGACCGCGCCCATGCCAAAAAGGCCATCGAGATCCTGGCGGCCTGGTCGGGAACGCTCTGGGACTTCGAAGGCAACGACGCCAAGTTGCTGGCCGCCTGGACCGGCGGACCCTTCTGCAACGCGGCCGAAATCCTGCGCTCCACCGACTCCGGCTGGACGCCGCAGCAGATCGGCCAGTTCAAACACATGCTGCTGGACGTGTACTACCCGCTGCTCGAAAACTTCTTTCCCGAAGCCAACGGAAATTGGGACGCGGCCATCATCAACGCTCTGCTTTCCATCGGCATCTTCTGCGACCATCGCGCCATCTTCGACCGCGCCGTGGCGCATTACCTGCGCGGCGACGGCAATGGCGGCATCACCAAGTACGTCTACCCCAGCGGCCAATGCGAGGAGAATGCGCGCGACCAGGGGCACACGCAGCTTGGCTTGGGCTATTTCGCACTGGCCGCGCAGACCGCCTGGAGCCAGGGGGTCGACCTGTATGGCACCGCGGACAATCGTCTGGCGCTCGGCTACGAGTTTACGGCCCGCTATATGTTGGGCGAGGATGTGCCCATGTATGGAACGATTTCTCCGCGGGGCCGCGGCCGCTTCAGCGACATCTACGAGTCGGTGTACCAGCATTATCACTTCGGGAAGGGATTGGAGATGCCGGCCACGGCGCGGGCCCTGGAGCAGGCTCGTCCACGTGGCTGGACCGCGCTGACCTTCTATCGCGGCTCGACCGGCGCCACGCCGGCGGCGGCGCCGCTTCCCGCCGGGGCGCAGGCGGAGGGGGCGGGCGCACTGGCGAATCCAACGGCGGAGCGGCCGGCCGGCAGCCTGGTGGTCGCGCCGGGCGAATCCATTCAGGCAGCGCTCGACCACGCCGCGGCGGCCGGCGGAGGCTGGGTGATTCTGGCCAAGGGCCTTCACACCATCACCGGCGCTCTGAAGATGGCCAGCGGCATCACTCTGGCCGGCGAGGGACGCGACAGCATTCTATGGCTCGATCCGCAGAAATCGGGCCCCATGATCGTCAACGCGTCCGACGACCTGCACGATGTGACCTTCCGCGATTTCGTGGTGGAAGCCGCGGTGCAAGATCACCCCACCACCGACCCGAATCAGGACCGCCGCGTGCGGTCGTACCAAAACGCGCCCAGCCGGGCCGGGATCCTGCTGGCGGGGCAGCACCCCGGGCAGATGCGCAACATCCGCTTCGAGCACCTCACCGTGCGCCACGCCACCCATAACGGAGTGGCGGTGCGCGGCGCCGCCGGGGTTCACGTGGTGGCCTGCGATTTCAGCGACAATGGCGCGAGCGTGGTGCCCGGCCCCGGTCTGGAGCACAATCTCCTGCTGGCGCACGTGGTGGGCGGCGAAGTCACCGGCAGCCGCCTCGACGATTCGCCGTGGGGCAGCGGCCTGGACGTCAGTGAAAGTTCGGAAATCACGGTGGCGAATAACGAGGCCGCGCGCAACCATGCCGCCGGAATCCATGCCGCGGAAAGCAATGCCATCCACATTCGCGACAACCTGGTGGAGGGCACCGGCCAAGATGGCATTCTGCTGGACGGCATGATTGCCGGCGTGCGCCAGGCGGAAGTCGAGGGCAACAGCGTGCACAATAATGGCGGCCGGGGGATCGACCTGCACCACGCTCCGGAAGCCGTTTCGCGCGGCAACCAAACAGCGGACAACGGCAACTGACCCCGCGTTGCCACGAGTGCCGGGTTCACCAGCAGGCGAGTTGAAGCACGGAACGGCATTGCTGGTGATGCCCGGCAAGCAGTGCTCGTGGAAAGCCGGTGGGCGGATGCGCAGTCGACGGCGAGGGGCGTCGCGCACTCCGGCGGTCCACTCCTCGTGCAGCGCTTACGCGACCGTGTGATTGGCCAGCGTGACCGTGACGACGTCATCGGGAGTCTTGGTCGTCCCGCCATCGCTTTCCGGATGGAATTCGATGGTGAGCGTGGTGGCATTCACCACTACCCGCAGATAGCCGAAATCGGTATCGTCGTAACTTTCCAGAGTAAGTGTGCTATCGATCGGGAAAGGCGTGCGGTAAGTTCCGCTCATCTTGGCGAGCGGCGCATGTCCGCCGCAACCGGCCACCAGATAGGGAATCTGCAGGCCATTTACCGTGCGGGTGAATCGTTGATAGTTGTGCGAGTGACCGGAGAATACCGCATGGGGCCAGACTCCCGCTACCTGGCAAGCGTTATCGATATCCTGCAGCATCAGGGGACTGCCACCGTGTATGGATCCGCCGGTAAAGGGCGGGTGGTGCACCGCGATAATCACCGCGCCGGTGTAATTCTGGCTTTTCACACGGGCGAGCGCGGTCTGCAGGAAATCGACCTGGCGGCTGTCCAACGTGGGATATGTCCTGTTTTGGCCCGAAATCACGCCGGGGTCTTCCAGGACGTTACTGTAAACGCCCAGAATGCGGACAAAGGGCGCGTCGAAGGTGAAATAGACGCCCGGCTGGATCATGGTAGTGCGCGCCAGCCCTCCGGCATCGGGCGATGGCGCGAAGCTGGGGGCGCAGAAGTTGACCAGGAAGGCGGCGAGTGTCGGCGCCGGATCGGCCGCGTAAACTACGCCATCGTGATTGCCCGGGATGGCCACAATGGGCGCGGGATAACTGCGATACGGCTCGTAAAACTGATCGTAATAGTAAGCAGCTTCGCCGAAATAATAGACCACGTCCCCTAAGTGGTAAAAAAACGAAGGTATGTCGGCGGAATTCGCCTCGGTGAAGTCGCTGACCATCTTATCGGCCACCAGCGATTGCGTGCTCGGCCCTTCGGCGCTCCCGGTATCGCCCACCGAATGGAAAACGATCTGTCCCGCCTGCTCGATGGCTGCCGTCTTGGCCGCTCCCGCGCTGCCGTACACTTGCGCCAACGTGAGAACCGGCTCCGCGGCGCCGCCCGCGGGCTGCGGCACGGCCTCCACGTTGGCCAGTTCCTTATCGCTTTGATCGGTCACCGGATTCTTGAAGCCGGTGGGGTCGGGCGACGGCTGCGGCTGCGCGAAAACGGGCTGCCCCGCAGCGGAGGCGCCGGCGGCCTTATGGGTGTGCGGTTTTTTGTGCGGCGGATTTCGGGACATGCGGACCTCCGATGCTGGCAAGCATAGCATGTGACGAAACCGCGCTGTGCCGAGGCTACGGTATCTGAAATACGGTGCGGGGAATGCTCTCAGCGGTGGTCCAGACGCTCTCTACCTGCGACAGCGGAACGGTCCTGGTGGGGATGCGAAAGCCTGCGGGCACCGTGGCATGCATCAGATCTCCGATTGCCCTGAGCATGCGGTTCACCGGGATACTGCCGATGCCGCTGCCCATCAGCGTGATGGCTGAAGAACGAAGCACCGCGCTGGGAAGCGTAAGATTCGGCGCGCTCACCGAGCCGATATGTACGAACCGGATCGGCACCGCCTCTTTCCCCGCCTTCGCGCCGGCAATGAGAATCCGTTCCGCACTGGGCCCCCAGAGGTAATCCAGGACCACGTCAATCCCATCGCCGCGGAATTGCTCCTTGACGGCATCTTCAAACGTATCGCCGCAGTCGCCGAGAGGAATGGCCGCATCGGCCCCCAGCGATTGCAGAGTTTCCCGGTTGCGGCCGGTGGCGATGACTTTTCCGGCCCCCAGATACTTGGCGATCGGAACCGCCAGGCGGCCCGCCGCGCCGGTTGCTCCGTTTACCAGGACGGCCTCCCCAGGCGCCAGAGCGGCGCGTTCCCGGAGCGCAGCCCAGGCCGACATGCCGGGGTTGGCGATGGCGGCGGCGGTTACGTCGTCCAGTTCCTCCGGCAGCGAGACACAGTGGGAAGACGGGATGGCCGTCCTCTCCGACATGCTTCCGAAGGGGGACCGGGGAAGCGCAAAATACACGCGGCGGCCATCTTCGAGACGGCCCACTCCATCAATCCCCACGACGAAAGGAAACTGGCTGGAGGCGCTGTAGTGCTTTCCCGAAGCCCTGCTCTTGACCACATTGCTCAGCGCGGCGGCGCTGATGGTAACGAGCACCTCTCCCTCTGCCGGGAGAGGCTCCTGGAAATCTCCGTAGACGGGCGTCTGGCCCGCTTCCCTCACGAGTGCGGCTTTCATGGGCTTGGCTCCCGCGGTGTGGACCCCTCAGATTACCACTCCACCCGCGCGGAACACGCGCCGCAACGGACGGAAGGGTGGGATGGGCTTGGCGCGCAGCGGCGGGCTGCCGTTGCGCCAGAAACTGCGGAAGTCGCCCTTTTCGCCGGTGCGGTAGTAGTGCATCAGGTACGCCAGGTCGCAGGCGCTGAAGTCCGAGTACCAGGGTTCCACTGGGCCGGCGCCCGCTTCCGCCAGCAGCGCCAGGCCATACGAGGCGGCTTCGCGTTCGTAGTCCAGCAGCGCGGGCAGCAGGCTTTCGCTCACCGGCGGCGTCTGCGGCTGGCCGAGCGCAAAGGCGTCGTCGTCCGTGTTCCATTGGACGGTGTGCCCGAACAGGTGCCCCAGGAGGAACAGGCGCTGCTCGGCGCCGGCCGCCGGATCGATGCGGATCTCGGCCCCATCCAGATCGCCCACGAAGCTTCCCCCCACTGCCCCGGTGATCACGGGGATTCCGTAGCGGCGCACGATAAGGGCCTCCACACGGGCGCCGGCCTCAATGAACGGAATCATGCCTGGGGATGCGGCGGCTGAATTCACACCTAGAGAAATGCCATGGTCTTGACGCCCGAGATATCGAAGCGTTTGCGGCAGCGCAGGTTCTTGCACGCCACTTTATCGTCCAGCAGCACCATGTAGCTCTGCGCTTTGGAGAACTTGGCGCGGTCGCGCTCGTCGGCGCCGGGCGGGATGCGTTCCTTCTTCTTGCGCACCATCCAATGCAGCTCGTACGTCTCTGAACTCCGGCAATAGGGGCAGTGCAGAGTGGCCGGCTTGGTGGTCTGTGACTCGCCGTAAAATGCGCGTTCATCCATGAGGTTATCCGGCTACCGCTGCTCGATGGGGATCCAGGTCTGCCCGTCGGGATTGCCTTTATATTCGGCGCGCGGGCGGATCAGGCGGTTATTGCGATACTGCTCCAGCACGTGGGCCGTCCAGCCGGACATGCGGCTGACCGCGAAAACCGGCGTGAACAAGTCAATGGGAATGCCCAGCGAATAATACGTGGAGGCCGAATAGAAGTCCACATTGGGATTGAGCTGCTTGATATCCTTGACGGTCTCCTCCATGCGCTTGGAGAGGCGGTAAAGCTTTTCGTGGCCGGTGCGCTTGCCCAGTTCCTCGGAAAGCACGCGCAGGTGCGTGGCGCGCGGGTCCTCGGTGCGATAGACGCGGTGGCCGAAGCCGGGAATTTTCACCTTGCGGGCCAGGGTGTTTTTGACGCGCGCCACCGCGGCATCTTCATCGCCCAAATCCAGCAGCCACTTGATGACATCTTGGTTGGCGCCGCCGTGCAGCGGCCCTTTGAGCGCGCCGATGCCGCTGGTGACGCAGGAGTAAATATCGGAGAGCGTGGCGGCGGTGACCCGCGCGGCAAAGGTGGAGGCATTCAGTTCGTGATCGGCGTGCAGGGTGAGAGCGACGTCGAAGGCGCGCTCCATCACATCGTCAGGACGCCTGCCCGTGAGGGTGTAGAGGAAATTGGAGGCAAAGTCCAGCGCCGGATCGCCAGGAATCACCGGCAGGCCCTTGCGTAGCCGGTCGTAGGTGGTGACGATGGCGGCGGTCTTGGACATCAGCCGGACGGCTTTGCGGTGATTGGCCTCGGCGGACATGTCGGGCGCTTCCGGGTCGTAGAGGCTGAGCATGGAAACGGCCGTGCGCAAGACGTCCATGGGCGTGGAATGCGGCACGCCAGCCAGGAAATCGACCACCGGGCCGGGTAGCTCGCGCTCCGCCACCAGGTCCTTTTTCAGTTGGTTGAGTTCGCCCTGTTTGGGCAGCCAGCCGTTCCAGAGAAGGAAGATCACCTCCTCGAAAACGGCGTGGTCCGCCAGCGTATGAATGTTGTAGCCGCGGTAGCTGAGGATGCCCTGGTATCCGTCGATGTAACAGATCTCAGACTCGCCCGCAATGACCCCTTCCAGACCTGCCGCAATTGTTCCCATAGTTTTGGCCGCGCTCGCTTCGCAATATTATTCTAATCCCGCAGGGGCGTCAACGCTGGACCGGACAGCCCGAAGTGGGAAACGGCGAGAATCCGATGGTCAAATCGTCACGCTGCACCCAGAGCCTCTCCACGCGGTTGGGTCCCATATCCACCGTGAGAATCACGCCGGAGCCGCACGACCGGCTTTTGGCGATGCGGTAGGCGGAGGGGTTCTGGCCGCCGGGGCTGTTGGGTCCCCAGTCCTGCAGGAAGGAAGAAAACGGATAACCGCTGCACGGTTTGGCATCGGTACACCCCCACAGGGCGTAGGCGGATTTGTAATCGTGACTGGAGATCAAACGGAAGAACCGGTCGACCTGCTGCTCCTGCCGGTAGTTGTGAAAGATAAAGAAAAGGATGCCGCCGCCCACTATCAGAATGGCCAGCGCCACCGCGGCCGTCTTAATGATCTTCTCGCGCCGCTCTTCGCCGGCGCCGTAATGATCGAGATAACCGGCCATTTCTTCCAGATTACTTCACCGGGTAGGCCTTGTCATAGGCGGTGATGGCATCCTTGGTAATATCCAGTGCCGTCTTGAAGTAGATGGCCGTGCTGGCTTCCACCACCAGGTCGTAGCCTTTCTCTTCGGCCAGCTTCTTGACGACGTCCTGCATCTTCTGCGACATCTTCTGCAGCGTATCGTTGCGATAGGCCGTGACATCGGCCTGCAAATCGTCCTGCGCGCGCTGCAGGTCGCGCTGCTTCTTCTGGCCTTGAGCGGTGATGTCGGCCTCGGCTTGCGGAGTCAACTTGCCCTGCTGGGTCTGCAACTGGTTGGACAGGACCTGAATTTCGCGGCTGAGTTGATCGATGGCGTCCTGCCGCGGCTTGAATTTGGCCGTCATCTCGTCACTGGCCTTTTTAGTTTCGGCCGTACCGAAAACTGCCGCCTGCATATTCACCACCGCAACTTTTGTCGGTGTGGGGGCAGCAGTCTGCGCTGGGGTGAGGCGGCTGGCCGCAAGTAAGACGGAGCAAACCAGCACGGGCCTGAGGCCCATCCGTAAAGACATCAAACGACTCCTGAATTGGCGTGTTCTGCTTTAGATTAGCACACCTATTCGAGGACCCCGAGAATCTCGTCTTCCTTCAGAATCAGATATTCCTGGCCATCCATTTTGATGTCCGAGCCGGAATACTTGCCAAACAGAATCCGGTCGCCCGCCTTGACCTCGATGGAGGCGCGCTCGCCGGAATCGAGCAGTTTGCCGTTGCCCACGGCGATGACTTCGGCCTGTTGCGGCTTTTCCTTGGCCGAATCCGGAATGATGATGCCGCCCTGGCGCTGTTCGCCTTCTTCCAGCCGCCGGACCAGCACGCGATCGTGTAAAGGACGCATTTCCATAGCCTGATTATACCGGGAATCGCCTGAAGGAACTACGAATTCCGTGATGTGCGGGGGCCGGGCGGTCTCGACGGTTCGGCCTCGCGCGGCCCGGTCTCGCGCGGTTAGGGCGGACCGGATGGCCCGGCACCACGCGGCCCGACCGCCGGGCGCTGCTTCTTTTTTCCGGCTGCGGCATTAGGCGGTCTGGGCTCGCTGGGGCGCCGTTCCTTGGATCCCAGCAGCGAAACCAGGTAGGCCTGAGCAATGGCCTCGTTGCGAATCAGGTTCCACGACTGGAATGCTTCGGTCACCAGGTCGATCTGTTTATCGGCGTCGACTACCGCCAATTCCTTCGCCAGATTGTAATCCGCATCGTTGCGCCTTTGCTGGGCTTGAATGAAAGCGTTGGCGACGGTGGCGAGATGACTCAGAACCCTCTTCTCCGCGCCGTTCGCAAGATCGCCCTTGAGAGCGGCATTGATCTGAGAGGCCTTGGTCTCCGAGGCGGTTTTCATCGGACCGTGATCGAAACAGCGGCCCAGCACCGCCCGCAACTCGGGCCGCGCCCAATTGGAGGTTGCCTCGGATACCAGGAGATGGAACAGCGCGTAATAGGCCGAGGAGATTGCCCTCCGGAGACTGGCCTGGTGGGAGGCCTCGGGATGCAAGTCTCTAAGCTGTCGAGCAACTTCCAGCAGGTCTTCCGGAAAGGCCATTGATCAGGCCAAAGCGGCCGGATCGAGCTTGGCCTGCTCAGACTGGCTGCGATAGTTGAAGTAGGGATACACGCCCCATTTTTCCATTGGCTCTACGCGGTCAGTGATTGCCCGTTCGACCTGATTGGTGATGTCCCGGAGCCGGTTGGGTCCTGTGTCGGCATCGGCGAGGATCACCATCAGGAATACTGCCGGCTCGCCGGTCCAATCGTTTTCAAAGGTGGTAATGATGTCCACCACGTGAGGGGCGAAGCTCTTGGCTACTCGCGCGACCGCGGCCCGAAAACGGGCCTGCTGGGTGTATGCCCTGGGAAGGTACACGACTTCATTATCGCGCTTCCGGCAAGCCGGCGTGTCGCCGCATTCGAGGATGGGATTGGGGTTGTGGGGGCCCGGACGACAGTCGGGACGTCCACTTCGGGATCGTATACCACTTTCATTCCGCGCTCCCGTACTTCTCAAACCAGCGCCCAGGGGATGTTTCGGGTCCCGCGGGGAGTCCTTTGGCGGAATCCGAGTACGGCCGCGCCTATCGCAGCAGGTTGAGGCCGTGGATGGCGGGGTCGGGCAGGTCGTCGTAGGTCAGGCGGAGATCGCCAAAGCCTTCGCGGCGGGCGGTGTAGAGGCCCAGGCGGGCGGCCACAATCACGGCCAGGATGACGGCGTAGGCGATGGGCTGGTGCAGGCTCAGCAGCAGCAGACCGTTGACCGTGGGGAAGGCTCCGAGAATCCCCAGGCCGCCCAAGGTGAGCTTCCAGGCGGGAATCTTGCCCGGCAGGTGGGAGCAGGTGAAAGGCAGCTTTTGCCAGTCCGTGAAGACCCATTCGTAGCACAGCAGGGCGAAGGCCGTGAAGAGGACCGCTTCGGCTACGGCGCGCCAGCCCAGCAGGCGCACCTCCACGGGCAGCGGGAGGGCCAGCATCAGCATGGCGCCCCAGAAGAGGATGAAGCGGTCCACGGCGCGCATCCAGTCCAGGCGGCCCTCGCGTTCGGCCAATTGGAAGGTCCAGTTGGCCTTCCACTCTACCGGGATGGTGAAGAGGTGGCGCAGGCCGATGAGCAGGAAGGTCAGCAGGATGACATGGGCGTAGACGAAGCAGGCGGCCGTGCGATCGGGCTTGGACACGGCTTGCTGCAGGCCCAGAATGCCGGTGAGCAGGATGGCCAGGCCGAAGCCGCCGTAGCCCATCAGGATCATGCGGTGCTGGCTGCTGCGGGCCAGGGTTTTGGTCATGAAGACCAGGATGGCCTGCTGGCGCGGGTTGGGGACCAGCCACTCCAATACCGCGCCGGCCCATTTGCGGTCGCGGCGGGCGGACCGCGAAGGGCCCTCCATCAGCAACTTGCGATGGCGTTTGTAGCTGACCAGGTAGGAGAGCACCGAGAGCGCCAGGGCGAGGGCCAGCGTGGAGTTAGCGCGTTGGGCGAGGGCGGCCATGACCGGGTCGGGGTCGCCGAGCAGGTGTTGATAGAGGCCCAGGAACCAGACGGGCGGCAGCCACAGGGAGAAGCGCGGCTCCAGCGCAGTGGTGAGGAAGCGCGGATCGATGGAGAAGCTCAGCACCAGAAGGAGCAGCATCAGCGCCACCAGCAGCCCTTGCAGGTAACCGGTGACGCGGCCGAAGAGGCGCGGCGGCAGCAGGTTCAGCAGCACGCCTTGCAGGGCCAGCAGGCCGAAGAACATGAAATACGATGCGGCCGCGAAGGCCATGGCGTGGACCTGAAGGTGTTCGGTGAGCGATGGGTTGATTTGCCAGCGGCTGGCGGAGATGAGCGGAAAGGTGAGCCCGGGCAAGGCGTTCAAGACGACCACGGCGGCCGTGGAAACCACCAGCAGCGCCAGAAACTTGGCGCGGAAAATCTGGCGGGCGCGCAGCGGCAGGGTGCCCAGAACCTGGTAATCGCGCAGGCCGGGAAAGAGCGCCTGCCACTTGATGGCGGTCATCAGGCCGATGGCCGCCATCATCAGGGTGAGCAGCCAGAGTTCATCGGCGCGCACTACCTGCTGGAACGGGCCGGGCGTGGGCAGCGCGGAGAAGTGCGCGTACTTGTACCGCAGCGGCTGGACGAACAGCGGGAACCA
The DNA here is from genome assembly GCA_035505095.1 of Bryobacteraceae bacterium. GTDB lineage: Bacteria > Acidobacteriota > Terriglobia > Bryobacterales > Bryobacteraceae > JOPF133. Next base: position 3,585 of record DATJRE010000272.1, on the reverse strand, counting down.
CGGGAGCAGCAGGGAGAACGCGCCGATGGCGGGCACTTTCCACTGCTCGGGCGTGGTGGTCAGCTCGCTATCGAAGAAGCGGCTGACGAAGTGCCGCAGCAGTTCGAAATCCGGCCCGTGGGTGTCGGCGAACCACTCCCTCATACCTGCATGACCTGAAGGATTTTCTGCGCCACGGCGTCGCCGTCTTCCACCTGCGCCAGTTGGGCGAAGACGCCTTCGAGGGAAGGCTGGCTCATCAGCTCACGCAGGCGGCCGATGGAATCGTAGGCCACCACCTCGCCTTTGCGCAGGATGACGACGCTGGAGCAGACCTTCTCCACCACCTCCAGCACGTGCGAGCTATAGAAGATGATCTTGCCCTTGGCGGCCAGGGCGTGCAGCAGGCGGCGGAGCATCAGGGCGCTGGTGACATCCAGGCCGGAGAAGGGTTCGTCGAGCACCAGGATTTCGGGGTCGTGCAGCAGCGCGGCGGAGAGCAGGATCTTCTGGCGCATGCCTTTGGAATAAGACGAGAGCGGCGCGAGGCGGTCGCTCCAGAGTCCGAAAAGGCGCAGGAATTCGTCGAGTTTGAATTCCAGGTAAGGCCGTGGCATGCCGCGCAGCCGGCCGACCAGTTGGAGATACTCGCGGCCGGAAAGATGCGGATAGAGGTGCGGCTCTTCGGGCACGTAACCGATTTTGCGCTGGTAGGCGGTGAAATCGTCGTGGACGGTGCGGCCTTTGTAGAAAATCTGGCCTTCGGAGGGCTCGATGAGGCCGGTGATCATCTTGACGGTGGTGCTTTTGCCGGCGCCGTTGGGCCCCAGGTAGCCGAGAATCTCGCCGGGATGGATGGTGAAGCTGACGTTTTTTACGGCGGGGGTATGGCTGTAGAACTTGGTGAGGCTGCGGGCTTCGAGCACGGCTGGAGATCTCCGGGAGGTTGGACTCCGTGACGCCGCGATTAGTTCCCAGCCGGCCAATTGCCGCGAGTCAACGGAGCACCGTCTGACACCTCCCCGGTGAAGATTTTGTCCAAAGCATGATCGCCCCACGGCGGATTTCTCGCCTTTCCCTATGTAAGGGCTTTATGACCATGTTGCAACAGCTTTTGGCCTTAGTAACCATAATCTTGCTGACCGGTGGACGCCCATCCGCCCGGCATCCCGTCCGGTGCCGATTCCGGGCCCATCCGCTTCGAAAAGGTGAGGGTCGGGCCAAACGCTCGCAGGAACTCTTGGGGCGAGGCCGTCTCCCGTTTCAGGGTTGACCATTTTTCGGATGGACTGTGGACTCACACCGGCCCGGCTGGAACGACACCATCAGCGAATCGGCCGGTCACAGCGCCATCTAAATTCCTCACCGTGAAGGTGGACTCCGCTTCCCCGCGAGGGGCGGGGTTGGGCATGGTGTCAGCAAGACAGGCCGGCGGATCGATCCGGCCTCCGGAGAACCAAGCGTATGAGCTATGAGGCAGACTATACCAGCGCACAAAAGACATACTGGGGCAAGATCAAAGCACTTGAGCCGACACCAGCACTGAAGCTCCTCGTCGAGGATAAGAGGTCTCTGGCGCTGACGAAGATGCTGGACGAGAGGCGGAAGAATAGCGAACAGTTGAAACCAGCCCTCCTCACGTATGTGACTTACTGCAAAAAGTATGTGGAGGCCATTGACAAGCAAATCAAGGAGAAGGAGCAGGAGGACAAAAGGAAAAACCTGAGGACTCCCCTGCCGACATACGTGCTGGCCCTGCATTCGATTGGCACCCGCTGTTCGGAGGAGCTGCGGAAGTTAGAGGCGGCTCCCAAAACGCTGCAAGCCATATCCAATGGCGCCACGGCGGCCGCCGCGGTGGGGGCCATCAAGCAGGTCTCGGCGGAATTCAAACGCCGCAAGCAGGAGTATTTGGACGCCACCGTCAAAGTCCTGAAATATTCCACTGAGTGCAAGAAGAGGGCCGGCATGTATCACAATTTCCTGAAAAGCGGCCTGGAGCGTGCCACCCAATTGGCCAGTAACGGGAAGATCAAAGAGGCGGGATCTCTGGAGAAGGACATGGAGAACGAGCTCCTCAAGCTCCAGGCCGCCGCGGGGCAAGCCGGCGAACAGTACAAACTCTTCGTCGGCAAGTATGACAAGTGGCGCAATCTGTCCGGCATACTCGTCGCCAAAGATCTCGGCCTTGAGATCCCGAAGCAGTTTCACAACGATATGGTGAAGGCCCTGGACCAGTACAATCAGCTTTTCACGTCTGCCACCGCCAACACCGTGGAAGCGATCCGCCTGAACAAGGAGTGTGGAATCATGGCATCCGATGGAGAGGATCTCGTCGCGAAAATTAAGCACACCCTGGAGGGCAAAGATCTGGGAGAACTGTACGAGGCAGGCGCGAGGAAAGTGGCGGTTACGGTGAAAGAAATGCTGGAGACGCCTCTCAAGAGAGCCACCGGCCTCCAGAGTTCCTGGGAACGTTTCTCCAGAAATGTGAAGACGCTGACAGAGGGCGTCAACCTCGTCAAAACGGGCAACAAGGAGGTGAAACAAGAGGAGATCGAGCAGGAGCGACGGTCCGCCCAGAATTACATCAACACCATGACGCCGGAGACACGAAAGAAGATGGACGAGTGCAAGAAAGCCGAGGCGACGGCTCGGGAGTTGATCGCCAATGAGAAGAAGAAGATTCCCCCCCAACTTCTGCAGGGGGAAATCCTTGGGGTACTCAACTTTGCCGAGCAGCAGTTCGTTGACAAACTGCACCAGCTCAACGAAGAGAACGCGAAGTTCAATGGCGTATTAGAGAAAGCCCAATCCCTGATCAAGTAATTCGGAAAGGCGGCTCGTGAAGATCTGCGGGAGTCCGGCTCGGGCCTAGTCTCCGGCGCGGGAGAGCCAGTGGAGGGCGTTCAGGACGAACTGGCGGTTGGTGAAGTTGCGGGGGTCGACGCCGGTGCGGCGGACCAGGTCTTCGTCGCGCTCCAATTGGGCGGAGAGTGCCACCACGCGCCCGCGGCCGAATTCGAGAGCCATGGCGACGGGCTTTCCGGAGACGCAGGAAGCGGGCGCGGCCGTCGGAGCTTCGAGCAGCGGGACGGCTTGGGGCTCCGGCGACGCGGCTTCTACCCAGCCGCCGGCGCGAACGGGAAGGCGTTCGACCCGTTCGTCATACTCGGCGCGGCCCTGCAGAATGGCGTGGCGGCGCGGTTCGGCTGCGGGCAGGAAGACTGGCGCGGGGCAGTCGTGGAACGCCAGGCCGAGAGCCGCGGCCAGGGGGGCGATGGCCTGCCCGGACGCGGGGATGTCGGCCTCCAGGAGCAGGGAGCCTCCGGAACGGACCCAATTGCGGACGGCATCCACTTCGTCGGGAGCGAGGGCCGCGCGGCCGGCCAGACCGACCGCTTCCTCCAGGCGGCCGAGGCCCGGCGGGTAGGGCATGGCGTTACCGATGACCAGCACGGTGAGGTCTTTCAGGTACTCGGGGACTAAGTATTGCTTGGAGCGAGTTACACGGTAGCCATCCCAGGTTAGTAAATCGCCCAGGGCGAGGAAGCGGGAATCGGCCGGCGAATCGTTGAAATGGCCGAGGTCGATGGCGACCCGCGG
>DATJRE010000271.1:0-16976 GCA_035505095.1 Bryobacteraceae bacterium | reverse complement strand
GCAGTTCGTCAGCGTCCGGCAGGAGTTGGCGGGCAGCCTGGCGGCCTGGAAGCAGCGCTATTCGGTGTAATCAGCCCGGCGATGCCCGTCCCGGCGGGCACGCCCCTACCAGAAATAGGTCTTGAGGACCTTAGGCGAAGTCGGCGCGCCGTCGATCACTTTTACGTGCAGGACCATCTGCAGGTTCCTGGTCTGCCAACCGGCTGGTGCGCCCCGGAGAGCTTCGGCCATCAGGTCGGGGCAGATCGGAGTTTCGGGATCGGTTCGGGGTAAATTCTAATGGCCGGATTCTAAGCCGTCTGTACTAGAATAGGTAAAGAAGCGCCTGCCGCGCTTTTTGTGTGATCCTTCCGCCGGTTGATCCCAATCTCGAAGAGAAAGCTTCAGACAAACCCCCGCTGCGCGACGATACGCACTTCGCCGCCAGCAAAATCGCCATTTTCCAGTACGTAACCGTGGCGATTTTCCTGTTCCTGATTTCGGGTTTCTGGCAATTGCAGGTGCAGAACCCGGATTTCTACGATCAGCAGGCGCAGGCCAATAGCATCAAATCGATCCCGATCCTAGCGCCGCGCGGGCGGATTCTGGACCGGGATGGCCGGGTGATTGTCGACAACCACTCATCTTTCAGTTTAATTCTGGCCCGGGATTCACTGAAAATGGAGCATTTGCTCCCTATTGCCCAGGGTCTCGACCTGGATTATACCGACCTTTTGACGAAAGTCGAGCGATTCCAGAACGAACCCAAATATGTTCCGATCAAGATTAAGGACGAACTGACCCCCGCCGACCTGGCCTTTGTGGATTCGCACGCCGATTTCTTCCCCGAGATGGTCAAAATTGAGGCCCAGCAACGGCTGTATCCCCAGAATGGGATGTTGGCCCACGTGATCGGGTACACCGGTGAAATCAGCGAAGCGGAGCTGGATTCGCCGGAATTCGGCAAGTACGAACGCGGCTCGATCATCGGCAAATTCGGCATCGAACGGCAGTATAACGATTGGCTGACGGGGGTGGACGGGCAGCGGCAGGAAGTGGTGGACAACCGCGGCAACGTCAAGCACGTTCTGAAATTGAAGCCCGCGATTCCCGGCAAAGACCTCCAGTTAACTATCGATTTAGATCTGCAAGTGGTGGCAGAACTGGCTTTAGAGGGTAGAAATGGAGCCGTGGTGGCGCTCGATCCGCGCACCGGCGAGGTGCTGGCCATGGCCAGCCGGCCGACCTTCGACCCCAACAAGTTCGCCGGGCACATCAGCCACAAGGATTGGAACGAGATCAACAATAATCCCGACCACCCCATGCTTAACCGGGCCATTCAGGCGGCTATGGCGCCCGGCTCGACGTTCAAGCCCATCGTCGCAATGGCGGGTCTCGAAAGCGGCTCGATGGACGACAAAATGACCGTGCACTGCGCCGGGGGGGTGACGCTCTACGGACATTATTACAAGTGTCACTCGGTTCACGGCTCGGTGGCCCTGCACGCCGCCATCGTGGAGTCTTGCGACTCCTACTTCTACACCATGGGATCCCGCATGGGCATCGATAACATCGCCTATTACGGCAACCTGGTGGGCTACGGGCAGTTGACGGGCATCGATCTGCCGCAGGAAAAGGCCGGCATTATGCCTTCGCCGCAATGGAAGCTGCGGAATTACCGCGAAAAGTGGTGGGCCGGAGAGACGCCTTCGGTGGCCATCGGGCAGGGTGCCTTGATTGTCACTCCGTTGCAGATGGTCCGCGCCATCAGCGGTTTGGCCATGGGCGGGGTGTGGCGCCAGCCGCACCTTGTGAAATTGTCTGGTCAGACCCTCAAGACCGTGCAGTGGGCCCTCCAGCCGGACAACGTCGCGGATGTCGTCAACGGAATGTACGGGGTAGTAAACGAGGGCGGCGGAACGGGCATCCGCGCCCGGATCCCGGGAATTGAAGTCTGCGGCAAAACCGGAACCGCCCAGATCGCTTCCTACGATTACATGAAGGCGCACCGCTCCAGTGCGGAGGATTTGAAGGAAAACGGCTGGTTCGTGGGTTTCGCTCCCCGCTCGGCGCCGGAAATCGCCGTGGTGGCGCTTTGGGAGCACAGCGGCGAAGGTCCGCTGGCCGCGCCCATTGTGCGGGACGTGATCAAGGCTTACTTCGACAAAAAGGCGAGGATATCGATGTTGCAGCAGGAAAAGACGAGGCTTAGCGCGATGGAGGGCCTCGGGCTGCCGGTATCCGTCCAGGCACTTCCGGTGAGCGCTCCGCCGGCCGTGAAGCCGCCCGCCGCGGTGGAAGGGGCGGAGGCCGAAGCAATCGTTCCCGCCGGCAGCCGGAAATAAGATGACGCGCCACCTCTCGCTCCGCGATATCGACTGGACCCTGCTGACGATTGTGCTGTTTATCTGCGGGGTGGGAGTGCTGCAGATCTACAGCGCCACCATGGGCACCAGTTTCCACAGCGCCTGGTGGAAGCAGATCGGCTACGTCTTCGGCGGGCTGCTGCTGATGTGGGCGGTGCTGGCCAGCGATTACCATACCCTGTTGCATTATGTGCCGATGCTGTACGCAGGAAGTGTGACGGCATTGTTGGGAACTTATCTGCTGGGTGAATCCGCATTCGGCTCGCGCCGCTGGATTCCGCTGTTCGGCGGTTTTCACTTGCAGGTATCGGAATTTGTCAAGCTGGTGATAATATTGTTGGTAGCACGCTACTTGACGGAACTGAAAACGGACGACCTGGAAATCTGGGACATGGCGAAGCTGGCGTGCCTGGTGCTGGTTCCCGGCGGTCTGGTGCTGATCCAGCCCGACCTGGGGACGTCGCTCACCTATATCGCGGTGCTGGTGGTAGGAGCATTTATCGCCGGCTTGCGGTGGAAGTATGTGGCCGTCATTGCGGTAGTGGCGGTGCTGGTGCTTCCGGTGAGCTATCATTTCATGAAGGATTATCAGAAGGCGCGGCTGACCGGTTTCCTGGACCCGGACAGAGACCCGCAGGGTACCGGCTATCAACTGATTCAATCGGAGATCGCCGTGGGCCATGGCGGAATGTGGGGGAAGGGCGTAACCGGGGGAACCCAGACGCAGCTTCGCTTTCTGCCCGTACCGCATAAGGACTTTATTTTCTCGGCCTATGCCGAGGAACATGGGTTCGTGGGAGTAGTTATTGTACTGGCGTTGTATTTTGTGATGATTATGCGCATCGTGCAGAATGCGCAAACGGCGCCCGACCGGGTGGGCATGTACATTTGTATGGGAGTGGCGGGCCTGCTGCTGTTCCACATTCTGGTGAATGTGGGGATGGTGGCGGGGAAAATGCCGGTCACCGGCATTCCTCTTCCCTTTATGAGCGCCGGCGGTTCCAGTGTGTGGTCGATGTTTATGGCGGTCGGGCTGGTGAACAACGTCCGCCTCAGAAGATTTGTGAATTAGGAGTAAGACCGGGCGGCCGGATTCCTTTGGGGGCCAGAAGGGGCACCTCAGAGGGGCATCGGCTCCGGGTTAGGAACAAGATTATCGGGAGCCTGTTGAGACCCCCGGGGCGGCGATAAGGTGTCCCCCGGCGTAAGAGGGCTGGTTCCCGGCCGGAAGGTGTTTGAGGGTTGCGTCTCCACCTCCGGCCAGCGTGAGTTCTTCAAACCGTCTGACCGGGTTTCTCCCCAGTAAGGAGAGGTCGGGAACCACGCAGGGGACTACCTTCCGTACATCTCGTCACGCTCCCTTGGAGGTGTAGATGTCCAAGGAGTTAGTGATTTCGTCGAGCCGCCACGAAACCCGCGTGGCGATGATTGAAGACGACCAGTTGGTGGAGGTTTACCATCAACGCGAAAACGAATATTCTTTAGCGGGCAGCATTCATAAGGGCCGCGTGACCCGGGTTTTGCCGGGCATGCAATCCGCGTTCGTGGATATCGGCCTGGAACGGGATGCCTTCCTGTACGTGTCGGACTTCTTCGAAGATAACGAGGAATACGACAAGATCGTGACCAGCGTGGAGGATAAGGTCCTGAAACTGGACCGCACTCCGCCGCCGCAGGTGACCCCCCCATTCCTGGTCCCCACGCCGGCCAGCGCCGCAGCCGCGGCGGAAGCCCCGGAACCGGCAGCCGGCGGACCGGCAGCCACGGGCGGGACGGAGACGGACGCGCCGGCCAACGGGCCCTCGGAGGAAACGGGGTCCACGATTGGCGAGGCAGCGTTCCCGGGCGGCGCGGCGGCTGGGACAGAGGAAACCGCTGCGGCGTCTCATTCCCCGGCACCCTCGGCTGCGCCCTTGCACCATCACGCTGCCGCTCCCGGACACTTCGGCGACCAGCCGCGCCGTGACGGGCGCGACAACCGCGACTCGCGCGACGACCGTGACCGGCGGGGTGGCCGGCGGTCGCGGCGGCGGCGCGGCGGCCAGAGAGGCGGTGGTCGCGGATTGCCGGATTCCAAGTTCTACTCTCCGGGCGGCGGGCGTCCGCCGATGGGAGGGCGGCCCAGCGAGGCGCCTCCCGCGCCGGTGGAGGAAAGCGTGGCTCCGGCGCCCAGTGCGCCGCCTGTGCGCGAGTCGCAGCCGGAGGATTTCTTCGTGCTGCCGGGCGAATCTCTTGCCAAGTACACCCACCCGGGCAGCGAGGACGAAGAGGCCCCTGCGGCCGCGCTGAGCGACGAGGAAGCCGAGAACGGGACCGAAGCCCTCGCGGCTCTGGAAACCGCTCAGGCGCTGGAGGCGGTGGAGGCGGAGGAGGAACTGGAAGCGGAAGCCGCCGGGGAGGTCGAGGAAGGGTTGGAAGCCGCGGTGGAAGCCACCCTGGTCGAAAGAGCCATCGAGGAGGCCATCGAAACCGAAGCCGCGCAGGCTGCGGAAGCCGAACAAGCTGCGCCCGTGGCAGAACCGGAAGCGGCCACTCCGGCAGTGCCCGAAACCGTCTGCGAGCCGGCAGAGCCGGAGGAAGCGCCTTCGGAACTGGCCGAGGCCGTGGAAGAAGCCGCTCAGGAAGCCGCGGAAGAAGCAGCCGAGGGTGAGTCCGAGGCGGAAACAGCCGCCGAACGGGCCGAGACCGCCGAGGATGTGGACGTGACTACCACGGATGCCGCCGAACCGCTGGATGCCTCCGAGGAGGCGGCGGCGCCGGCCGAAGGCACGGAGTCCGAAGAGGAAGTTGCGGCCGAGGGTGCGGCGCCATCCGGCGAGGCCGGCGAGGGCACAGAGGCACCGGAATCTACGGAAGCGGCCGAGGGCGAACCGGCTCCGGTGGATGAAGGTCCCGAACCGGCTCGCATCCCCACCAGCCTGACGGCCACGTTGCGGGAACAGAATCCGCGCTATCTGGAGCACCGCGTTTCCCGCCGCATGCGCCGCAAGGGCGGGCGGCCGGAGGGACGGCCGGATGGGCGTCCGCAGGAGGGCCAAGGGCGCCCCGATGCCCGTCAACAGGAGCCGCGCGGCGAACAACAGCGCACGGTTTCCGCGCCGCGCAGCGCCCCCGAGGCTCGCACCGAACGCCCCGCGCCTTCCATCAGCGACCTGCTGCGGGAAGGGCAGGAAATCATCGTCCAGATCGCCAAAGAACCCCTGGGACAGAAAGGCGCCCGCATCACGTCCCACATCGCGCTGCCCGGCCGCTTTCTGGTGTACATGCCGACCGTGGACCACATCGGCGTTTCGCGCAAGATTCCGAGCGACGACGAACGCCTGCGGCTGAAGCGCGTGCTGCAAAGCAACCGCACCGGCATCCCGGGCGGGTATATCGTGCGGACCGCCGGCGAAGGCCGCTCCGAAGAAGAGTTGCGCGCCGACATGATGTTCCTCTACAACATGTGGCTGGACATGCGCCAGAAGGCTGAGCGGCGGCCGGCGCCCATGCTGATCCACCACGACCTGAACGTAGTGGAGCGGGTGCTGCGCGACCAGCTCACCTCGGCCTTCAAGAGCATTTGGGTGGATAGCGAGGAAACTTACGAAAACGTGCTGCGCTTCGTGCAGCGGTTCCAGCCGGCGCTGGTGGGGCGGGTGAAGCTGTACACGCGCGCCAACCCGATCTTCGACGAGTTCAACATCACCGCCGAGCTGGAGAAAGCCCTGCGGCCGAAGGTGTGGCTGAAATCGGGCGGGCACATCGTGATCAACCAGACCGAGGCGCTGGTGGCCATCGACATCAACACCGGCAAGTACGTGGGAAAGTCCAACCGGCTGGAGGACACCATCGTCAAGACCAACACGGATGCGGTGAAGGAGATTGTGCGGCAGATCCGGCTGCGCGACCTGGGCGGCATCATCGTGGTGGACTTCATCGACATGGACGAGCGCAAGAACCGGCAGAAGGTGATGCAGGCGCTCGAAGAGGCCATGCGGGCCGACCGCGCGCCGTACAAGATTCTGCAGTTCAACGATTTCGGACTGGTGGCGATCACCCGCAAGCGGGTGAAGCAGAGCCTCGAGCGAACCCTGTGCATACCGTGCCCGTATTGCGAAGGCGCCGGCTATGTGAAGAGCCCGCAAACCGTGGTGGGCGAGATTTTGCAGGAAGCGCAGAAGATCGCCCGGGCCGTGGAGGGCAAAGACGTGCTGCTGCGGGTGAACCCGGAAGTTGCCCGGCTGCTGAAGTCGAATCAGAATTCGTACTTGCAGGAACTGGAGGAGATCCTGGGCCGCACCGTCATTGTGAAGAGCGATGCGCAATTGCACCAGGAGAAGTTCGACCTGGCGTAGTCGCTGGCCTGCGGGGCCGCTTCAGGCGGCCCCGGCTGAAAACCGGATGCCCCTATTTTTTCCGGCGGGCGACCAGCCTTACCCGGCGGGTTTGCGAAATGGCGCCGGGGGTGAGGGCGTCGTTGACGATCTCGGCCTGCTCCTGCTGGTGGCGCTTGCCGGAGCCGGTCGCGGGGCTGGCGCTTTCCGGACGGCCCACGTAGCGCAGCTCGCGGCGGGTCGGCTCCAGTAGCGGGTCCATCCACTCGTGCAGGAAACGCCAGGCGCCCATGTTGCGCGGCTCCTCCTGCGCCCACACCACTTCGGCGGTGAGCGGGTAGCGTGCCAGGATGTCGGCGGCCTGGGCGGCGTCGAAGGGATAAAGCTGCTCCACGCGCACCAGCGCTACATGGCTGGCTTTGCGCTCTTCGCGGGCGGTGGCCAGGTCGTAGTAGATCTTGCCCGAGCAGAACACCACGCGGCTGATATCGGCCGAGGCCGGCTCGGCCAGCATCTCCATGAATCCACCGGTCGAAAACTCGCGCGGGGCGGAAACGGCGCGCGGGTGGCGCAAGAGACTCTTGGGGGTGAAGATCACCAGCGGCTTGCGCACGCCACGGCGGTCCACGCCGCCGTACATCTGGCGGCGCAGCAAGTGGAAGTATTGCGCCGGCGTGGTGCAATTGGCTAACTGCATGTTGTTCTCGGCGCACAAGGTGAGGAAGCGTTCGATGCGCGCGCTGGAGTGCTCCGGCCCCTGGCCTTCGAAGCCATGCGGCAGCAGCATCACCAGACCACTGGGCTGTCCCCACTTGGATTCGCAGCAGGAGATGAACTGGTCGATCATGATCTGCGCGCCGTTGGCGAAATCGCCGAACTGCGCCTCCCAGATCACCAGGGTCAGCGGGTCGGCCACGCTGTATCCGAATTCGAAACCGAGCACGGCGTACTCGCTGAGGGAGCTGTCGTAGACGTCGAAGCGGGCCTGGTCGGGCGAGATGTGCTGCAGAGGGATAAAGCGCCTTCCGGTTTCGGCGTCGTGGAAGGCCAGGTGGCGCTGGCTGAAAGTGCCGCGGCTGGAATCCTGGCCGCTCAAGCGCACCGCCGTGCCTTCCAGCACCAGCGTGCCGAAAGCCAGCGCTTCGGCGAAGGCCCAGTCGATATGGGCGGGCTTGTCCGGCCCGGACACCAGGGCTTCGCGGCGGCGTTCCACAAACCCGCGCAATTTGGGATGCAGGTGGAAATTCTCGGGGAAGTGGGTCATGCCCCGGGTCACCCGCTCCAGCACCTGCGGGTTCACCGCGGTGCGCGGGCAGAAGTTGCCGATCTCCTCGCCGGCCACGGCGCTCAGTTCCTGCAGCTCGTAGTGTTCGGCGCGCTGCTGCACGGCGTCATAAGCCTCGTTCAGGCGCGCGGCTACGGCCTTGCGCATGGCCTCCAGCTCCGCCGCGATGATCACTCCTTCGCGCACCAGGCGCTCGCCATAGAGCGTGGCTACAGAGGGGTGCTCCTTGATCTTGCGGTAGAGGATGGGCTGCGTGTAGCTGGGGTCGTCGCCTTCGTTGTGGCCGTGGCGGCGGTAGCAGAACATATCGATCACCACGTCCTTCTTGAACTTCTGGCGGTAATCGAAAGCGATCTGCACCACCCGCACGGCGGCCTGCGGGCTGTCTCCGTTGATGTGGAAGATGGGCGCCTGCACGCCGCGGGCGACATCGGTGGAGTAGGGCGTGGAGCGCGATTCATCGGGCAGGGTGGTGAAGCCGATCTGGTTGTTGATGATCACGTGGATGGTGCCGCCAGTGGTATAGCCATCCAGGCCCGAAAGGTTGAGCGTCTCCGCCACCACACCCTGCCCGGCGAAGGCCGCGTCGCCGTGGATGAGCACCGGGATCACGCGTTCGCGGGCGGTATCGCCGAGCCGATCCTGCTTGGGCCGCACAATGCCTTCGACCACCGGATCGACCGCTTCCAGGTGGCTCGGATTGGGGGAAACCGAGACCACGATTTCGCGCCCGCTTTCCATTTTGCGCGTGCCGGTGGCGCCCAGGTGATACTTCACGTCGCCCGATCCCTGGGTGCTGGAGGGATCGATGTCGCCCTCGAACTCCGAGAAGATCTGCTTCACATCCTTACCCACTACGTTGGCCAGCAGGTTGAGGCGGCCGCGGTGGGCCATGCCGATGACGATCTCGTTGACGTTGTTGGCGGCGGCGCGCTCCAGGATCTCTTCCAGGATCACCAGGGCGGTCTCCGCGCCTTCCAGCGCAAAGCGCTTCTGGCCGATGAACCGCGAGTGCAGGAAATGCTCGAATTCCTCGGCATCGATCAGGTTGCGCAGGATGCGGAGGCGCGTTTCGCGCTCCAGCGGCCAGTGGTTCTTGCCCGGCTCCATGCGCTGCTGCAGCCAGCGTTTTTGCTCAGGCACCTGGATGTTCATGTACTCGCAGCCGATCTTGCCGCAATAAGTGTCGCGCAGGGTCTCCAGGATTTCGCGCAACGTAGCTACGGGCTTGGAGTGGCCTTCGCCGATGGCTTCGCCCAGGCTGCCGGTGAGAAACTCGCGATCCAGGTCCCAGATGGTGAGGCCGTAAGTCTCGGGGTCCAGCTCGGGGTGGAAATGCGGTTCCGAACCGAGCGGATCGAGATCGGCCACCAGGTGCCCGCGCACGCGGTAGGCGTTGATCATCTGGATGACGCCGATTTCCTTGGCGCTTTCGGCCAGCCGCGCCGCGCCCACGCCGGGCAGCAGCGGCCGCCGGTCGGTCTCCCAGCGGATCGGCATGTGGGGCATGCGCAGGTGGTTGAAAATCTCTTCGTAGAAGCCGTCGGCGCCATCCAGCAGGTTTTGCAATTTGCCCAGAAACGCGCCCGATTCGGCACCCTGGATGATGCGGTGATCGTAGGTGCAGGAAAGCGCCATCACCTTGCTGATGCCCAGCACGGCGCGGGTTTCTTCGGCCGAGCCACGGTATTCGGCCGGGTAGTCGATGGCGCCGGTGGCGATGATGGCGCCCTGGCCGGGCATCAGCCGCGGGTTGGAGGACATGGTGCCGACGGTGCCGGGATTGGTGAGCGAAATGGTGGTGCCCTGAAAATCGGCGGGGGTGAGGCGGCCGGAGCGGGCGCGCGCCACCAGGTCGTCGAAGGCCGTCAGGTATTCCTGGAAATTCAGGACACCGGCGTTCTTGATATTGGGCACCATCAGGCTGCGGGAGCCGTCTTTGCCGGCCACGTCGACTGCGATGCCCAGGTTGACCTGCGGGTGAAGGACGCGGTAGGGCTGGCCGTCCTTCTCGGCGTAGGCGTAATTGAGGGCGGGCTGTTCTTCGAGCGCGCGAACGATGGCCCATCCGATGAGGTGGGTGTAAGAGACCTTGCTTTTGCCGAGCAGCCCGCGGTGCTGGTTGATGATGCGGCGATTTTCGTCCATCACCTTAACCGCCAGGACGCGCTGCGAAGTGGCCAGCGGAATGGCTACCGAGGCGGCCATGTTGGCGGCAATCCGTCCGGCCGCGCCGCGCAGGGGTTGCAATTGCTCGCCGGCGCCCGGAGGCGGCGGTGCGGCTGCGGCGGGCACGCTGGGGGGAGGCGCGGCCGTAGCGGGCTGCTCCGGCGGAGCCGACCCTCCATTGGACGTGCGGCCGGTCTCCTCGAAGATCTGCTTCCAGCCTTCATCGACGCTGGAGCGATCGCGCAGGTACTGCCCATACAGCTCGTCTTCGAGCCAACTGTTAATTCCCATTTCCGGGTCGGATTTCACTGCCATGGCGGGCGGCTTCTCTCTTTAATGATAGCGTGGCCGGAACCGGCGGCGGTCAAAAGACTTCGACCTCAAACCGACGAGGCATGTAGACACAGCCTTCGTCGATCTCTCGCTAAGCCGCCAGGCCGCAAAGAAAGCAACGCGAGAGGGGCTATATCCCGATTCAAGCGACTCGGCCAAAATGGCCGCCGCTTTCTCTAAGCCGGCGGAGTTGTTTCACCAAAGCCTGCCGCCGGGATCGTAAAGTAGAACGTCGATCCCTTCCCAAGTTCGGATTCGACCCAGATCCGGCCTCCTGCCCGCTCAACAATACGCTGACAGATCGCCAGACCCATGCCCGTTCCGGAATACTGAGAATGCGTGTGAAGACGTTTAAAGGCGCCGAAAATTTGCTCCTTGAACTCGGGATCGATGCCGATCCCGTTGTCCTCTATGGAGAACAGCCAATCCCTGTCCTGCAAGGTGGCGGCGATCTTTATGCAGGGCACGCCGTTGGAGTAGTGAATCGCGTTGCCGATCAGATTTTGAAAGAGCTGTTCCATCTGAAATTCGGGCATGCGGACACGCGGCAGGGCGGTGACGGAGATTGAAGCGCCACTCTCGTCTATGGCAGCCTGAAGATTCAGGAGAGTCTTGTTGAGGACTTCGCCGGCATCGGTTTCTTCGAGCGGCGGATCATAGGTTGCGGACACTTGCATATAGGTCCTCAAACCTTGCAATAAGTTGTCCATCCGGGTGGCGCCCTCGACGGTGTGACGAATAAACTCGTCGCCGGCCTCTCCCAGTTGCCCGCCAAACTTTCTTTGCAACAGCTCGCTGTAGACCCTTATCATGCGCAGCGGCTCCTGAAGATCGTGCGAAGCTGAATAAGCGAAGAGCTGCAGGTCGCTATTGGCCTGGCGGAGCGCCGCATTGGTTATTTGCAAGGCCTTCTCCTGGCGGACGCGTCCGGTGATGTCCCGCGCTATTTTCGAGGCGCCGACTACCCGCCCCTGGGCATCCTTCACCGGTGATATCGTCAGCGAGACGTGGAGGCGCGATCCGTCTTTGCGCACGCGAATGGTTTCGAAATGGTCAACGCGCTCGCCGCGCCTGATCCGGGCGAGAATCCCAGGTTCCTCCTCGATGTGGTCGGGCGGGATCAGGATGTTGATCGACTTGCCGACGACTTCGGCCGCCGTGTAGCCAAACAGGCGTTCGGCTCCCTGATTCCAACTCATGATGATGCCCTCAAGGTTTTTGCTCACGATGGCATCGTCGGACGACTCCACGATGGATGCCAGCAGGCTGGCATTTCGTTCGGCTCGTCTCACTGCTTCGGCCGCCTCGCGGCGAAGGCGGGACATCCTCAAATGCGATTCGACTAACGCAACCAACTCGCGTGCGCTGAAAGGCTTGATCAGATAGTCATCGGCATTGGCCTCCATGGCTTCAATCCGCGCCTCTTCCCCGGCCCGGGCGGAGAGCAGGATCACAGGAATCTCGCGAAGCTGCAGATCGGCGCGCAGCTCGCGGAGCAGCCCGAAGCCATCCAGCGTTGGCATCATCACATCGCTTAGGACCAAATCAGGCCTGCGGGCCCGCGCAGCGTCCAGTGCGGCCTTGCCGTCGGAGACCGCCGTTACGTTGAACCGGTTCCCCAGCAACCGGCGGACATACGCCCGCATGTCGGCATTGTCATCCGCCCAGAGAATGTGAGGCTTCTCTTGCAAGCGTTCCGCGTCGGCTGCGGGCCTGTCAGGGAAGGCTGCGCCGTAAGGACGGTCCAGTACCTGAGCCTCCGGTGCCGGTTCGTCCGGCAGCCAACGCCAGGCCTCCTCGACGAAGGCCGCCGGTGTTACTGAGGTCGACGCGGCCTCGGGCGCCTCGCCGATACGACTTGGATCGAGATGCGCCTTTCCCAGGGGAATTGCGACCCGGAATGTGCTGCCTTGGCCCATGACGCTGGCTACAGTGACCGTTCCGCCGTGGAGTTTGACCAGTTCGTGCACCAGCGCCAGGCCGATACCGGTGCCTTCATGCGTGCGTCCGCGGCTGTTTTGAACGCGATGGAAGCGCTGGAACATGCGCGGCAGTTCTTCGGAGGGAATGCCCACTCCGGTATCGCGCACTGTCAGGAGGGCGCGCCCTTCCGCGGATTCCAGCCGGACTTCAATCTCACCCTGAAGCGTGAACTTGAAAGCGTTGCTGAGGAGGTTGAGCACGATTTTTTCCCACATATCGCGGTCCACATAGGCTGGCTCGTCCGGCGGGAGCGTGCAATGAACCATCAGCCGCAGGCCGGCCTTCTGGCAGAGGGACTGGAAATTGCTGGCGAGTTCGGCCGTCAGGAGTGCCAGGTCGACGGGCTGGTAGCAAGCCTGAGCCCGGCCGGCCTCGATCCGGGAGAAATCGAGCATCGTATTGACGAGCTTCAGAAGCCTCAGCGCGTTGCGGTGCGAAACCGTGAGACTCGCGGCAGCCCCCATGGGGAGAATGCCGTGGCTGTTAGACAGAGCCTCTTCGAGAGGCCCGAGGATTAAGGTCAGCGGGGTCCGGAACTCGTGGCTGACGTTCGAGAAGAAAGCCGTTTTCGCCCGGTCGATTTCGGCGAGCGCTTCGGCGCGCTTGCGCTCCTCCTCATACACCTGCGCGTTGGCAATCGCCGCCGCAATCTGAGTGGTAGCGACTTCCAGGAAATTCCGATAACCTTCGTCAAACTGAAGTCTGGAACTCAGGCCCGCAATCAAGAAGCCGGCGGTTTGGTGAGTAACATGAGAGCGGATGGGTATAATGACGGCGGATTGGGGCGGATCGGGCCACGGGCCGGGCGGTACCGCCCCGAATTGTGAGGGCAGATCCTGGACCACCTGCATTTGTCTGGTGCGATGCGCTAAGGCAATGGGCCATGGCGAGCTTGCGCCGCTGGAATCGTCAAGGCGGATGACAGGCGGCTTCATGTCCACGCTCTCGTCGACTCCGCAGGAAGCCGCCAGACGGGCCTGAGCGCCCGACGCATCGGCCACATACAGCAGGGCGAAGGGAATGTCCTTGTTATGCGGCCGCAGCACCGCGGCGGAGATGGCGCAGGCTTCCTCAGCGGTGCGGGCTTCCGCCGTACGTGCCCCGAGGTCGCGCAGGACCGTGATGCGCCGCTGCCCCACGACCTTCTCCGTGATTTCATGTACGGTGGCGAGCACGCCGCCAATTCCGCCGGGCGCCGTGTCGTCGGGCACGGCACTATAAGCAACTGTAAAATGCGTTTCCTCGATGAATCCGGCACGATTGATCTGAAGCTCAATATCCTCGCTCCAGGTCGCCGGACCGCCCTGGAATGGCGTGTCGATCAGGGGCTGCAGGATGTCCCAGATTTCCGACCAGCAATCGCGCACCGGTTTTCCGAGGGCCCAGGGGTGTTTGCGCCCCAGAATCGGGCGGTAGGCATCGTTGTAGATCGAGATATATTCCGGTCCCCACCAGAGGAGCTGGGGGAAACGGTTGGCCAGAAGAATGCGCACTGTGGTACGGAGCGCGGGCGACCAGTTCTCTGACGCGCCCAGAGGCGTGGTTGACCAGTCCAGCGAGCGGACGAGCTCGCTCATCTCGCCGGCCGCCGGCAGGACATCGATCCCAGGGTCTGTGCCACGGGTGACCGGCATTACCTACCGCCTCCGCGTTCTCTCCGAGGCCATGTCCATACGATACACCGGACTTGCGCATAAAACCTGACGTCGCCCGCACACTATGTTCGAAACGCCAGGACTTTACGGGAAGTGCCTTCGTCAGAAGGCCTTGCGTGAACCGCAGCGGCCGACACTGGCGATAAGGGCGTTTGAAGGCCCCCTGGATTTGGCAGGCCAATTGCCCAGCGGGCGTGAGGTTGGCGCTTCTGCCTGGTCGGGATCCTCATTCCCGGCACTGGCGGGGTGTCTCTTCGAGATGTAGCCCCCGACAGCCGCCGCCGTCATCCGCGAGCCGCGCCAAGCGCTCGGCGCTTGCTTCATAATGAAACAGGATGCCCTCCGACGATCGTGCGATCGCCATCAGCGCTACGTTTACCGCCGAAGCAATCCAGCCCGCGCTCGCGTTTTGGGCCGGAGAACTGGGCCTCGGCCTCCCCATCCGCTTTGCGGGCTACAGCCAGGTTTTCCAGGAACTGCTCGACCCGGCCGGCCTGTTCGCGCGCAACCGCGCGGGCTACAACGTCCTGCTGGTGCGGCTGGAAGACTGGAAGGAAGCGGCCCTGCCGGAAGACGCGGCCCACCGCCTGGCGGATGCCGTGCGCGTGTGTGCGGCCTCTTCCTCCGCGCCGTTGATTGCGGCCCTCTGCCCGCCCACAGCGCCACATGAGGCGGCTTTCGCCACTTCGGCGGGCATTCTGGGCGAGCGCCTGGCCGACCTGCCCGCGGTCCACCTGCTGCTGCCCGAGCAGGTGCTCGGCCTGTATCCGGTGGAAACCGTGCACGACCCGCACGGCGAAGAACTGGGCCACCTTCCCTACACGCCGGAATTCTTTGCGGCGCTGGCCACCGCCATCGCCCGCACGATCCACGCCATCGCGACGCCGCCGTTTAAAGTGGCGGCCATCGATTGCGACGAAACCCTGTGGGCCGGCATCTGCGGTGAGGATGGCCCGCAAGGGGTGGTGCTCGATCCGCCGCGCCGTGCTCTGCATGAGTTCCTGCTGGACCGCCGGCGGACCGGGCTGCTGCTGGCTCTCGCCAGCAAGAATAACGAGGACGATGTGGTGGAGACCTTCCAAGCGCACCCCGAGATGCCCCTGGGCCTGGGGGATTTCGTGGCATGCCGCATCAACTGGGAGAGCAAAAGCGCCAACCTGGCCTCGCTGGCCGAAGAGCTGGATCTGGGCCTGGACAGCTTTCTGCTGGTGGACGACAACGCCAAGGAATGCACCGAGGTGCAGGCCGGTGCGCCGGAAGTGGTGGTGCTGCCGCTGCCTGCCGATCCCGCCGAAATCCCGGCGTTCCTGCGCCACCTGTGGGCCTTCGACCGCGCGCGCGTCACCGAAGAGGACCGCCGCCGCCCGGAGCTTTACGCGCAGCGGGCCGAGCGCGTGCGCGCCGAAAAATCGGCCGCCAGCCTGGAAGAATTTCTGGCCTCGCTGCGGCTGGAGGTCGTCATCGCGCCCATGCGGCCCGAGCAGGCCCCGCGCATCGCGCAACTTACCCAGCGCACCAACCAGATGAACGCCACGGGCATGCGCCGCTCCGAAGCCGAACTCCTGGCGTTGCCGGATGACGAATGCCTGGCCGTCGAAGTGAAGGACCGCTTCGGCAGCTACGGGCTGACCGGCGCCATCATCTTCCACCCGGCCGGCGCCGCATTGGTACTGGACACTTTTCTGCTAAGCTGCCGCGCGCTGGGCCGCGGCGTGGAGCACCGGATGGTGGCACGGCTGGGCGAAATCGCCCGCGAGCGTGGCCTGGAGCGCGTCGAAATCCGCTTCGTGCCCGCCAAGCGCAACCAACCGGCACGGCTCTTCCTGGAATCGCTCGTTCCGCCGGATGGCGACGGCGTCTTCCGCCTGCCCGCGAGCGAGGCCGCCCGAACGGTGTACCGTGTGGGCCAGGCAGCACCGGCGCCGCAATCCGTAACTCCGCATGCCCGGCCGGCCGCCCCGCCGCGGGTGGATTACCTGCGCATCGCCAACCAACTGCGTACCCCCGCCGCTGTTCTGGAACAGATGCACGCCGCGTCGCTGCGGCAGGCGCCACCGCCGGCCGATCCGGCGCGCACGCCGCTGGAGCGCGATCTGGCCGCGCTGTGGGCCGAGCTGTTGCACGTCACCTCGGTGGGTGTTCACGAGAATTTCTTCGAGCTCGGCGGCCACTCCCTGCTGGCCGTGCAGTTGCTCTCCCGCGTGCGCCACATTTACGGCGTGGATTTGTCGCTGGAGGTGGTTTACAGCGGCGAATTCACGGTGGCCGAGCTGGCCAAGGCGGTCGAGCTGAAGGAGATCGAACAGGCCGGCGGCGATTATCGGCAACTGCTCGAAGAGCTCGCCGGGCTGAGCGATGAAGAAGTCCGCGCCCTGTTGGCCGAGGAGCAGGACAACTAAGCGGCGATGCGCATCCTGCTGACGGCCAATGCCTCCTATGCGCCCCCGCGCGGCGGCGCCACGCGCAGCAATCTCATCTGGCTGGACGGGCTGGCGCGCGCCGGGCACCAATGCCGCATCGTCTGCGGTCCGGCCGGCGAAGGCGCCGAACTGCAATACCACGAATCCATCGCCGTGTATG
Source organism: Bryobacteraceae bacterium (assembly GCA_035505095.1). Taxonomy (GTDB): domain Bacteria; phylum Acidobacteriota; class Terriglobia; order Bryobacterales; family Bryobacteraceae; genus JOPF133. Next base: position 310 of record DATJRE010000271.1, on the reverse strand, counting down.
CCGTGGCGGAGCCGGCCCACCGCGTGCAAGAACTGCGCCGCCAGATCTGCGAATTCCGCCCCGATTGGGTGCTCGTCTCTTCCGAAGACCTCGGCCATGGCCTGCTCCGCGAAGCCCATCATTCGGCGCGCGGGCGCGTCGTCTACCTCGCCCACACCCCGCAGTTCTTTCCTTTCGGCAAGGCCAGCTGGAATGCCGACTGCCACGCCGCGGAAATGGTCTCCGCGGCCGCCGGCATCGTGGCCATCGGCCACCACATGGCGGATTATATTCAGGAAGCGCTGGGGCGCCGCGCCGCCGTGATTCATCC
>DATJRE010000270.1:0-27754 GCA_035505095.1 Bryobacteraceae bacterium | reverse complement strand
GGACAATCTCTTCGCCGGCGTGCACATGATGGTGGAGGCGATCTTCTGGTTCCATCCGCTGGTGTGGTGGATCGGATCGCGCATGGTTGAGGAGCGCGAACTGGCGTGTGACGAAGAAGTTCTGCGAACAGGCTGCGAACCATCGGACTACGTGGAAGGCATATTGAAGGTCTGCCGCTTCTACGTGGAATCCCCACTACCTTGCATTTCAGGGGTAACGGGGGCGGATGTGAAGAGGCGTCTCCGCGCGATTCTTGCGGGCAGCATGGCAGATGAGCTAAGCGCCGCCAGGAAGATGACTCTGGCGGCGATCGGCCTGACGGCGCTCGCGGCGCCCGTCCTGATCGGCGTTCTCAACGCGCCTTCGATCCGCGCTCAAAGCGCGCCGGCGGCTACACCGAAATGGGAAGTGGTCTCCATCAAACCCTGTGTGCTTCGGACAAACACACTCCCGGATATGGCGCCTCGGGGCAATTCAACGCCCGGAAATCTCAGGACGGGTTGCTTTCCTTTGAGCAATGCGAATGGCAGGGGCTTCATACGCGGCGCATATGCATCGGACCCATTTACTCCGATCAGCGGAGGTCCGTCCTGGATCCACTCCGCCTCCTATGAGATCGACGCCAAGGCCGAAGGAAATCCGAGCGTGCGGACGATGACGGGACCAATGATGCGAGTGCTTTTAGAAGAGTATTTTCACTTGAAGATCCACCACCAAATCGTCCAGGGCCCTGTTTTTTTCTTAAGAGTTGCGCGTAGGGGACCGAAACTGCACTCGTTCGCCGAAGGAAGCTGCACGCCGGCTGATACTGCTTCCGGTGAACTCCCGCCTGGACAGAAGTATTGCAAAAGCATGATGAGCGCCGGAATTCCCGCCGCAATAGAAGCTGAAGGCGCGACGCTCGATGACTTTTCCAGGATGCTGATCCCCTTCTTAGGCCGCCCCGTAATCAACAAGACCGGAATCGCCGGGCGATTCAATATGCGCATCGAGTTTTCGCGAGAGGGCACCACGTTGCCCACTCGTCGGCCGATGGAACCCGCCGATGGCGGCTCCCCGGCATCCGAACCGACAGATTCGATATTCACCGCGCTCCAGGAAGAACTGGGCCTGAAACTCGAACAGGGGAAAGGACCAGTCGAAGCGTTCGTGATCGATCACATAGAGAAGCCTGCGGGGAACTGATAGGATCGCCGCGTTTCACCAGCAGCCCAGCTTCCGATCTCTGGAGGGTCCGCTTGACCCTATCAGTGACCCACAGATTCCTCCGACGAGGCTCAATTCCTGGCTGGGACACGAAATCCCCAATCCGCCCGCCGGCGCAGCCCGAGTTCGTCCGGCCGGCTACCAGTCCCCGCGAATGCCGAGCTGCAGCAGCCGTCCTTCCAGCACCGTCGAAGTGGGGGCCAAGGACGGCGGCACCGTAACGATCCCCGCTGAAGTGGTTGAGGCGGTGGTGTTGATCGAAGTAATATTCTTAATGTTGAACACGTTGTTGGCTTCCGCCAGCACCTTCACCTTGAACCGCTCGTGATGCGCATACACCGTTCGCGTGTATCGCATATCGATCTGGTAGATATTCGGTCCGCGCAGCGTGTCGCGCCCGATGAACAGCGGCCGTTGTACTCCGGAGGCTACCTGGTCACCGTTCAGCAGCGTGCTGGTAGTCTCGTTAAACTGGTCGCCGCTCGAAAGGTTGGCCAGCAGGGTCAACTGGTTGCCATTGGCGATGTGGTTCAGCGCGCCGTTAGAGAGCTTGAATGTCGGCATGAGTACGGCGCTCATGGTGAAAGCATCCGGCCGGTTGACGATCGAGTTGCCCAAATCGCGCTCCCGGTCGGTAGGGTCTTCAATCAGCGCGCTCTGATCGTAGCCATAAGTCTCCGGCGCATCGCTGATGGAGTGCGACCAGGTGTACGCCGCGCTGATCAGATAGCCGCCCGCGAACCGGTGCGAGTAATTCACCACCATGGCGTTGTAATTCATGCTCGCGCCGGTATCCTGCAAGGTAATCGCGTTAAACTGTGGATACAGCCTCGTCGAAGCATTCACGGCGCTCGAATATACCGGGCGTCCATCCGCCAGGTAACTCACCGGGTTGATCAGGTTCATATTCCGCTGGTAAGTCAGATCGCGCGCGCTGGTGCGCACATAGCCCACCGTCAGCGCGTCGTTCTGGGTCAATTGCCGGGAAATCTGGACGCTGGTGTTAATGGTGTAAGCGTTCTTATAGCCGGGCGCCAGGGCGATGATGTTGGGCGGACTGGGCAGGGTTGCCCCCGGAAGAAAGGTGAACACGTGCGGGAAGGCCGGCGCGTTGGCGGAGGTCGGGCTAAAGGTATCGGTGAATGCGCGCGTCGAGCCGTCCGTGGTCAGCGGCTTATACCACAGGTTCGTGGACGGCACATCGTAAAACGTTCCGGAACTGGCGCGCAGCACCGTCTTCGGCGTCAGCGACCAGGCAAAGCCCAGCCGCGGAGAGAAATCCTTGCCCGGCGTGCGGAACTGGTCGGTGTAGAAGAATGGGGCATTTGTCTCGCCCGGCGGCGCCTGGAAGCGGTCCCACCGCAGGCCGTAGATCACCAGCAGGTTCGGCCTCACCTGCCAGCTATCCTGCAGGAATAAGTCGTAGAAATTCGACTTATACGAATCGCCGGGCACTCCCAGAATGGTGGTGAACTGCGTATACGCGTACGGGTTGGCGCCGCTCTCCGCCGCCAGGTAATTGGCGACGCTGGAAAAGGTGTACTGGCTGTACACCGCGCTCAACTGGTTATCGTTGTTCTGCTGGAATCCGAACCCGAACTTAATCGTGTGCGGCCCGACAATCTTGGTGAAGTTATCGTTCAGGCTGGGAATTTTCTCCGCGAAGCGCGTTTCGGCGCTGGTGGTGCCGTTGAAGGTGGCGATCCCGGTAATGGTGATGGCCGGGCCGGGGCCGGTGAGCGGGTCGTCCACATGATGCTCGTTGCGGTACGGCTCCGAGGCCCGCAGCTCGTTCAGCGCGGTGGGCGAAAAGCTGGTCAGCAACTGGAACCCGCCGATGTGCGCGCGGTCGTGGAAATCCGAGGCGGCGCTCAATGCGTTCAACCCGCCGTTCTGGGAATTGAACGGATACTCGTTGCGGAAATAGTTGTACCGCGCGAAGAACTGGTTTTTGGAGTTGATGTTCCAATCCACCCGCACATCCACGAACTGCACGTGCTGTACGGTGGCGGCGGTGGCAAGCTGCGCGGCCGGCAGCCCGATGGCCGCCGCGTTGGCCGGCGTAATCGTCACCGGCGTAGGCGTCCCGCGCAGCAGGTGCTCATAGGCGCCGAACACAAACAGCTTATCCTTCTTGATGCGCCCGCCGGCATTGCCCGCGAAATCGTGCAGGTCGATGTTGCTGTTGGGCTGGTTGGCCGCCAGTAGAATCGTGCGCGCGCTATCCGGCGGCCGGCCGATGAAGTAGGCCTCGCCGTGGAAATCGTTGGTCCCGGAGTTGGTGATGGCGTTGTAAATGTCTCCCGCCGTCCGCCCGAATTCCGGAGCGTAACTGTTGGAGACGGTCTGCACCTCGCGCACATAGCTGTCCGAGATGGCGAACAGCCGCAGGCCGTACTGGTCGCTCTCGGTATCCACCATGCCGTCCATCTGGTACTGCACGCGGTTGTCCAGGCCGTTGGTATTCACCACGCGCGGCACACCCAGCTCGGGGTTCGGATGCCCGCTTACGCCCGGCTGGAACAGCAGAAAATTGTATGGATTGCGGGAGGTCAGCGGAAGATTATCCACCTCCAGCAGGTCGATGGTGCGGCCCGTCGAGACGCGCGAAGGTTCAATCACCGGCGCCCCGCCGGTCACTTCCACGGTGGTGGAAACGGCCCCCACCTTGAGCGGCGTGTCGATAACAGCCTCCGTGCCGGCGTCCAGCACCACCCCCGGGCGGCGCTGCGTCTCGAAGCCTTCCTTCTTCACCGTGACGGTGTAAGTGCCGATCGGAAGGTTGGGAATCACAAAGTAACCTTCGTCGTTGGATACCACCTCGCGGCTGAAGTTGGTGGCGACGTTATCCACCACCACGGTAGCCCCCGGAATCGCCGCCCCGGCCGGGTCTGTAACTCTCCCCCGGATGCTGCCGTTAATGGCCTGCGTTTGCGCGGACGCGAATGGAGTTGCGGTGATGGCAAAAATCGCGAGAATCGCGAGTGCCGGAAAATAACGCGGTAAGCTGCCTCGGGTCATACTCCAAGCTCCCCCTTAATCGGTCCCGTGAACCGGAAACGCGAAAATCCCTAAGCTTTGGTGGTTACTCTATCACAGAAATGTCGAGCCGCGGAGAGTCCGCACGGGTGCGCCGGTGTAGGAGTACTCAGGCAGAGCCGCGACCGTGCGGAAGCGCCCCAGGCAATGCGCCGATGCAATGGAATCAATAATTTGCGGCGCGCCTTCCAAGGAGTGCACAGGATCACAGGACCGGGGATGATGGCCGCGGTCAGCCGCCCTGCATGGGGCGATTCAACTCACCCGCGGGCGGCGTTTACCCCACCGCTGCCGCCATCCACTCCTCAGCGCAGGTTGAACTTCTTCATCTTATACCGCAGCGTGTCGCGGGTGATACGCAGCAGCCGCGCCGCCTGGGTCTGGTTGCCGCTTGTCTTTTCCAGCGCCCGCGCCAGCAAGGTGCGCTCATGGTCTTCGAGCGACAGCCCGTCTGACGGTAGCGCCTCGGCAAGCGCCAGCGGCACCGGCATGTCCCCGTCCGGCCGCGACACCGTAATCGGCAGGCTGGAGGGCGTGATCAGCGCCGAGTCCTCCAATATCATGGCCCGCTCAATGGCGTTGCGCAGCTCCCTCACATTGCCCGGCCAGTCGTGCTCCCGCAGCAGCACCTGGGCGGCATCGCTCACCCCCTCGATGCTGCGCTTGAATTTACGGTTGTAATGCTCGATGAAGAAAAAGGTCAGCGGAAGGATATCTTCCTCCCGGTCCCGCAACGGCGGAATCAGGATCTGAATCACGTTCAGCCGGAAATACAGATCCTGCCGGAAGGCCCCTTCCTTCACCGCCTCCCGCAGGTTCTTATTGGTGGCCGCCACCACCCGCAGGTCCAGCTTGATATCCTTCAGGCCGCCCAGCCGGCGGAAGGTCTGCTCTTCCAGCACCCGCAGCAGCTTGGCCTGCAACATCAGGGGAATTTCGCCAATCTCGTCCAGGAACAAAGTGCCCTTATCGGCCAGCTCGAAAATCCCGCGCTTCTGCGACCGCGCGTCGGTAAACGCGCCCTTTTCGTAGCCGAACAATTCGCTTTCCAGCAGGGTCTCCGGGATAGCCGCGCAGTTGATGGCGATGAACGGCTCGGCCTGGCGGGCGCTCTGGTAGTGCAAAGTCTTGGCGATCAGGTCTTTGCCCGTTCCGTTCTCGCCTTCCAGCAGGATTGTGGTGGCCTCGCTGGCCGATACCCGGCGCACGAAATTCAGCACCTCGCGCATGGGCCGCGATTCCGCAATGACCTCGCGCTTTTGCGGCGCCGCCTCATCGGTAACGTCTTTGATCGTTGCCACCACACCGGTAAGCTGCCCCTGGCCGTCGAACATCTGGTTGGTCCGCATCACCACCAGGCGCTCCATGCCGTTGGCCGTGTGCAGCCGGACCGTGCAGTTGGGCGCCGCCGGAGCCTGGTTGAGGCCCACCAGCACCCCGCAGCCCGGCTCGCACAGCGAGCACCCGAAAATCTCCTGGCAGTGTTTGCCGAGCATCTCTTCGGAAGACATTCCGAAGAGCTTCTCGGCGGAGCGATTCACGCCCGTGATTCGGAATTCCGGGTCGTAAAGAACCAGGGCGTCGGTAAGCTGGTCGAATACCGATTCCAGAACGCTGGTCCTTTGCCACCCCGGAGTTAATTTGGACATAGAGCCTTGCTTGTCTCGATTATAAAACGCCTTGTGCGTCAATTGGCCCAACCACCCGTCCTTTTCGGGGGGAATTACCCCTACCCAGGTGCGGCGATGGCTCCCAAAGTGAGCCGAACGCAGGACATAGCGGGTGGCGAATTAATTGCACTCCCCCGGTTGGAGGCTTCATGTCCCAATGGAAGTTAATCGTGCCCGCAGCTTTCGTGCTGGGCGGTTTTCTAGTTTGCTCTACGGCCTCGTACGGCAAAATGGATTACGCGAAATCGACCAAAAAGCAGTGCGTGTACTGTCATGAGAAGGTTTCCGCCGATAAGGACACCATGACCAAGAACCTGACCGATGCCGGCAAGTACTACGCCCAGCATAAGTCCCTGGACGGCTACAAAGGAAAGTAGCCAATCGGGGCGGGAGGAGCGGAATCGGCCATGATGCAAATGGTTCAGTTGGCGATTGCCGACGGCGCTTACGCGCAGGCGGTACGGGAAGCCCTGGCCCGCACCTGCGCCTGTACCGTCGAAACCGTCGCTCAGCCGGACCTGGAGCGGCAGTGCGTGGTGGTTCTGGACGAAAGCGCCTTCGAAGGGCTTTCCCTCCCCGTGTCCAATCCGGAGCGGGTGGTACTCATCACCCGCAAGGACCCGCGCCTGCTTGAGCAGGCGTGGGAAGCCGGAATCGTCTCGGTGGTGTCCGACGAGGACCCTCTCAGCACCGTCCTGCTGGCCATTATGGCGGCCTCTCTCCGCGTCGGAATCCCTCACAGCAGCTCCCTGGTCAGCGGCATTTCCCCCAATCCCAGTGCAGTTCCTGCGGCACTAGCCCCACCAAATCGGACTTCCGGGCCCAAACGTTGTAAAATCCAGTAGGTTACGGGATTTCCAGCATGGACTTCCGCGTGCAGTACCCCAGATTCCGGGTAGGAGGATCGAGATGGAACGGTCATTAAGAGAATTAGAGGTAATCATCCGAAATAGGATCTGCGCGGTTTGCTCCGAACGCACCCTGGATGGAAACTGCGGCCTGGAAGATACTGGCGCCTGCGCCCTCTTCCGGCTCTTTCCGCAGGTGGCTCAAGCCATCCAGTCGGTGCACAGCGACGACATCAACCCTTACATCGAAGCCATCCGCCGGATGGTCTGCCCGGTTTGCGCCGATCAGGCTCCCGACGGCTCCTGCGAGACCCGGCAGCAGGTACAATGCGCTCTCGATGCGTACCTCGTGCTGATTGTGGACGCCATTGAGGAAGCCACCGGGAAGACCTTCGACAGGCAGGCTTTGAACGGTCCGGGCGCATCCCAGCCCGTGACGCTCGGGCCCCCGATCCAATAGCCAATTTCTATTCAGGAGATGCATCATGTCGAGTAATTTCATTCCTTTCGTGGTTCTCTGGACCCTCATGGCAGCGGTAGTGCTGGCGATGGTGGTATGGCGCAAAATGGTGGCCTCCCACGAAGACGACCAGATCCACGTGCTGGATGGCGCTTCCGAAGCTACTTCGCAACATCAGGTCCAGCTCGCCAACAAGCTGGACCAGATCGACAAGTGGGGCAAAACGCTCACTGTCATTACCATCGTGTTCGGCGTGGTGCTGGCCGCGGCCTACATCTATTCGGGCTGGGTCAACGCCGCCAAGATCGTGGAGTAAGGCCATGGCGAACCGGGCGCACAGCCGCTTCCCTTCATCCGTCGCCGGCAGGCTCTGGCTGCCCGGTTCGCTGTTTCTGCTGTTGTGGGCCGCGCCACGTGCCTTGCCGGCGGACGCCGGCCCTCCCCTCGATTGCACCACCTGCCACGACCAGGGCCAAAAGCTGGCCAAGAGCGCCCACGCCGGGCTGCCCTGCGATACCTGCCACGAATCCCACGACAAGTATCCCCACCCGGCCAACATCCCCAAACCGGTTTGCACCACCTGCCACGCCGACCAGGCCGACGATTACGCCAGCGGAGTGCATGGCCTGGCGCGTAAGGCCGGCAATGAAGGCACTCCGGATTGCTCCCTGTGCCATGGCAGCGCTCACGAGCTGCTGGACCCCAAATCGCAAGCCTTCCGCGCTGCCGTTCCGGATACCTGCGGCATGTGCCACAGCGAAGTGGTGGAACAGTACCGGGCCAGCGTGCACGGACAGGCGCTGGCGCGCGGCATCACCCAGGCCCCGCTCTGCACCGATTGCCACGGCGAGCACAAGATCATCAAGCACACCAGCGACGCTTCTCCGGTGAACCCGTTGCACATCCGCGATACCTGCGGAAACTGCCACGGCGATGTGCTGCTCGACCGCAAGTTCGGCCTTCCTACGGACCGCCTGGTGAGCTACGATTCCTCCTATCACGGGCTGGCCGCCAAGGGCGGGTCGCAAACTGTGGCCAATTGCGCCAGTTGCCACGGCGTCCACAACATTCTGCCCTCGTCCGACCCGCGATCCACCATCAACCCCAAGAATCTGCCCAAGACCTGTGGCCAATGCCATCCCGGCGCCGGCACGCGCTTCGCCATCACCGAGGTGCACCTGGCCGAGGGCAAGACCGAGCCGGCCGCGTTGAGCTGGGTGCGCCAGTTGTATCTGCTGCTGATTCCCGTGACCATCGGGCTGATGCTGCTGCACAACGGCGGAGATTGGGTGCGCAAGCTCATCCGCAGACGGTTCCGCCGCGGCGCTTCGAACCCGGCCGCCCTGGCGGCTGCCCGCGGCGCGCAGGCCCACCCCGAAATCCGCATGCTGCCCTTTGAGCGCGTGCAGCACGCCCTGTTGGTAATCTCCTTCTTTACCCTGGTGTGGACCGGTTTCGCGCTGAAGTATCCCAACCAGTTGTGGGCCCGCCCGCTGCTGCTGATGGAAGGCAGCCATTCCATGCGCAGCCTGATCCATCGCGTGGCCGCGGCGGTGTTCATCGCCGTTTCGCTCACCCACCTGATCGCCCTGATCGTCAATCGCAGGCTGCGCCGCCACTGGTTGGAGATGCTGCCCAACCGCAACGACCCGCGCGAGGCGCTCTCGAACTTCGCCTACAACCTGGGCCTGGGCGATACGCCCCCCGGACGCTCCGCCCACAGCTACGTGGAGAAGGCCGAATACTGGGCCGTCGTGTGGGGCGCCGTGGTGATGGCCGCTACCGGCATCCTGCTGTGGGCCAACAACCTGGCTATGAAGCTGCTGCCCAAGGTCTGGCTGGATGTGGCCACTTCGATCCACTTCTATGAGGCCGTGCTGGCCACCCTGGCGATTGTGGTGTGGCACTTCTACTCGGTCATTTTCGACCCCGACGTTTACCCGCTCAACACCGCCTTTCTCACCGGCGTGACCATTCGCAATCCCGAGCCGCCGCCCATTCCGGCGGATCCCGCCCGCGACCCGCACCCCAGCGCCGCACCGGCCGGCGCCGAGCCCGCCAGCGCCGGCCCCGTCAGAGCGTCGGGAGACTGATCTCAAGTTGCCATGACTCCCCATTCATCGAACCCCAAGAAGCTGGGATGGCTGTCGCCAGTCATCCATCTGTCGAATAACTGGATCAGCCTGGCCGGCGTGGTGATCGTTACCAGCGCCACCATTTTCTGGCTGTTCCTTCTGCCTACCACGCTGCGCGGCGAGACCCAGAATCCGTACGTCGGGATTCTCGCCTTTCTCACCATCCCGGGGCCTTTTTTCACCGGACTGGCGCTGATTCCCCTGGGCATCTGGCTCAAACGCAAACGCGAGGGCCGCACCGGCATTCTCCCGGGCGACCGCACACTTACCTGGCGGAACCTGGAGTTGCGGCGGCTGGTGTATTTCGTCGGGGGAACCACCGTACTCAACGTGCTGATCGCCAGCCAGCTCACGTACGGCGCGGTGAACTACATGGATTCGGTGACCTTCTGCGGCGAAACCTGCCACAACGTGATGCAGCCGGAATTCACCGCTTACCAGGATTCGCCGCATTCCAAGGTGGAGTGCGTGAAGTGCCACATCGGACCGGGCGCCGGATGGTTCGTGAAGAGCAAGCTTTCAGGCGTGGGGCAGGTCTTCGCCGTCACCTTTCACACCTATCCGCGGCCGATTCCCACCCCCGTCCACAACCTGCGCCCCGCGCGGGAAACCTGCGAGGCGTGCCACTGGCCGCAGAAGTATGGCGAAGACCGCATCAAGGTGATCGCCAAGTATGCCCCCGACGAGACCAACACCCTGACCAAGACCGTGCTGCTGATGCGCATCGGCGGCGGCAACAACGGCCTCGGCATCCACGGCACGCACCTGGGCAAGGGCGTGGTCATCCGCTACGGCCATTCCGATGAAGCCCGCCAGGTGATTCCGTGGGTGGAGTACAGCATCAACGGCAAGAAGACCATCTACGCCACTTCCGACGTCAAGAGCGGACCGGTGGACGATCCCCCCGGCCTGACCATGCGCGAGATGGATTGCATGGACTGCCACAACCGCCCGTCCCACAGCTACGACCTGCCCGAGCGCGCTCTCGACAAGGCCATGGCGAATGGCCTGATCTCCGCCGCGCTTCCGCAAGCCAAGAAGCAGGCCACCGATATTCTCAAGGCGGATTATAAGACCCGCGACGAAGCCGCGCAGAAGATTCCCGTGGCCTTCGAGCAGTTCTACCAGCGGAGTTATCCGGCTGTGTGGGCGCAGCGCCAGGCCGAAGTCACTACCTCGGCCAAAGCCGTGCTGGCCATCTGGGACCGCAATATCTTCCCCGGCATGAACGTGACCTGGGGCAAGTATCCCGTGAACATCGGCCACACCGATTTCCCCGGCTGTTTTCGCTGCCACGATGGCGGCCACACCGCCAAAAACGGCAACACCATCACCCAGGATTGCAGCGCCTGCCACAACATTCTGGCCATGGACGAGGCCAATCCCAAGGTGCTGACCGACCTGGGTGTCCTCGAGGCCAAGCCGGCCGAAGCGCGGCAGTAAGTGGGGTGGGGCGAACTTTAGCTCGCCCCCGTCACGCTGGACAAAGGCCAATCCCCGGTGTCGCCGCCAGTCCCGCGGCGGCCGGGCCGTTCGACCAATCAGCTTTGCGTCCCCTGGTTCACCTCCGGGTGGCCGCCGAAACCTTTCGCTCCGGTCATGCCAGTCGCGCAGCGAGGTGTTTCGCCGTCAGCGACTGGCTCGCCTTCAGCAGGTCGCGCGGTGCTCCCTCAAACACCACGGTGCCCCCTTCGGCGCCGGCGCCCGGCCCCATGTCGATGATCCAATCGGCGCGCGCGACCACGTCCAGATTGTGCTCAATCACGATCAAAGTGGTACCATTGTCCACCATCGCATCGAGGAGGGCGAGCAGGGTCGCCACATCGGCCATGTGCAGGCCGGTCGTGGGCTCATCGAGAACCACGATTTGCGAAGGCTTCTGGATCTCACCCGCCAATTTCAAGCGTTGACGTTCGCCGCCCGAGAGCGTGTTGAGCCTTTGCCCGAGCGCGACGTAACCGAGGCCCACGTCTTCAAGCGCCTTCAGTGTCGCGAGAATCGGTTTCTCGGTAAAGTAAGATAACGCTTCCACAACGGAGAGGTTCAACACTTCGTTGATGTTCTTCCCGCGCAGCTTCAGCGCCAGAACCTCGTCGGTGAACGAGCGGCCTTCACAGGTTTCACAGCGGACCGCGACGGGATCGAGGTGCTGTAAATCCGTGTAGATCACACCCAAACCTTCGCACGCGGGGCAGGCTCCCTTGGAGTTGGCGCTGAAGAGCGCCGGCTGAACCTTGTTGGCTGTCGCAAACGCCTTCCGAATGGCGTCCGCCATTCCCGAGTAAGTGGCCAGGTTGGATCGTCGCGATCCCGCCGCCAGCGATTGATCGACGTAGACGGCATCCGGGTAATGTTTGGGAAGACAGCCGTGAGTCAGCGAGCTCTTCCCGCTGCCCGCCACGCCGGTGACCACGGTAAGAACGCCCTTGGGAATCTTCACCGTGATGTTGCGGAGATTGTTGAGTGTGGCGTTCTCAACGAGAAGATGTCCTTTCCCGGCTCGCGGTCGCTCTTTCAACGCCTGACGCTGGGAAAGATGTTTTCCGGTCAGCGTATCGCTCTTTTTGAGATCGTGGAACGGACCTTCGAACACCACCGTCCCACCGGCCTTTCCGGCGCCTGGCCCCATATCGACGATGTGATCGGCAATCGCCATCACTTCGGGATCGTGTTCTACGACCAGCACGGTGTTGCCGCTGTCGCGAAGCTTGGTGAGTGTATGATTGAGTCTTTGGATGTCGTGCGGGTGCAAACCGATAGTCGGCTCATCGAAGATATAGAGCGTCTCGGTCAGGCTCGACGAAAGATGGCGCACCATCTTGACCCGCTGCGATTCTCCACCGGAGAGGGTTGCCGTCTCGCGGTTCAAACTTAGATAATCAAGGCCGATCTCAACGAGATGATCGAGCCTTTCTGTCAGACGAGCCACCAGCGGAGCGACGGTCGGGGCGCGAAACGAGTGAAAGAAGCGGGCGAGATCGCTCACCTGCATCGCGGAGCAGTCTGCGATGTTTTTTCCGTTGACGCGACAGGCGCGCGCGATCTCCGACAAACGCGTTCCGCCGCACGCGCTGCACGGCCCCTGCGTCACAATCGCTTCAAACGCTTCACGCAGATGCGCCGGCATCTTCTCCGCGTCTTTGCTCAGGTAGAGGCGCTTGAATTTCGGAATCAGGCCGTCATAACCCGAGCTGAATGTTTGCCCCGCCTTATTGGCTTTGACCTTGGTGTCGTCGCGGTGAAGAAAGTCGTGCCACTCCTCTTTCGTATACTTCTTGAGCGGCTTCTTGATGTCGAAGAATCCCGACTTGACGAAGGTGTGCAGATTGTAACCGCCCACGTTGAACGTTGGAAAACGCACGGGGCCTTCTTCCAGGGACTTGCTCTTATCCACCAGTCGATCGATATCGATCTGGGAACCGCGCCCTAGTCCTTCGCACTCGGGACACATGCCCATCGGATGGTTGAATGAAAGCGCCAGGGCGTGCGGAACCGTGGGCTTTCCAAGACGGGAAAACAAGACCCGCAGCAAGGTGTAGATGTCGGTCACGGTTCCCAATGTCGAGCGCGGATTCCCGCCGATGCGTTGCTGATCGACAATAATGGCCGTCGAGAGATTCGCGAGAATGTCGACGTCAGGCTGCCCATACCGCGGCAGAAAATTCTGCACGAACGCCGGAAACGTCTCATTGAGCAGACGCTGGGTTTCGGCGGCGATGGTGTCGAACACCAACGACGATTTCCCCGAACCCGAAACGCCCGTGAAAACGGTGATTTTCCGTCGAGGAATGTCGACGGAAATATTCTGGAGGTTGTTCTCGCGGGCGCCCCGGACCTGGATGGCGCCAAAGCGATCAGATTCGGAAGTAGAGTGGGACATATTGCTCCGCCATTGCGACCCGGATCGCAGACCTGCCGGCCGGGTGTTTTCTGCGCGAGTTGGCAACGGATAAATCCATTCGATCGCCTACGCGTGTACCGGGAGGACCCGATGGGGCCGCGGCCCGCGGTGGTTCGGTTGACAGGGCCTCGATCGCGTGCCGCATCTCTGGGCTGTTCCCTACGGTCATCATATCTCGCTCGAAGTGGCCGATTCCGCGAAAAGCAAAGCTCCAAGGCCCAGGAAAGCCGCCTCCGGCAAATCGCACGCCGGCGCAGTCCGCAGAGTTGGACCGCTCCACACCCCGGCCATCCATGGGAACGGTCTTACTTTTACGCCCCTGTAGCTTTGAACACAGACCCTTCGGCGGGAATCGGCTACTCTGGCCGTATGCACGAAACACTCGATACGCCCGCAGCGGTCTCGCAACTCGAAGAGGTCTTCAAATCCATCGTCGATCACTCCGGCGCCAAGTCCGTCTACGGGGAACCCATCGTTCTGGAGGGCAAGACCGTCCTGCCGGTGGCCCGCATCCGGTACGGTTTCGGCGGCGGCTCAGGCGGCAAGGGCAACCAGGAACAGTATGGCGGTGGGGGCGGCGGCGGTTTGCTCGCCCAGCCTCTGGGCGTGGTTGAGATTACCCCGTCAGAAACCCGGTTCGTCCCGATTTCACCCAGCAGAGCCGTTGCCACCGCCGCGGCACTCGGTTTCTTTCTGGGGCGCTTGACCGCTCCGAGGCGGCGTTGAGGGCGCCGCTCCGGCGTCGGTCTGCTCGTTCCGGCGGTTGCTACTTATCGTCGCCCACCTGCTGCGAGAGGTAGCGCTCGTAGCCGATTTCGTGGATCTGGTGTACCTGGGCCTCCAGCCAGTCCACGTGCGCCTCTTCGTCTTTGAGCAGCCGTTCGAACAGCTCGCGCGAGGCGTTATCGCCCTCGTCGCGGGCCAACTGAATGGCCGCATTGTACTGCGCCACGGCCCCGATTTCGAGTTTCAGATCGCTTTCGATTTGCTCCCGGACGTTCTTGCCGACGGTGAGCTGCATCAACTCCGTCATGCTGGGGGTTCCGTCCAGAAACAGGATCCGCTCGATGAGCATCTCGGCATGCTTCATTTCGTCGATCGACTGCTTCTTAATGTAGCTGCCCAGCTTGTCGTAATGCCAGTTCTCGCACATTTCGGCGTGCAGGAAGTATTGGTTGATCGCCGTCAACTCTTCCTTGAGGGCCTCGTTCAGCGAGGCGATGACTTTCGGGTTGCCCTTCATAAACCCGGATTCTAACTCGCTGCGGGGCCGCGCGTCCACTTGCAAATTGTTTGCATGCAGCGGAATGGCCCCCACCGCTCAAAAACCGAAGCGCACCGCTATCTCCACCAGCCGGGGCGGCGCCGCGGCGCCGATCTGCCCGAAATTGGCGCTGGAGATGTTGCCGTCCACCGCCGCCGGGCCGTAGAACTGGGCGTGGTTGAGCAGGTTGAAAGCCTCCAGGCGGAATTCCACCGAACGCCCTTCTTCCAGCCGCACGGTCTTCCGCAGCGCCGCATCCCAGTTCGCCATTCCCGGACCGTAGAAAAACCGCCGCGCGGCGGTACCCAGTTGTCCCAGCGCCGGGAGAGTGAACAGGGCCGTATTGAAAGCCGGCCGGCCGCTGCGCGGGTTGTTGTTCACTTGCAGGTCGCCCGGCTGGTAGTCGGGCGTATCCACGCCGTTGTTATTGATCCCGTTGGGAATGCTGCCCAAAAGCGAGGTGTCGTCGTTGTTGACCAGGGTCACCGGCAGGCCGGTGGTGAAGCGCGCCACCCCCGAAATCGCCCAGCCTTGCAGCCATTGGCCGCCATGCCCGCGAACCCGCACCGCCGGAACGATCCACTCGTAGCTGGCCACGAAGTTATGTCGCATGTCGAAGGCCGAAAGCGCGTTGCTCAGCCGCGGGTTCACCGGGTTGACCGGCTCCGCCAGGCTGGAGGATTGGTCGAGCGATTTGCCGTAGGTGTAACTTATGGCCGCCTGCCCGTGAGCGCCGGCGTGCCGCAGGCTCGTCTGCAAAGAGTGATAACTGGAGTTACCCATGGTCTTCTGGTAAGTTACCGCCGCGAACTGCGAGCTGAACGGTCCGCGTGTGCCGTCGATGGTTTCGCCGGCCGGCGTCACGTAAGTGCCGCTTTCGCCGAACGGCCCGCACACCGCGCTTCCCGGCATCACATCCTGCGGTTGGCTCAGGCTCAGGCACAGGGCCGGATTGCCGGGGTTGGCCGAAATCAGCACCAGTAGATGATGCGATTGCGAACCGGCATAACTCGCGCTCAGCACCGTGCCCTTGGCCAGTTGCCGCTCTACGGAAACCGTATAACTTTCGCTGTAAGGTGTGACGTTGCGGTGGAAGAAGGAAGGCACGCCCGTGACCGGCAGGTACTGTGGCCAGTCGATCGCCGCATTCGGGTGGCTGGCGGTGGCGGCGGCATCCGGGATTGGCGAGGGGAACCGCTGGCCCACATCCTGCCCGGTGGCAGCCGTCACGAACGGTGTCGCGAACAAGGGCGGGGCAAGGCTGGTGTAGTCATATCCGTAGGGCGGATTGGCGCTCATAATCCCAGCCGACAGCCCTTCGATGGCCGTATAGTAAACTCCGTATCCCGCCCGCAGGCTGGTGGCGCCGGATGGTCCGAATAACTTTCCCAGGATCCCGCTGGTGGCATTCGGCGAGTAAGCCAGTCCCAACCTCGGCGCGAAGTTGGTATACCGGGCTGGCGCCAGGGTATCGGGAATGCCGGGGTCGCCTGGAAACACCAGGCCCTCCGGCGCTCCGGGATACACCACCGACTGTTGCCCCGGCACCATAGTCTGTAACTGGTTATACTTCTCCCGCCACGGCGGCAGTAAGTCCCACCGCAGGCCGTAGTTGATGGTCAGGTTGGGATGAACCTGCCAACTGTCCTGGGCATAAATTCCGGCGTACCGGTTGCGTAAGTAGAAAGCCCGCGAGTCGCCCTGCGCATAGCTGCTCGCCACGCCCAGCAGAAAGTCCGCGAAATCGGAGCCCGTCTCGGTGCCTTGAAAAAGGAAAGAGCCGTTGTAAGTCGCGTCCGGATTGATATTCACCTGGTCCTGGTGGATCTCCGCTCCGGTCTTGAACATGTGCTTGCCGATGGCCCGCGAGAACCCGTCCGACCATTGGTAGGTATTGTTGGCCTGGTCCACTCCCGTAATGGTGTCGCCGATCGTGAAATCGTTGAAGGCCACGTTCTCGATGCCCTCGTATTGGGGCGCCAGCGGCACGATGCCCGGTTTCCCGCTGCCATCTACGAAGCCCTGTGAGGCCAGCGTGGGTCCCACGCCGCCCGCCGGTTGGCCGATATTGCCGGCGTCCCGCAGGTAGCCCACTCGCAACTCATTTACCGTTTGCGCGCCGGCGGTGGTTAGCGCGATGGTGGCAAGCTGCGCCCGCCCGAGCGAAATGGCGCTGAATCCCGGCACGTTGGCGCCTCCCTGCCCGGTGGGATACGGATTGTTCAGGCCGTAATCGTCGCCCGAATAATAGCCCGAAAGCGCGCCCCAGCGCGTGTTGGCATCGATCCGCACCGACCCTTTATCGTCGCGCAATGTCTCGTTCCCGGATGCCGAAGAGAAAATCCCGGTCCCCACGTTCGGCTGTGGGATGTACGGCAGCAGCGCCTTGGCGGGCGCCGACCAGGCGCGCTGCGGAATCTGCGCTCCGGGGAAAACGCAATCCGATGGGCTGGCGCAGCCCGGAAAATAATACGGCTCGCCGGCCGCCACGCCGTAGTCCAGTTTTTGCGCCAGCAGGCCCGCCCAATACGACCCATTCACCTTCCCGGTCAGGTCGCCGGCGGCGTCCGAAAAATCGCCGCTCCGCTCGGCCACGGAAGGCACCGCGATGCGCCCGGTCTCGATTCCTTCCGTCATCCGCGTCCCCTGGTAGTCCGCGAACAGAAAGACCCGGTTGGCGCGCAAAGGGCCGCCCAGCGTGCCTCCGAACTGATTTCTGCCATACGCCGCGCGCTCCGGAGCGAAATAGTTGCGGGCATCCAGGTCCGTGTTCCGCAGGTACTCGAAGGCGCTGCCGTGCCACTGGTCCGTCCCCGATTTGGTGGTCACCAGCACCTGCCCGCCGCTGAAATTCCCGCGCTCCGCATCGAAGGTTCCGGTCAACACGTGCAGCTCTAGAATGGAATCCAGGTTGGGCACCATGGCGGCGCCCATGTTGAAATCTTCCTGCGCCGAACTGCCGTTCACTACGAAGGCGTTGGCGGTTTCGCGCTGCCCGCCCACCGAGAGGTTGCCGGGGTTCAGGTCGCCCGAAGGCGGCGCGCTGGTGCAACCGGACATCACCACCGCATTGGGCTGCTGGGAACTGAACGGGGCCACCCCCGGCGCCAGCGACAGCAGGTCCGTATAGCTGCGCCCGTTGACCGGGACCGCCGACAACTGCGAAGCCGACAGCGCCGCCGAAAGCTGGCCCCCCGCAGTCTCCACCTGGACCGCCGATTCGACTACCGTGATCGCCTCGTGCCGTGGCTCCACAAGCAACTGGATGTCAACTGATGCCCGGCCGCCCGCGGCCACCGGCACACCGCCGCGGCGGAAAGGGAGAAAGCCCTCGCGGTTCACCCGCAGCTCATAGGCACCGGGCGCCAGGCCGCCGAACCGATAAGCGCCCACCGCGTCGCTGGTCGCGGTGGTTTCCAACTCCCCACCGTCCCTGACAACTCGCACCAAAACGCCGCCCACCGGCGCGCCGCTTGCATCGGTCACCGTTCCCCCAACGCCGCCCGTTTGCCCGAAAGCCGCGATTGCCAGCGGCAGAAAAAGTGCGCCCAGCCTGGACACACTTCTCCCCTTGATCACTTTCCTGGAATTCACAGCTTGCTCCCGGATGGGAGGCTCCCGGCCTCACCATTTCAGAGCTGATTCTCTGAAACAATAGTGTACTGCAAGTCACTTGCAGGTGCAAGGGGGGACTGCAATGGCCTGTTCCGCCGATCCCTACAGCGGCAACGCCCGCTTTTCCAGGATCTCCCGGGCCACCGCGGCGGTGTTGGCGTGGATGGTCACGGTGTCTTCCACGCTCACCGCGTAGCCGCCGGCCAGCACGACGGCCACCGGGATGTCGTGCTCCAGCGCACCCCAGATCACCAGGTGGTCGCGCTCTTTGAGGCCATCGAAGGTCAGCGAAAGGCCGCCCAACTGGTCCTCATAATAAGGATCGGCGCCCGCTACGTACAACACCAGTTGGGGCTGGAACATCGACATCGCCGCGCGAAAGCCGTTGCCCAGCCGTTGCAGGTACTCGGTATCGCCGACGCCGTCCGCCAGGTTGATATCCAGGCTGGAAGGCGGTTTCTCGGAGGGGTAATTGTTGTACTGGTGAATCGAGAGCGTGAACACCGAAAGATCGCCGGCGAAAATTGCGGCCGTGCCGTTGCCCTGGTGGACATCGCAATCCACCACCATGGCCCTCTGGATGGCGCCGTCTTTTTGCATTCGCCGCACCGCTACGGCAATGTCGTTGATGGCGCAGAAACCTTCGCCGTGCCCGGGAAAGGCGTGATGGAATCCGCCGCCCAAGTTGAAGCCCACGCCAGTCTCCAGCGCGTCGCGGGCCGCCAGGATGCTGCCGCCGGCCGCCAGCCAGAAGGCCTCCACCATGCGCCGCGAGTAGGGAATCTCCAGTTGCAGGATTTCCTGGTAGCTCAGCGTGCCGGTCGCCAGCCGGTTGACCCAGCCGGCCTCGTGCACCAGCAGGATATCGTCGTCCGTGGCCGGCTGCGGCTCCACAAAATCCTCGGCCGTCGCGAAGCGCGTGCGCACCATCCGGTCGTGCAGCCACTTGTATTTCTTGGATGGAAACACATGCTCGCCCAGGTCCAGGTCGTAGCGTTCCGAGTACACAATGCGAAACGGTAACATCAGCCTCGCTCCGATTGCATGGCGGTCACCGCGGCGGCGTTGAAGATGTCGTCCGCCGAGCAGCCGCGCGAAAGGTCGTTGGCCGGCTTGGCCAACCCTTGCAGGAACGGGCCGATGGCCACCGCTCCTCCCAGCCGCTCCACCAGCTTGTAACCGATGTTGGCCGACGCCAGGTTGGGAAATACCAGCGTGTTGGCGCGCCCGGCCACCGGCGACCCCGGCGCCTTGGACGCGCCTACTGCCGCCGACACCGCCGCATCGGCTTGCAGTTCGCCATCCACTTTCAGTTCCGGCGCGCGCGCCTGAATCACGCGCAGCGCCTCCACCACCTTGTCCACCTCCTTGTGCTTGCCGCTGCCCTTAGTGGAAAAACTCAGCAGCGCCACAAGCGGCTCAGTGTTCATCAGGGTGCGGGTGCTTTCGGCCGTGGCGATGGCGATATCGGCGAGTTCGGTGGGCGTGGGGTCGATCACTATGGCGCAGTCGGCGAAGGCGATCAGGCCCTCATGCCCCAGAGAGCGATCCGGCAGCGCCATGATGAAGACGCTCGACACCAGGCGCGCGCGCGGATCGGGCCCCACCGAATGCAGCGCCGCCCGCACGGTTTCGGCAGTGCTGTTGACGGCTCCGCCCAAACTGCCATCGGCATCGCCCGCGGCCACCATCAACGAGGCGAAGTAGAGCGGCTTGCGGGCGATGTTCGCCGCTTCCACCTGGGTGATCCCCTTGGCCCGGCGCCGTTCGTAATACAGGGCCGCGTACTTCGCGGTCAGCGGCGAAGTGGCCGGGTCGAGGAAGCGCACGCCATCCGGCGCAGGGGCTGGCGGTTTGCCCAGCAGCACGGGTCTGGCGACGCCCTCGCGCGCCAGCCGCGCGGCGGCCTCCACCACGCGGGGGTCGTCTCCCTCGGGAAAGGCGATGGTCTTTTTCAGCTTGCGGGCACGCTCAATGACCCCCGCCATGAACCGCGCCGCGGATTCCGGAATGGCCGCCATGATTCGCGAAAATCTGAGTCTAGCAGGTAGCGCGCGGATCGCGGCGATGAACTGGGTTTCGAGGCATTCGGTGCGCCTTCGCCCGTACACCCGCATTTGCGCCGCGCTATGGAACCGTGGCGGCCGCCCGTTTTCGCGCGAGCTGTTGGTGAGGGTGACGGGCAAGGTCGTCTGGCCGCCGCAGAGTGCCCGGCGGAACGGTGGCGCGCACCGATTTGGAGCTGCCGGCGCTGGTGGTGGGAGTCGCCGCGGCGGACATCACGCCGCAGGCGGAGGGGTGGCGCTTGCCGATTTGAAGTTGCCGGCGTTGTTGGTGGGAGTTGCCGCGGCGGACATCACGCCGCGGGCGGAACGGTGGCACTTGCCGGCGCTGTTGGTGAGTGGCCGCTGCCTAAGGGACGGTGGCGCTTACCGACTTGGACGTGCCGACGCTGTTGGTGAGGGTGACGGCCACGGAGGTCACGGCCTGCTGGCTGCCGGTCACCGTGAAGGGCTGCGTCAGGGTGAACTGGCCGCCGTAGGGCGCGGCGGCGGAACTTCCCCACCAGGCGCTGAACGCCGAACTCAGGGTCACGGTCAACTGGCCTGTCTGCAGGTTGGCGCCGCTGGCGGCGGTGAAGACGAAGACGCCCTGCGAAACGTCGCGGGTGTTGGAGTAGCCCATCACCGTCACGGTGAAGCCGGTACTGGTGGCGGCTGCGGTGACGCTGGTGATCACCGGAACGGCCGCTGCGATTTGGATCGTGGTGCTGGGCGCGGGCGACGGCGTCACGTTCTGGCCCGCCGCGGTCAACTGCGCGGTAATCGTGATCGCGCCGGCCACCGTCCCGGTTTGCACTCCCACGGTGGTGGCGCCCGCCGTCTGGCCCGCCGGTACGGTAATGGTTGCCGTGCGGCCGCCGGTGGAGAACTGCACCGACGGATCGTCCACGCCCGAAGTGGGAGTGAACGTCAGGGTGAGGGTGACCGTCACGTCCACCGGATAGGCGCTGCCCAGAACGGCCTGCAAAGTCGATTGGCTGGCCGAAGTGGTACTGGTGGGCAAGCCCGAGAAGGTCAGCGGCGGCGCCGAGGGCAGGGCGATGGTCCAGGAGAGGCTGGCGCTGGCGGTATTCCCGGCGCTATCGGTCACCTTCACCGTCACGGTGAAACTGCCCGGCGCGGTCGGCGTTCCCGAGATTGCTCCGCTCGCTGAGACCGTCACTCCGGCCGGCAGCCCGGTTACCGCCCACGTATACGGGGGCACGCCGCCCGAGGCCCCCAAGGCTACTGACACCGCGGTGCCCACCACGCCGCCCGAGAGCGATGCTGTGGTGATCGTCAGCGGCGCCGTCGTGATGGTCACGGTGAAGCTTGCCGAAGCGGTGGTGCCCTTGGAGTCCGTCACGGTAACTCCCACGGTGGAGGTGCCGGCGGCGGTGGGCGTGCCGGTGATCGCGCCGGTAGCCGAAACCGAGAGGCCAGCCGGCAATCCGGTGGCGGTCCAGGTGTACGGCTGCACGCCGCCCGAGGCCGCCAATGCCGCCGAGTAGGCCGCCCCTACCGTGCCGCCGGGCAGCGAGGTGGTGGTCACCACAAGCGACGGCGCGCTGATGGTCACGGTGTAGCTCTGGCTGGCTTTGGCGCCGGCGGAATCGGTCACGGTCACCGAGACGCTGTACGGTCCGGCCGTGGTGGGAGTTCCGCCGATGGCTCCGCTGGCCGAGCCGCTGACGCCTGCAGGCAATCCGCCGATCGACCAGGTATACGGCGGCACGCCGCCGGTAGCCGCCACCGAGGCGCTGTAAGCCACTCCTACCTGTCCATTCGGCAGGCTGGCGGTGGTGATGGTCAGAGCGGCCACCGTGACGTGGATGGTGAACGACTTGCTGACCGTGGATTGCACGCTATCGGTCACCGTCACCGTGAAAGTGAAAGTGCCCACGGCGGTGAGCGTACCCGCAAGGGCGCCCACGCTATTGAAGGTGGTTCCGGTGGGCAGCGATCCGCTGGCGGTGAAGAAGTATGGCGGCACGCCGCCGGTGGCGCTGAACTGGTCGCTCAGGGCAGCGCCGACGGTCGAATCGCTGACTGTGCCGGTGAGCGTCAACGCCGCTGGCGCCACCACCAACACGAATGCCTTGGAGGCCGAGCCGTTGGCGGAATCGGTCACCGTGACGGTGAAACTGTACTGGCCGGCGGTGGTGGGGGTGCCGCTGATGGCTGCGTTGGAGGCTCCGCCGGTAAACGCCAGCCCTGGCGGTGGCGTGCCGGTGAAGGAGAAGTTGTAGGGCGCGGTGCCGCCGTTGGCGAAGATGGTGGCTCCGTAACCCACGCCCACGGTGGCTTGGGGCAGCGGAGATGCCGTGATGATCTGCAACGGAATCGGCGGCGTGGTGATGCTGGTGGAGAACTGCGAAGAGGCCGTCTGCCCGCTGCTGTCGTTTACCGTGATGGTCACGGTGTAATTGCCGGCCGCATTCCATGTGCCGGTGATGACGCCGGTGGAAGGGTTCAGGGTGAGAGAACTGGGCAGGCCGGTGACCGACCAGGTATACGGCGTCAGCCCTCCAGTAGCCGAGAGGGTGAAGGAGTAAGGCGCGCCGGTCTGGCCGGCGGGCAGCGAGGGGGTCAGGATGGTGAGCTTGCTGACTGACGTAAAGGTGACCGGCGCGGAGGCGATGCCGCTGGGGTTCACCACGGTGACGCTGATGGGTCCGGCTTTGGCGATGGCGCTGGCGGGGACCGGGGCGGTCAGGCTGCCGGCACTGACGAAAGTGGTGGCTAGCGCGGCGCCG
This sequence comes from Bryobacteraceae bacterium, assembly GCA_035505095.1. GTDB lineage: Bacteria > Acidobacteriota > Terriglobia > Bryobacterales > Bryobacteraceae > JOPF133. The sequence continues at coordinate 4,817 of DATJRE010000270.1, read as the reverse complement.
CCGAAGACGATCTGCGCACCGCTCACGAAACCCGACCCGTTGACGGTGAGGGTAAAGCCCGTACCGCCGGCCAGCGCGTAAGGCGGCACGAGGCTGGTGATCACGGGCGTAACCGCCACAATCACCTGCAGGCTATCGGTGGGCGACAGCGTATTGCCCCAGGCATCCACGAATTGCGGAGTGAAGGTGTAGCCGCCGGCGGTGGAGGGCGTTCCCGATAAGGTCTGGCCGTTGGAGGCGAGCGCGAGACCCGGCGGCAGCACCGAGCCTTGAGCCAGGCTGGCGGTGAACGGCGGAGTTCCTCCGGTGAACAGGGCAGTGGAATAGGGGGTGCCGACGGTGCCCGTGGGGAGAACCGGACCGAGCGAGGTCAGGGGCGGGTTGATGGTGAACGGAGCGGCATTCGAAAGGACCGGCGGCGGGGGCGCGTTGCTGGTGATGAACTGCTCGGTCACAGTGACGTTGACGGTTTGCGGGGCGGTCACCAGCGCGCTGAACAGAGAGCTGGGAATCTCCACGATGATTTGCGTGGGGGAGATGCTCAGGATGCCGCCGGACTCGCTATTGGCGGTGAAGGTGGTGGTGACGTTGGTGGCGGTGTTCGTCCACACCACGGTGTGGGCGACGTCCGTATTGAAGCTGCCGTTGATGTAGAGCTTGAAGCCGGTGATGTTGGTGCCGCTGGTGATGGCGTTGCCGAGTGTCGGGCTGGTGGCGGTCAACAGCGAGGATTGGAGCGGCGGCGTAATGGTGGGGGTGGTGGTGGTGGAGGAAACCGTGAAGGTGGCCGGGCTGGAGGTGGCGCTGGGCTGGCCGTTGTTGACGACCGTTACAGAGACGGCTCCCACGGTGGCAACCTGGCTGGCGCTGACGGCGGCGGTGAGGCTTCCGGAATTCACGAAAGTGGTGGCGAGGGGCGTTCCGCCGAAGACGATCTGCGAATTGGTCACGAAATTCGACCCGCTGACGATGAGGGTGAATCCCGCCGACCCGGCCACGACGGTTGATGGGGACAGGCTGGAGATGGCCGGCGCGAGCACGGTCAAAGTCACTGGGACGGTCACCGGGCTGTTGGAGGCGGACGCGGAGGTAATGGTGACGCTGCCGGTGTAGCCGCCAACCGCCAAGCCGGCGGAATTGGCGGTGATCGAGATGGGGCTGCTGGTGTTGGCGGTAGCGGGAGCGGAGGTCACGGTCAGCCAACCGCCTGTGGAACTGGCCGATGCCGTAATCGGAATGCCCTGGCTGGCGGTGACGGCGATGGTGGCGGTGCCGCTGCCGGTGGCCGGGACGTTCAGAGCAAGGGAGGACGGCGTGGGGGTAATGGTGGGTTCGGGCTCGATGACCAGGGTCCACGGAATGGCCACGGACTGCGGGGCTGTGCTGACGCCGCTCTGGGTGACGGTTACGGTTACCGTGCCGCCATAGGTTCCAGGCGCGAGTTTGTTGGCCACCGCCGCGCTATAGGAGAACGACACGGGCACGGTGGTGGTGGTTCCGGTGGTAGCGAACGTGCCGCTGGAGGCCGTCAGCAGCGCGGCGGGCGTGTTGGCGTTGGGTGCATTGGTAATGGTGCCGGTGGCGGGCGTGGCGGGGGCGCCGGCGGAAGAAGACACCGTGGCGAGGTTCAAGACCTGGGTGCCGGGGGTGGTGAACTCCTGGTAATGCGGACCCAGGGTGAAGCCGCCGCTGACCAGAGCCGGAGTACCGGTCACGGTGAGGCTGGCCTCCGCATCCACGATCAAAGTGACATCGATGGTGTCGATGCTGGTGGGCGCGGCGGTGGGAGGGCCGACGCTGACTGTGACGGTAGACGTATACTGCCCCGGACCCAGAGTATTCGCGGTGGCGCTGACGGCCAGGGTGAAACTGGTGCTGCCGGTGGTTCCCTGGGTGGCGGTGGTGGTGAGCCAGGCGCCGCCGGTGCCCTGGGTGATGGTTACCGAGTAGGGTTGGCCGGTGGGCGTGCTTTGCGGCGACACCTCATACGGCGCGGCCGTGGAGGTGAGGCTGACCGGATAGTTATTGACGATGGTAAACGAAACGCTGCTGGTGGTCTGCGCGGCGGCCACGCCGGCGAGGAGCAGGATTCCTGCCAGCGCCGGGAAGAAAACTGCGCCGCTGCGAATACGCTTTCCCCGTGCCGCCCCCATTGTGTGCCCAAACCATGCTCTACACATGCCCCATCATTATTTGTCCAAACCCGCGTAAGTTGCAAATACTAAAGGTATCTGTGGCGGTGAAAGCGGAATGGGGGTACCAGCGGCTGTACGATTTCGTACGGATGGCGCCGGTGGAATTCGGGGCAGATGGGTCAACGCAGGGTCACGATGGTGGCGCCCCAACCGCCAGCTTCGCCGGGAGCGTCCCGGAAATCCGCCACGAAATCGGTGCGCGCCAGAACTTGGCGGACGATTTCGCGCTGCACGCCGATGCCGCGGCCGTGAATGATGCGGAGGGCCCGGAAACCGAGGCGGCGAGCTTCCAGGAGGTACTCTTCGACCACCCACTTCACGTCGCGCGGCGGAACGGTGTGCAGGTCGAAGACATCGGTGATGGGGATGGCTACGGGTTCTTCGTCCGGTTGCATGGGCTTAAAGGCTGCCTGAAAAATCAAAAGCCCGGTCAACCGAAGCTGACCGGGCATTCCCCTAAACCTTCAGCGCACCTGATGTCAGGCGACCTGTTGTGAGCGGTACTGGCTCACGATCGCTTCCATCTGATCCTTCACCCGCAGCTTCAACTTCTTGAGCCTCGTCTCTTCCATCTGTTCCTCATAGGTGAGGTGAGGGAGAGATTCCAGACTATCCAGCTTATGAGCGTATTCCGCGTGCTCACCGGCGAGTCTACGAAACTCATCGTTGGTAGCCATCAGGTGCGCTTTCAACTCTTCCTGTGCGTTCCGTTCCATATTGGGCAATTCCTCCCAGTGAGGTTGCCGCGCCGAGTCGGTCGGTACGGAAGAAGGCTCGGTGGGTAATCTCGTTCGTGATTTGGTCGAAGACGGCATCACCGTCTACTCGCCACCTTAACATGAATGAAACTTCATGACAATAGCCGCTTCGGGGGGGTTCTCGTAATACTTTCGTCTTAGGCTAACCTCATGAAATCCCATAGACTTATAGAGGTTCCGGGCGCCCCGATTGGACTCCCGGACCTCCAGGAAAACGGCGCCCGGGGAGTCCCGCAGAAAGGCTTGGACGAGTGCGCGGGCCACGCCCCGGCGGCGGTCGAGTGGAGCTACGGCGAGGTTCAGCAACTCGCGTTCCTCGGGCGCGACGGCACGTGCCACGAGGAAGCCGGCGATCCGGCCGGCGTCGGCGGCCACCCGGAAATCGTGCTCCAGGTAGGAGCCTACCTCCCAGGCGGAGGCTTCCGGGCTGCCGGCTTGGATGGCTGCCACCTCGGTCAGGTCTCGCGTTTCGCCGCGGCGGATCAACAGCATGTGTCCTTTATTATCCGCCTGTGGGGGCGGGCGCGGGGAGGCGAGGGCGAGGAGTGAGAGGCGGGAGGACGGGCGGGGTCTGTGTTACGTTGAAGGACGATGGATGTCGAGAAGGTCATGGAGTTTATCCTCGATCAGCAGGCGAAGACTGAGGTTCAGTTCGCCAAGCACGAGGCCGAGTTCGCCAAGCACGAGGCCGAGTTCGCCAAGATTGCCGGGATGATCGCGCAGATGGCAGCGATCCAGTTGCGGACCACCGAAAGCCTGGAAAAACTGAACGCCTCGCAAGCGCTGACTGATCAGGCGATTCGAGACTTGGCCGCCAAGCAGGCCATCACCGAGACCAAATTGCAGGGGCTGATCGACGCCCTCAGCCGCAATCGGAACGGGCACGGCAACTGAACGAAGCCAATCCGGCTCTTCCACCCCACACCTCTTCCACCCTGCACCTCCCGGCGTGCATAATGTTACATCATGCACGCGCTGCTGCCTCTGCTGTTCTTTTTGGCGCAACCCTTTTGGGAAACGAAGCCACCGGAGAGATGGACCGACCTGGAGATCGACGAGATGCTGCACAACAGCCCGTGGGCACAGACTACCGGCCCCTCGCCGGAAGTGCTGGTCTACCTGGCCACGGCCGGGCCGGTGGAGGACGCCGAGGAGGAACTGCGGCTGCGGGCGAAGGACCCGCTCCCGGAGCCGGACCCCGACTACGCCACGTACATCAGCGATAACCGCGAGAAGGCCATCGTGCTGGCGATCCCCTATCCGGCGCGCGGCGGGTTGGGCAAGCCTGACGAGTTGCACAGTATGGAGCAGGAATCGGTGATGATCGTGGGGCACAAGACGTATCAGATCATCGGGTATTTCCCGCCCATGCCGGCGGACCCGGTGCTGCGGCTGGTGTTTCCGCGGCAGGTGCAGGCCACCGACAAGAACGTCGACTTTCGGCTGTACCTGGCGGGGATCAGCTTTCCGGAACGCGAGGTGCAGTTCCGGGTGAAGGACTTGATGTACCACGGGAAACTGGCGATGTGAGATGGGGTATGGGCGAGGGATCACGCGGGTGCGACGCTGAGGGTAGGGGTGCGGCTTGCAATGCGGGGATCGGGGGCGCTTCGCGGCTGCGGATTGTTGATCGTTGGCTCTTTCTGGTCGATTTCTCTGGTTTGCGGCGCTCAAGGCGCCGGGACATTGGAACCGGTTCCATAACCCGCCCGACAACGACTAATTCTCCCCGTCAAAGAGAACCTGCCGCTGCCGGTCGCCTTCCGAAAGCTCAAATACGCATCTCAACCGGACTTTAAGGCCTCTGATCAGTTCAGGCGCCGGTACGTACTCTACGAAGCGGGCTGCGCTCAGCGAGCGAGCA
>DATJRE010000269.1:0-16943 GCA_035505095.1 Bryobacteraceae bacterium | reverse complement strand
GTGCACGCGTCCGACGTGGCGGCGGCTTTCGTGGGGGCGGTGGAGCATCGCGAAGCCGCCATCGGCGAAAGTTTTCACGTAGTCTCGCCGGCGGCGCTGACTCTGCGCGGGTACGCGGAGCGCATGGCGGCGTGGTTTGGACGGGAGCCGCGGCTGGGCTTTCTGCCATGGGAGGAATGGCGGGCGCGCCAGTCCGAAAAGGATGCGCGCATCACCAGGGATCACATTATGCACTCGCCACACTGCAGCATCGAGAAGGCGCGCGGGCGGCTCGGTTACCAGCCGCGGTATAGCTCGCTTGGGGCGGTGCAGGAGTCCGTCGCGTGGCTGGTTCGGGAAGGGAAGCTCGTGCCCCTGCCGGTTTCCTGAGCGGCGGAGAAAGGACGGTAGGCTATGAATCGGAAATGTGGGCGCATCGCCTGGTGCCTCTGCGTGCTGCTGCTCTCCGGTGAGGTTCACGGACTGCTCGGCAAGGCCAACTATCGCTTCGACGGTAAAATCTCTCGCAGCGTTCTGGAGAGTTACCTTTCCCACTCGATCACCATGATGGAGCTGGACCGGTCGCCCGCCACTCTGGACGACGAACTCCGCATGCTGAAGAATACCGGCGCCAAATTCATCGGCCGGACCTTCTATTTGTGGGGCAACGAATCGCGCATTGCCGACCCGAAGTTTCTGGCGTGGGGCCGCGACCTGGCGGAGCGCATCCACCAGAACGACCCGGACGCGGTGGTGCAGGCGGCGGTGTTCGAGATTGTGACCCAGGACGTGGGCAAGGTGCCCGTTCCGGACTGGGTGTTCCAGGAGTTCGGGCTGCCCGCGCAAACCCGCAACTTCGACTATGCCAAGATGCTGTTTCCGGATGGAACCTATGTGGACCATTGGCGGAGGGGGTCTTCGGTGCCCGACATCCGCCAACCCGAGACCAAGATGTGGTTCTTCTTTCTGGCCGCGTCCTATATGAACATCGGGATGGAGGCGATTCATTTCGGGCAGCTCGACCTGGTGGGTAAGGAAGACACGGGGTACCACGATTGGGCGGACCTTTTGCAGCACGTGCGCGGCTATGCGGCCCGCAAGGCCCGCCGCCACTACCTGATCTGCGATGCCCACGTGCCCAAAGGCGGGCCGGTGGTGGATGGCAAACTGCTGCTGGACTTCCACGCGTTTCCGCTGCGTCCCAAGGAGGTGGCGGGATCTCCCGGCAAGGCCATTCTGCAAGTGGGCTACTCGAACTCGCTGTATGGCCGCAGCAACGGGGGCATCGCGCCCAGCGGCTGGAAATGCGCCCACCTCCCCTACCTGGTGGAGTTCGATAATTTCGGAGGGACGCGCACACCCGGCCAGGCTTCGCAGGCGCAGCGGGCCAACATTTTCGTTTGGGGCTATGACGAGATTTCGTGGTTTGCCCAGCAGCCGGAGGCGTATCGCAACGAGTGGCTGCGCTACGCCACCAACTGGCTGAAGGAAAACGACCCCAACGGCTTCCTGGAGATGCCCGGATTCCGCATGATCACGAATGGTCCGACGGACCCGCAGACGGGTGCCAGAATCCGCACGTATATCGCCGATACGCGGAGCCCGGCCTGCCCGCAGGGATTCAACCAGGAGGAAACCATCAAGGCGATCTGGGCGGAGAGCGGGAAGAAGCCGCATCATGAGAAGGGGACGGCGGAGGCGCGGAACCGGTAGGGGTGCTGCACCGCCTGGCGATAGCCGCATTTGGCAGGTTGGCGGCAACCGTGCGCACCAGATCCGAGCTTTCTCCGGGTCGCGTAATCCGCCCGAAGCTTCCCAGAACGGGACATAACCGGCCTTATTCCGATTGCCGGATTGTGCCGCGTGCCGCGGGTGTGCGGCAGCGGGGAGGCTCTCACGTCTTGGGTGCGCTCGGCATAATCCGGGCGTCGCGGGTGGGTCGTGGCGTTCCGTGTCGGCGAGGCTTTCCTGGATCGGTCGCCGGCACTGCGGCCGTTGACACCACTGCGCACCGGCGATACACTGGCCCTCCTGGAAACCACCGTGAACCGCAGAGACTGGCTGAACCTGGGGGCGGCGGCGCTTGCCGCGGAGTGCGCCGGCGCGCGGGCCCAAGCGGCGGCTGCTCCGCAGGGCCGCGATCCCTCGCCCGCCGAGGACGCCGGCATTCCGCTGGAACAGTACGCGCCCAAGAGCATGCTGCACGCTCCAGCCACGCAGGTGCCGCGCGCGCGGTTTCCGGTCATCGACTTCCATACGCATATCACCAGCGGCAGCGCCTCGGGCAAAATCCAATTCCACATGAAGCCGGCCGAATGCCTGTCGGTGATGGACCGCAAGAACATCCGCACCATGGTGGACCTGACGGGCAGCTACGGCGAGGGGCTGCGCGACGCCATCGGCGGGTTATCGGCCGGCCACCCCGGGCGCTTCGTGGTGTTCACCGAACCGGCGTGGGCGCGGGCTTCGGATGCGGACTACCCGCAATGGCAGGCCGCGCAGATCGCCGCCGCGCACCAGGCCGGCGCCAGGGGGCTGAAAGTCCTGAAGACCCTGGGGCTGTTTCTGCGCGAGAAGGGATCCAACCGGCTGGTGCGCATCGACGATCCGCGCTTCGACCCGATGTGGGAGGCGGCCGGCGCGGCGGAGATGCCGGTGGCCATCCACACCTCCGACCCCGAGGCGTTCTTCCTCCCTATCGACCGCTTCAACGAGCGCTGGGAGGAACTGCACGCCCACCCCGACTGGTCATTCCATGGGCGCGATTTTCCCTCCAATCGCGAGCTTCAGGAGGCCCGCCGCGCGGTGATGCGGCGCCATCCGCGGACGCAGTTTGTCTGCCTCCACGTGGCCGATGCGGAGGACCTGCCCTACGTTTCGGAATGCATGGACAGCCATCCCAACATGCACGTGGATATCGCCGCCCGCATTGGAGAACTGGGCCGCCAGCCGCGCATGGCGCGCCGGTTTTTCGATAGATACCAGGACCGGATTGTGTTCGGCACGGATGCCAGCGCCAGTCTCAACACGCCGCAGCAGACCTTCGGCGATGCGCTCTACGAAATCTACTACCGCTTCCTGGAAACCGAGGATGAGTATTTCGATTACGCCCCGGCGGCGGTCCCTCCGCAGGGCCGGTGGCGCATTTACGGCGTTGGATTGCCGGAGCCGGTTCTGCGGAAAATCTACTGGGAAAACGCCGCGCGCCTGCTGGCGCTGCCCGCATAATGGAGGTACGCCATGCGCGCCCTGACTGTGTCGCTGTTGATTGGCATGGCCGCGGCCGGGCTGGCCCTGGTGGCCGATGGCCCCGCGCGGGCCGCCTCGCCCGCGGAGGTCGTGAGCAAACACTCTGCGCGCGATGCCGCTCCCGATACCAACCCCGGCTCGGCTTTCTGGCGCGGCGCTCCGGCGGTTTTTCTGGTGAACGACAGCCGCGGCCACTCAGTGCCGGGTTATCAGTCGGAAGTGCGGTCGCGATGGACGGCGCGGAATCTCTACTTTCTGTTTATCTGCCCGTATGAGCAGCTCAATCTGAAGCCCGACCCCACGACGTCGGCGGAGACCAACCAGCTTTGGAATTGGGACGTGGCGGAGACTTTCATCGGCTCCGACTTCCAGAACATCCGGCGGTACAAGGAATTCGAGATTTCTCCGCAAGGCGAGTGGGTCGACCTGGACATCAACCTCGATTCGCCGCACCACGAAGACGGCTGGAAGTGGAATTCGGGGTTCCAGGTGGCCGCGCGCATCGACCGGGCGGCCAAGGTCTGGTACGGCGTGATGCGGATTCCGTACGCGTCGGTGGATCCGCGGCCGGCCGCGGCGGGCAATACGCTGCGAATCAATTTCTTTCGCGCGCAGGGTCCGCGGGCGGATCGGAAGATGCTCACCTGGCAGCCTACCGGACAAAGCAGCTTTCATGTGCCGGAAGCCTTCGGAACGCTCCGGCTGGGGAAGTAAACGGGGGGCTGGCCGGCGCTAGCGGAGCGGCGCGCGGGTTCGGCATGGAGGGCATCTGCGGCATGGCGGGCGCCTGCGGCATCGCGGGGGCTTACGGCATGGCAGGTGCCTGGGGCACGGCCGGCACCGCGGATGCGGCGGGCATGGCCGGCGCTAGCGGAGGGGCGCGCGGGTTCGGCATGCCGGGCATCTGCGGAGGGGCGCGCGGAGATTTTTCCGGTCTGTGGCCGGCGGCGGCACGGCTTAGAATAAGGACGGCTTCGGCGGCTTGGGCATCTGCGGCATGGCCGGCGCTTGCGGCGCGGCGGGGGCCTGCGGAGCGGCGGGTGCCTGGGGAACTGCCGGGGCCGCGGGCATGGCCGGTGCTTGGGGCATGGCGGGTGCTTGGGGCATGGCAGGAGGTTTCGGCATGCCGGGCATCTGCGGCATGGCAGGAGCTTGGGGCATGGCGGGCGGCGATGTTCCGGCGGGCTTGTAATCCGGCGGTATCTGGAAGGTGGAGGGCGGCGGCTCTCCGGGCACCGCATTCACGCAGTGGCACATTTGCTGGCCGAAGCCTCCCACGATCCGCGTCAGCACCGGGAGCAGCAGTTGGGTGCTCAGCCAAATCTCCGCCACCATCGGTTTGGGCAGCGGGGGAGGCGGCGGCATGCCGGGGATCTGCAGTTGCGGCGGTTTAGGAGGGGTGAGCGGCGGCAGCGTATATTGGGTGCCCTGCACCTGCTGGCCGGCGATGATCCGGATGCCCAAATCCACCGCCACCATGGCGGCCGCCGCCGCTGCGGGAAGCGCCGGCATGCCGGGGACACCCGGTAACGCGGGGACCGCGGGCAACGCCGGGGCCTTGGGCATCACGATGGTCTTGAATTCCTTCTTCAGGTGATCCAGCACGGTCACCTCCAGGGTGGCTGGGTTGGTGATCACGGAAGTCACCGCGTAATCGATCCGCAGGATGCCGCTGGCCGAGCGCGACAGCGAGTAAGCCAGCTTCACCGGGAGGCTGCCGGGCGCCGCTAATTGCAGGGTGCTGGTGCACTGGGTGCATGCGGGCGGCAAGGGGGCAGGCGGCGGAGCGGGCGGAGTAGGAGGCGCCACAACCCTCACATCGTACCACGCACGCCGGGTGCAGCCGGTACGGGGTTGCTAGAATGTAGTCCACGCTTTATGCCGCTAAGTGTGGGCGACCGTCTGGGACCCTACGAGATTCTCGCCCCGCTCGGCGCCGGCGGTTTCGGCGAGGTCTGGAAGGCGCGCGACACCCGCCTGGGCCGCATCGTGGCGGTGAAGCGGCTCACCGGTCCGCGTCCGGCGGGGTTTGAACACGAGGCGCGCACCATCGCGGCGCTCAATCATCCCCACATCTGCCATCTCTACGACATCGGGCCGGACTACCTGGTGATGGAGTATGTCGATGGCAAGCCCTTGCGTGGGCCGCGGCTGGTGGAAGAGACCGTTCGCCTGGGCATCGAGATCGCCTCGGCCCTCGCCGAGGCCCACAGCCATGGCATTTTGCACCGCGACCTGAAGCCCAATAACATCATGCTCACCAGCAAGGGCGCGGCCAAGCTGGTGGATTTCGGCCTCGCCAAAGTGGCGGCGGACGACCCCGAAGCAACCCGCACGATGGACGGCCGGCTGCTGGGGACGCCGTCGTATATGTCGCCGGAGCAGGCCCGCGGGCAGCCGGTGGATGCGCGCTCGGACCTGTTCGCGCTGGGCGCCGTGCTCTACGAATGCCTCACCGGGCGGCGCGCCTTTCCGGGAGCATCGTCGGTCGGGGTGCTGCTGGAAGTGGTCTCCTCCGAACCGCCGCCTCCGTCCAGCATCGCGCCCGCGGTGCCGCCGCGCCTGGACGCCATCGTGCAAAAACTGCTCGCCAAGGATCGCGCCGCGCGCTACGCTTCGGCCGATGAGGCGATTGCCGCCTTGCGAGAGTGCCAGACGGCTGCCGCCAGCGGCACGGCCGTCTCTCGCGCCCTGGAACGGCCTCACCGCCTGGTCGCGCCGGGCGCGATCATGCTGGCGGTTCTGGCGTTGGCGGTGGTGGCCTGGTTGGCCAGCCGGTCGGGCGGCGGAAAGGCGCAGACGCGCCAGGTGGTGGTGCTGCCGTTCGAAAGCCTCAGCGTGCAACCGGAGGGCACGGCCTTTGGAGACGGCCTAGCCGAAGTGGTGGCGGGCCTGCTGACGCGGCGGGACATCTTTCCCGATACGCTGTGGGTGGTGCCCTCCACCGACGTGCGGCGGTTTGGCGTCCAGACGGTGGCCGACGCGGGACGTACTTTCCATGCCAACCTGGCGATTGGCGGGACGGTGCAACGAACGCCCGACCCGCCCGGCTGGCTGATCACCATCGCCGCTTCCGATGCCGCCCAACCGCACTTGCTGGCTTCCCGCACGATTCGCGTGGAGGATCGCGATCCGGGCGCGCTGGAGCCGAACCTCATCTCGGCGCTGGTGGCCGTGCTGGCCGTGCGCGGGCGTACCGCGGCGCAGGCCGCCAAAGCCGCGCCCTCCAACTACGCGCAGTTTGTGGTGGCGCGCGGGCATCTGCGGCACTACGACCGAGACGACAACCTGAAGCTGGCGATTTCGGAATTGGAGCGCATCACCACCGCCACGCCGGATTACGCTCCCGCCCTGACGGCCCTGAGCGAGGCCTGTTTCCGCATGTACAGCGCCACCAAGCAGGAGGAATGGCTGGCCAAGGCGGACCAGGCCTTGCGCCGCGCCGCCGATATCGACGAAAGCGACCCCGGCATTCCGGTGATGCGCGGGCGGATTCTGCGGGCTACCGGCGAAACCGAGGCGGCCATTCGCGAGCTGCGCCTGGGGCTGGCCCACAACCCCGGCGACGAGGTAGCCCTGCTGCAGCTCGCCGGAGCCTACGAAAGCGCCAAACGATTTCCCGAAGCCGAGGCCACTTACCAGGAGGCTATCCGTCTGCGTCCCAGCTACTTCCCGGCTTATACCAACTTAGGCATCTTCTATATGTCGCAGGGTAAGTGGAAGCAATCCGAAGATGCCCTGACCATTGTTACCAAGCTGGCGCCCGACTATGCCGATGGCCACACCACCCTCGGCACCCTGTTCTATCATCTGGACCGCCTCGACGAGGCGCAGCGCGAGTACACCCGCTCGATTGAGCTGAAGCCCACGGGCACGGCTTTCTCCAACCGCTGCGCCGTGGAGTTCGACCAGCGCTCAATGGATGCCGCCACCGCCGATTGCCGCCGGGCCGTCAGCCTGCAGCCCGCCAGCCCGATTGCCTGGGGCAACCTCGCGGACACCCTGGCCCAGGGCGGCAAAAGCGCGGAGGCGGTGGACGCCTATCGGCAGGCTCTCCAGGCGGGCGACAAACTGCTGGCCATCAACCCCTCCAATCCGGATCTGCTGGCCGCCATGGCCGGGTTCGCCGCCAAGGCCGGGCAGAAACCGCTGGCCGTGGAACTGGCGGGCAAAGCGGTACGGCTGGGCAAAAGCATGAATACGCTGTACTATGCTGGGAAGGCGTACGGACTGGCGGGTGAGTGCTCGCGCGCGTTGGATCTGTTGACCCAGGCATTCGGAAAAGGCTATCCCCGCCAGGAAGCACGCCGGGACCCCGATCTGGCTCGTTTGCGGGCGGCGCCGCTCGCGTGTGCAGTCCCACCCATCTAACTACTTCATCGAGGACAATATGGCCACGAAACGAGGAACCCCCAAGACAAAAGGCCCCAGGCCGGCCCCGGTTAACTATCTGGTCAAAGTCGCCGTCGACAACAACGGCAACTTCACCTACACCGCCAACGGCATTTCGGACGCATCCAGCCTGCGGCCAAACAATGGCGACACCATTTCCTGGTCGGCAACCCTGAACCATAATCCGGTGGCATTTCAGGTGGCGTTTGCGGGCTTCGCTCCGTTCCAGGGCGGCACCGGGGTGGTCCGTGCGACGTCTCAGCCAACCACTCCGCTGACCGTAAACCTGCCGAGTTTCTACAACGGCAACCTGGTGTTCAAATACACCGTCACCATCGCCAACGGCTGGTCTGACGACCCGATTGTCGAACCAGTGCCCTCCGACGGAATTTTCACCCTCGGTGTCAATCCCCAGGTGATCACCCTGAGCATCGACAGCGACGACCTAATAGTCAACCCGCCGGACGCAGACTTCACCGCGGGCGAAGTGACCTGGCAATGGGCTCCCGGCTCGCTTACCGACGACTTCACTTTGACCTTCGACGATCCGCCGGACGGTTGGCCGTTATCGGCTACCAGCGAGAACGCTATCCTCGCGTTGAACCTGCAAGCTACGGGCAGTTCCGACTACACCATCCAAACCCTTCACTTCGGTCTGTCTAACGATGAGAGCAGCCTGACGATCGGCTGATGGCGGGCTAGCCGAGGGCTCTAGCCGGGGTGGGCTACCCGGTGAAGCCTTTGCAACCGCGGTGGCGCCTGGCGCCCAGCCTTCGGGCGATCCATCCCAGGCGCCCACCGCACGCACAGCCCCGCGGCGGCGCGGGCCGATTCGATCTCGGCCTGCCGCAGTGCCTCCAGCCTTTGGCGCGCCCGGCGGCTGCGCTCCTGGTTCGCCGCGCTGCTGGGCCTCCAGAATGGCGTCCTCTTCGCGCCGCTCGCGCTCCGCGTTTACCACCATGCCCCGTTTTACCACCGCGGCAGGATGCGCTTCCAGTTGGGGTCCACGTGCTTGCGCATTTCGGCTTCGTCATCCCGTTTGCGGTAGGGAATCTTGTGGTAGCGCTCGCGGCCGCGCGCCACCTGATCGTAATCCAGCTCGACTCCCAGGCCCGGCTTATCGGGAATGCGCACGGCGCCGTTTTCAAAGCGGATGCGGCCGCCTTCCACCACTTCATCCTCGGCGGTCTGCCAGGGATAGTGCGTGTCGCAGGCATAAGTCAGGTTCGGGCAGGCGGCCGCGGCGTGCGTCATGGCCATCAGGCTGACGCCGAGGTGCGAATTGGAATGCATCGACATTCCCATGCCCAGGACCTCGGTCATATGCGAAAGGTGCTGCAACTGGCGCAAGCCGCCCCAGTAGTGTGGATCGGAGAGTACAATTTGCACGGCATCCATTACACGGGCGCGCGGCACGTCGGCGAAACAGGTTACCGCCACGTTGCTGGCTTGGGGGGTGTGGTTGTTTTCAGCCAGCAGACGGTGGCGGACTTCGGCCATACCTTCCAGGGTGGCGCAGGGGTCTTCCAGGTAGCCACCGCCCGCCAGTTCGTCCTTCAGTTCGCGGCCGACGCGCACGGAAGTTTCCACGCTCCAGGCGCAGTTGGGGTCGATGCGCAGCGGGTAAGAACTGCCGAACTCCCGCCGGAGTGCCCGTATGCTGGCAATTTCGACATCCGGTTCCAGCACGCCGCCTTTCAGCTTGATCTCGCGGAAGCCGTATTCGGCAATCATCTGTTGGCATTCGCGGACGCAAGCCGGGGCGTCCAGCACTTCGCCCCAGGGGTCGTCGCCGCCGTGCTTATAGAAAAGGTAGGCGGAGAAGGCCACGGCATCGCGCAAACGGCCGCCGATGATGTCGCAGACCGGCTTTCCCACCGCCTTTCCAATCAGATCCAGGCAGGCGATTTCGATGGCGGCGAAAGTGCGTGCGTTCCGGTCCAGCGGATTTTCGCCCGGCACCAGGTAGGTCTGCGACCTTCCCCCAGGTGCGGTATATGCCCCAGCCGCCACTCCATCGGCGGCTTCCTGATTTAAATCGCGTTGCAGCCGGGCCAGTTGGAACGGGTCCATGCCGATAACGCGCTGGCGCACCGCTTCCAGGCCAGCCAGCGGTCCATCGCCGCCGTAAGTTTCGCTGATGCCGGTCAGCCCGGAGTCGGTTTTCAGCTCCACAATGGTGCGCAGGGCGAAGGGCGCGTGCCGCCCGTAAGAGCTGCGCAAAGGCGGATCGGAGATCGCAATCGGGTGGAGGATTAGATTTGTGATATGCATGGCACCGAAATTGCACTATAGATAGCGAAGGTAGAATACCTGATGGAAGCCGTCATCGTTGGTGCCACGCTGTTGAGCAGTTTCGTAGGGGCCTTTGTCATCCAGAAGGCCGCGCTGGAAGGATTGTTCCGGATCATGGAAACCGAGCGCCGGTCTGCGGGGACGTTGCCTGCCCCCGTGCGGCCACCCCTGCGGCGCCCGTAAACTTCCGCGGCCGTTGTTTTCCCGTTATTTTCGGGAACCGCGCTGTGGATTTTTCAGTTGACTCTGCCGGATCTTGGTTTTCTTGCGCTTCGGTTTGGTGATCACGAACGTGCCGCTTCCCAGATATTCCGCCTGATACAGTTTGTCTTCCGCCAAAAGAACTCTCCTCGGTTTAAAGGTTCGGTTTGATCCCTTATTGTATCGCGCATTATGCTGGTAAAGCGGGGCCCGTTGGCAGGCGCAGGCGGCGTCTGATCCACCTGCGCTTTGTGAGGAGGGAATTCATTGCCGGTTAAACGGTTCGCGCTTCTGGCGCTCTTCTGGATCGCCGCCGCGGGGGCGCGGCAGAATCCGCAGGCCAAGCAGCTTTGCGGAGAGGCTAACGAGATTGCGCACGAACTCACCGAGATTTCGGGCATGCCGCTACACCACAAGGTGCCGTGCGACTTCATTTCCAAGGCCAACATCAACGAGTTCCTCAAAAAACGCGTGAAAGATGTGGCCAAGCCCGATGAAATCCGCGCCGAAGAGCTGACCCTGAAGAAATTCGGCCTGGTCCCGCAGGATTTCGACCTGGCCAAGAATACCGTGGACCTGCTCACCGAACAGGCCGCCGCGTTCTACGATTACGACAAGAAGAAGCTCTTCATCACCGAGACCACTCCCTCCGAAAGCCAGGAGCCGGTGCTGGCCCACGAGCTTTCGCACGCCCTTGCCGACCAGAATTACAACCTGGGCAAATTTATCCGCCAGGGGCGGCAAAGTGACGACGGGTCGACCGCCCGGCTGGCGGTGATGGAGGGCCAGGCCACCTGGCTGATGGCTGAATACCTGGCCCGCAAGAACGGCCAATCGCTCAAGGATTCGCCGGGCCTGGTGCAGATGATGAGCAATCCGAGCGACGCCAGCGGCCAGTTCCCGGTCTACGAAAATGCCCCGCTGTACCTGCGCCAGAGCCTGGTTTTCCCTTACACCAAGGGCATGCTGTTCCAGAATGCCGTATTTCTGCGCGACGGCCAATACAGTTTTGCGGAGGTTTTCCAGAAACCGCCGCTTTCCACCCAGCAGATCCTGCACCCGGAAAAGTACTTCCAGGGGGTCAAGCCCACCGATCCGGACCTTCCCGATCCGCACCTGCCCCACGGCTACAAGGGCCTGGTGAGCGGTTCGCTGGGCGAACTGGAGCACCATATTCTGCTGGAACAATATTCGGGAGCGGCCACCGCCGCCGAGATCGCCCCGCACTGGCGCGGGTCGAATTTCGAATTGAGCGAGAACAAGAAGGCCGCGCGCGTAGTGCTGCTGTACTCCGCCGAATGGGATAGCGACCAGATCGCCCAGCGCTATTTCACCGCTTACCGGGGCGTGCTGGCCAAGAAATGGAAGAAGCTCACGGTGACTTCGGAAAGCGCCGACGCGGTGGATGGCGTGGGCGACGACGGCCGCTTCGAACTGCGCCGCAAAGGCGCCATCGTCACCAGCGTAGAAGGGCTGGACCCTGGGTTACACTGAGGAGTATATGAGTATGCGGAGAGCGTTGGGAATGCTTCTGGCGGCGGCCACGATGGCGGTAACAATGGCGGCTACCGCGTCCGCCGTGGACCTGCCGCGAAAAGCCCCCGCGCTGGAAATCGGTCTCCCCGGCGGCAAAAAGTTACAGCTCGACAGCTTTCGCGGCAAGGCGGTGCTGCTGGCCTTCATTCTGACTTCCTGCCCGCATTGCCAGTACACCACCGGGCTGCTGAAACAGTTTCAGATCGAATTCGGCCCGCAAGGGCTGCAGATTGTGGAAGCGGCCATCGACCAGGGCGCCGCGTCGCTGGTGCCCGGCTTCATCATGACTTTCACGCCCAACTTCCCGGTGGGCTACGTGTCTTACGACACGTCGGCCGCCTTTCTGCAACATAATCCCATGTTGATCATGCACGTGCCCTCGCTGGTATTTATCGACCGGCAGGGCACCATCCGCGCGGAGTTCGAAGGCGACGACCAGTTTTTCGCCAACGACGTGCAGGAGAAGCACCTGCGCGAGCAGATCGAAAAGCTGCTGCACAGCGGGGATATGACCCGGAAGACGCACACCGCACGGCCGCCAGCCAAGAACTAGCCCGTTCCGCCCATCGCGGGCAACCGCGGCTTCACCCTACTTGCGCCGCTTTCCGTCGCTGGCATCCGTCGCCGGTTGTTTTCCCTCGTCCGGATTGGGCGGCCGGAAATCGCTGGTGTTGAAAACGTGCCAGGTCCCACCCGGTCGCGCCACCCCCAACACCAGGGCCAGCCGGTCGCGCGGCCCCTGGAAATACTCCACCCGGATGCGGTGCACCCCGACCGCCAGTTTCACCCTCCCCTCCACGGTCGTGGCCGGATGAATTCCGTCGTTATCGATCACCTCATGGCCGTCGATGAACAGCTTCGAGCCATCGTCGGACAGCAGCGCAAACAGGTAGAAGCCGGGGTCCTCAATCCAGAACCGGCCGGTATAATCGATCGCGAACCACTCGAACCGCTCGGTAATTCCCGGGAAACCGGTGGTGAAGCTCCGTGAAGGAATGTTTAGCATGGTGGTGTAGATGCTCCCCACCGATTTCATCTTTTTGAAGTTGGGCAGCCCGTCCGACCCCGGCTTCATCAGGTAGATCTTGCCTTCCAGGCCGGTATTGTCCACCACCGTGATGCCGAAAACGGCTTGAGGGGCGTCCCCCGGCGGGGTGGTCGGGGTGGTCTGCGCGGGCGGCGCGCCCGGCACCGGCGGGACGGCCTGCCCGGACCCCTGCGCTGCCACCGTTGCCGCCGCCACCAGGGCCGCCGCCAGGATTCTCCACGGGCACGCCATGTCTAAGCATAAATCCACTGGCGGTCCGTTTAAAATATGGGTTGCCCACTCCTCTGCTCGATTTCCAGAATGTCACCGTGCAGCGCGGCGCCCGCACGGCGCTCGACCGCGTCACCCTGCGCATCGCCCAGGGCGAGCATGCCGCCATCCTCGGCCCCAACGGCTGCGGCAAATCGACGCTCATCAAGGTGATCTCGCGCGAACTCTACCCGCGCCTCCAACCGGAACCCTGGTCGCTCCGCATTCTCGGCCGCGACCGCTGGCATCTCTTCGACCTCCGCCACCATCTTGGCATCGTCTCGAACGATTGGATGGCCCTCTGCACCCGCGACTACCCCGGCTTCGAGATCGTCCTCTCGGGCTTCTTCGGCAGCGTGGGCATCTGGCCCAACCACCACGTCACCGCCGAGATGGAACATAAGGCCCGCGAGGTGATGGAGCTGCTCGAAATTCCCCACCTGGCCGAGCGCAACACCGGCGAAATGTCCTCCGGCGAGGCCCGCCGCATCCTGATCGCCCGCGCCCTGGTACACGATCCGCAGGCGCTCATGCTGGACGAGCCAACCACCAGCCTGGACCTGCACGCCACCCACGAACTGCGCGCGATCCTGCGCAAGCTGGCGGCCGCGGGCGTCGGCATCCTGATGGTCACCCACCATCTGCCGGACATCATCCCCGAAATCGACCGCGTGGTGATGCTGCGCGGCGGCGCCGTCTATGCCGATGGCCCCAAGCGCGACCTGCTGGAAGCTCAAACCCTGTCCGGCCTGTTCGGCATCCCGGTGGAAGTGCTGGAGCGCGGCGGCTATTTCCACGTGCTTTAGGGATTCGACAGCGGTTCGGGGAGCGATGGCGTGTCACCCTCAGGCACAGATCGCCAGCTTGGGGGAGAACGCCGGATTCCAGCCGCTGGGAAACCGCCGCGGCGCGCGGCTGGGCAGAGGCGTTTCGGCCTGACGCCTGCCCCTGCCATCCTTTCCGGTAAAGTGCTGACGTTTTCCGGGCGATTCTGCTCTGCGAGCCGCGTTTTGGTGGCAGAAACCTCAGGCCGCCCGGTTGTGGGCGAGCGGCCCTGGCAGCCCGTCTGCCAGCCACGGGCGCAATTTCAGTAGTTAAAGGTCTTATAATATGGTGTAGTCGACCCGCTGCACACGGGGGTCCTCTGGAGGCTTCCCCATGACCTTGCCCATCGCCGTAATCGCTCACCAGCCGGACCCCGAGAAATGCGCCTTCATCGACGGCGCGATTGCCCACGCCAACGGCCGTCCCGGGTCGCTGCTCGGCATTCTGGAGGCCGTCCAGGAAAATAACCCGCGCAAGTACCTCTGCTCTGAAGACCTGCGCTACATCGCCGCGAAGACCAATCTGCCGCTCTCGCAGATCTTCAGCGTGGCCACCTTCTATGCACTCTTCAACCTGGAACCCCAGGGCGACCACACCATCTACATCTGCCGCGGCACGGCCTGCCACGCCCGCGGCTCGCGCAACCTGCTGGAAAGCCTGCGGTTGGAATTGGGAATCCGGGAAACGCCCGAGGAAGGCGGCGCCGATAAGCTGACCCTCACCACGCCCGACGGCAAGTTCACCATCCGCACGGTGGCCTGCTTCGGGCAGTGCGCGCTGGCGCCGGTGGTGGAACTCGACCATCGCATCTGCGGGCACTTGAATGAGCGCGCGCTGGCCCGCGAGGTGGATGCGCTGCGACAGGAGACCCACCAATGACCCCCATTGCGGACATCGGCACGTTCAACACGGCGCGCGAAGCCGGCATGACCAAGCTGATGCCCCCGGTGCCGCGCGTGGCTGTCGGAATGGGCACCTGCGGACGCGGCAACGGCGCCGAGGAGGTCTACCGCGCCTTCGCCGACGCCATTGAGGCCCACGGCCTGGATATCCGCCTGGCCGCGGTGGGCTGCTTCGGCGCCTGCTCGGAGGAGCCGCTGGTGAACGTCTGGATTCCCGGCCAGCCGCTGGTCCTCCTCCGCCGCGTACACTCCTCCGATGCCGGCCGCATCCTGGCCGACCTGGCCCAGGGACGCATTCCGCCGGACCTGGCCTGGTGCAAGATCGAGGAGTGGGACCACATCACCGCGCGCATCCGCTACGGGGCCGGCTTCCCCGAACTGCCCCACTGGCATGAAATTCCGTTCTTCCACGGGCAGAAGAAAATCGTCCTGCGCGATTGCGGCCTCATCTGCCCCGACGATATCGACGAGTACATCGCCGTAGGCGGCTACCAGGCGTTGTACAAGGTGCTGATCGACGGCCGTCCGGAGATGGTGATCGAGCAGATCAAGGCTGCCAAGCTGCGCGGCCGCGGCGGCGCCGGCTATGCCACCGGCCTGAAGTGGGAGTTTCTGGCCAAGGCGAAAGATCCGGCCAAGTACATTATCTGCAATGCCGATGAAGGCGACCCGGGCGCCTACATGAACCGCAACGAAATCGAAAGCGACCCCCACGGCCTCCTGGAAGGCATGATCATCTGCGGGTACGTCACCGGAACCCAGCAGGCCATCGTCTACGTGCGCGCCGAATATCCGTTGGCGGTCCACCGTCTCAACCGCGCCATTGAGCAGGCGCGCGAATACGGCATCCTCGGCTCCAGCGTGCTGGGCCGCGGGGTGAAATTCGATATCGAGCTGGTGGAGGGCGCGGGCGCCTTCGTCTGCGGCGAAGAGACCGCCCTGATCGCCTCGCTGGAAGGCTACTCCGGCCGGCCCCGGCCGCGCCCGCCCTTTCCGGCGCAGCAAGGCCTGTTCGGCAAACCCACCAACATCAACAACGTGGAGACCTGGTACAACGTCGCCCCCATCGCCCTCAAGGGTCCCGCCTGGTTCACCGAAATCGGCAGCGCCCGCAGCGCCGGAACCAAGGTCTTCTCGCTGGTCGGGAAAATCAAGAACACCGGCCTGGTGGAGATGCCCCTGGGAACACCGCTGAAGACCTTTATTTACGATATCGGCGGCGGCGGCGTGGCCGAGTGCCCCATTAAGGCGGTGCAGACCGGCGGCCCTTCGGGCGGCTGCATTCCGCTCGAAATGTTCGATACTCCGGTGGATTACGAAACGCTGGCGCAGCTTGGGTCCATCATGGGGTCGGGCGGCATGGTGGTGATGGACGAAAACAACTGCATGGTGGATATCGCGCGCTACTTCATCGAGTTCACCCATTCGGAATCGTGCGGCAAGTGCGTGCCGTGCCGGGTGGGTCTCGATAAAGCGCTGGCAATCCTCAACGGCTTCACCAAGGGCGCCGGAAACAGCTCGCAACTGGCCCTCCTCGACGAGCTGAGCCGCATGATCCGCGACACCTCCTTATGCGGCCTGGGGCAGACCGCGCCCAACCCGGTGCTCACCACCCTGCGGCACTTCCGCTACGAATTCGACGACCACATCATCGCGCGCCGCTGCCGCGCGGGGGTCTGCGACAGCCTGGCGCTTTCGCCCTGCGAAAACAGTTGTCCGCTGCACATGAACATCCCGCGCTTTCTCGGCCTGCTGAAGCGCGGGCGCCTGGAAGACGCCTTCGAATCGGTGGTTCTGGATAATCCGCTGCCGGCCTCCACCGGGCGCGTCTGCCAGCATCCCTGCGACATGCGCTGCCGCCGCCTCACCATGGATGCCGCCGTCAACATGCGCGACGTGCACCGCTTCATCGCCGATTCCATCCTGCTTTCGGAACATTTCGACGCCATGGTAGCGCGCGTGGCCGACCGCAAACTGCCGCCCACCGGCAAGAAAACCGCCGTAGTGGGCGCCGGTCCCGCCGGGCTCACCGCGGCTTTCTACCTGGCGCTCCTGGGCCACGATGTCACCGTCTTTGAAAGCCAGCGCGAGGCCGGCGGCATGCTGCGCTATGCCATTCCCGAGTATCGCCTCCCCAAGCACGTCCTGGAACGCGAAGTGGAGCTGATCCGCCGCATGGGCGTGAAGTTCGAGTTCGGCATGCCGGTCAGCTCGGCCATTTCGCTGCACGATCTGGATGAGCAGTTCGATGCCGTGTTCCTCTCCAT
>DATJRE010000268.1:0-7587 GCA_035505095.1 Bryobacteraceae bacterium | reverse complement strand
AGCACCAGCGACGTGAATACCGGTCCGAAATAAGCGCCCACCGACAAGTAGTTCTGCCGCCAGTAAAGCTGCCAGCGCTGCTCTGCGGTGAGCGGATGGTAGTCCCGCTGGGAAACGGCGGCCAAGCCGGTTACGGGATTTACGCTGAGTACCGGATCGGCAGCGATGGCGTTCGAGGACGCGTTGGCTGGGGCAACCGCGGACACCTGTCCAAACAGCAGCGGCGCCGCCATCAGACCCAAAACCGCTACGGCTAACCGGACCTCAATTTTGTACATAGGTTGCGTCCTCTGGTGTGCCCCCTGGTAGGAGCACCAGGCATTCCAATCGGCCGAACCGGGTAACTGCTTCCGATTGTGCCGTCTTGGCGCATTACGGATGGCTAAGTGCCGAATGCGCCTGCCCATGCTTCGACACCTGCCGGCCCGCCGGCACTCCGCGCGGCGCCGTCCCGTCTTCGGCGCTGCTGGGCCAGCGGAAGGCCCCGAGGCAGCAGGGACGCGACCTGCGCCGCACCAGAACTGTACGAGACTTCACATTAAGGGCGTCCGGGCAATTCTATCGGTTGTGACTGGCCGACTTTGGGGTTCGCCTTCCGTAGCGGCAGAAAGTGTGGCAGAATACGGGCTGCTCATGCGAAAGAGACTGCTGCTTACGCTGGGGGGATTGCTTTTGGCGCTGCTGGTCGCGGCCGGAGCGGGAATCGGCTGGCTGTTTCTGCGCCAGCCGGCCATGGCGCCGGCACTGAATATTCACGTGGCTCGCACGCCGGAGCGGATCGCGCGGGGCAAGTACATTTTCGTCAACGTGGCGGACTGCGGCGGCTGCCATTCCGAGCGGGATTTCACGCGTGTGGGCGGCCCGGAGGTGGAATCGGGACGCGGGCGCGGCAACATCCTCTCCGACCTGATGAAGGGGCTGCCGGGCCAGGTGGTGGCGCCCAATCTGACCCCCGATGCCGAAACCGGAATCGGAACCTGGACCGACGGCGAAAAAATCCGCGCCATCCGGGAAGGCGTGGACAATAAGGGGCGCGCGCTGTTCAACATGATGCCCTACCAGGCGTACCGCCTTTTCAGCGATGACGATGTGCAGGCGCTGGTGGCGTTTCTGGATTCGCTGCCGCCGGTTCACTATCCTCTGCCGCAGACCAAACTCGATTTCCCGGTTTCGGTGCTGATCAAGAGCGACCCGCAACCGGCCGGAAGCGTGGCGCCGGTGGACCACACCAACCCCAGGAAGTATGGCGAGTACCTGGCGGCGGTGGGCGGCTGTACCGATTGCCATACGCCGGTGGACGCCAAAAACAATCCGCTGCCGGGCAAGTTGCTGGCAGGCGGGATGGTTTTCGATACGCCGCTGGGCAAGGTGCTCTCCGCCAACCTTACACCGGACGCCGCAACCGGGATCGGCAAATGGAGCGAGGCTTTTTTCCAGAAAAAGTTTTACGACTATAAGGATTACGCCGCTAACGGGCCGCCGCCCTCGCCGGGGCCGCAGTCGTTTACGCTCATGCCGTGGCTGAGCTATTCGGGCAAAGATCCCGAAGAACTGAGCGCCCTGTATGCGTACCTGCGCTCCGTGCCGGCGGTGCACAACGCGGTCGATTCCCACCCGGGCTTTCCCAAAACGGCAGCGGCGCCCTAGGTTCCCATGTCCCCCTTTCCCAAGCACGAACTGGAAGATGCCTGGCGGGAAAAGTTGCGGTTAGCCCGCGAGCGCTACGAGGAAGCGGCGAAAGCCTTTCGCGCCAGTTGGGAGGAGCATAGTGAGGGGCGGCCCACCACCGATTCCACCTTTGCCATCCAGCACGCCCGCAAACTGGAATCGCACGCGCTGGCCGAGTACATGCGCGTATTGAAGATCTTCGCCGATCTGCTGCTCCACGGCAGGGTTCCGGAAGAGCCGCCCAAATAGCTGTGGGCGGGAGGCCGCGTACTAAGCTGGAGTTATGTCTGGTTTTCGCGGCGCCCGTCTGGCGGCATGGGCCGTGGCTGCGGTGGCTTGCGGCTGGCTGCCTGGCCCCGGCCGCGCACAAACGCAGGTCCGGATTCAGTTCCTTGGGCCCGCCGTGATCGAGCAGCGGTTGGAGGCGGTTCCGCAGAAACTGCCGGCCCGGCGCGAGGAGATTGAAACCCTGTTCCGCGAGGCCGGCTGCCTGGGAGAACACCTCACCGAAGAGCCGGTGCTGCACACGCCGCAGCCCAACGTGATCTGTGTGCTTCCCGGCGACGGCGCCAGCACGGGCGAAATTGTGGCGGGCGGGCACTACGACCTGGTCCCGGCGGGCTCCGGCGCGGTGGACGACTGGAGCGGCGTGAGCCTGCTGCCAAGCCTGTTCGAGAGCCTCAAGACCCAGCCGCGCCGCCACACCTTCGTGTTCATCGGATTCTCCGGCGAAGAGACCGGCCTCTGGGGATCGAGGACTTACGTGAAGAGCCTGTCGCGCGAGCGGCTTTCGGCCATCCGCGCCATGGTCAACCTGGAATGCCTGGGCCTGGCGCTGCCTAAAGTTTGGGCCAGCCGCGCGGACCCGAAGCTGCTGAAGGACTACCTGGGGGTGGCCGCCGGGCTGAACATTCCGCGCGAGGCGGTCAATGTGGATGCGGTGGGCGATGACGATACGCACCCCTTCCTGGATGCGCACGTGCCGGTGATTACGATCCACTCCGTCACCGAGCAAACGCTGGCGATTCTGCACAGCCCACGCGACAATCTGAAGGCCATCCACATGGGCGATTATTACCAGGCCTACAAACTGGCCGCCGTGTATCTCAAGTACCTGGATAGCGCACTGCCGTAGAGGCGCCGGCGGGCAACGAGTCGCGTAGCGCGACCAGCCGGCGGCGCCATGCCACCACGCTGCCGTGCCGGCCGGGCTGCCGGTCCAGGCGGGCAATTGCGCGGGCGATCTGGGCGCGGGCCTGGTCCCAATTCTCCTCGGAGATGGCCACGGCGGCCTGGGCGGCCGCGTCCCAGTCTTTGAGCGTCACGCCGCCCTTGACCTGGCGCGCATCCTGAAGCCAGTCGAGCGCTAGCGCGGCATTCCTTTGGTGGACGCCCTGGAAGAAGGCGGCCTCGGCGAAACAGATGCGGCGCTGGTCGGGGCGGAGGCGCGCGGCGTTGCCGAGCACCTGCTCCAGGGCGGCGGCCATGGCGGTGGTTTCGCCTCCGTCGAGAGCGCGGATGGCGAGCAGCAAAGCGGCCTCGCCGCGGAACTCCCTGGCGCGCCAGCCGCCCGCCGTCTCCGATTGCAGGCGGTCCACGATCTCGGGCGGCCATTGGTGCGGCTCCACTCCGCGTTGATCGATGGCCATCACGTAAAGAACGGCCGCGAAGCTCTCGGAAGACGGACCGGTTCCAGCCAGCGTCAGGAGGATTTTGCCATCGGTGTGGAAACCGGCGATGGTCATGGGTATCCAACTGAAGGCCGCCAGCACCAGGTTGGCGGCGAGCAGGCAGAACGCCGCGGGACCCCAGGGCACCAGCAGCACCGGCAGGAACAACAAGGCCGTGGCGACAGGGCCGCCGGCGGCGAAAATCGCAAAGCCACGGCGCAGATTTTCGGTGGTTCGGGGAATCATCTGGGTGTGTCCGGCGAAGGTCAGGATGCGCCGCGGCAGGAACCGCACCTGATAGCCGCTGGACTCCCCGGTAACCATCTCCTTCGTGACCATCCAGGGCCCCGCCAGGATCTGGTGAAACTCGAAATCCGCCAGTATGCCGGCCGCCAGGTGGCCAAGTTCGTGCAACAGCACGCCCGCGGACAGCGCCGCCAGAAAGCCGATCAGCCAGGCGGCGAGGCTGGCCGGTGAGGCCAGAGCGGGCGCGAAAAAGCCGGCCAATCCGCCGGCCAGGCCAAGCAGCAGAGAAATGGCACGGCCGCGCCGCCGCGGCTGCGAAATCGGCTGTTGCCGGTTCAACAGGGGCGTGGACGAGACGGCGAGCGCCATGGCCATCCGCTATAGAAACGCCGCCGGAGCCGGAACACGCTTCCGGGCGACTGGCGTGCAGTCACCCGCCGCTACGGATAGTTCCAGAAACTGGGCCGAGAGGCAAAAACGCCGACGCGCTCTGTGCAACTCCCGCGGCACGTCCGCACGCGCTTCCGTCATGGTCAGTTCTCCCGAGGACCGCGCATGACTGATCTTATCAGTTACGGATTGGCAAAGTCATGAACGTCTCTGCGCCGCCGTTGACAGTGAAGCGCCGGACGACACGGATGGAAATCCATACTTGCCGTGCCGGTTGCAACCAGCGGACTGTTAGTGAGTCGCGATCCAGTTGAGGCCTACCTTCTTAGACGAGCAGGGTTACTCGCAGATCTGAAAACTGCCGCCCGACCAGCGGTGCTCTCGCAATTTACTGAGTTACGCGGGTGAGATCGAGACGGCCCTTCGCCGACTGGCCTTCCGCCGTGGTGAACTGCACTTCACCTTTGAGGTGATCTCCTTCGAGCACCAGGACACATTTGTAAAGCGTGCCATCGTCGACCGATTTGACCTCGAACGCGACGTTGCTGCCGCTGATCGTGCCGTGGAGGCCCGGCCACTGCTGGTTCGCGTCAGGTCCGCCGGAACCCGTGATGGTGGTTCCGCTCTGCTTCAGAATGACGTAGGCGGAGCCGCCATCGCCATTATCGGGCTGGAACGATCCACTCCATTTTCCGCTAACATCCGCAGCGGCCGCGGTAAATGCGAGCGCGATCGAAAGAAACAGGCACAGTCCTATCGTCTTCATGGAGTACCAGACGCAGACAGGCAGAAGAAGTTCCCTTGATTGCAGAGAGGATGGCGGCAGCGTGAAGCTCTACGGCCAGATCCGGTGGCGGCCCGGGTAAGGCGGAGGGCACCAGCGTGCTGGTCACTCAGCGGTAAACCGGCAGGCCGTCAAAGCGCTAAAATCCAAAGTGCGGCGGCTGCGCGGCCAGGTTCCGAAAGCGCCGGCCCGCCGCGAAAGCGACCGATCGGGGTAAGTGCAAAATCGATGAGTGACGCTCAGATGATCCGTTGCGCGGCGTGCGGCGCCATGAACCGGGTACCGCTGGACAAGATGCAGGCCGGCCTGGCCCCGATCTGCGGCCGCTGCAAGACACCGTTGGCTTTTCATCCGCACCCCCTGGTGGTCACCGACGCAACCTTCGCGGAGCAGGTGGAGCGCTCGCCCCTGCCCGTCCTGCTGGATATGTGGGCGCCTTGGTGCGGCCCCTGCCGCATGGTCGCACCGGTGGTGGAAGAGTTGGCCGCCGAGCTTGCGGGACGATTGCGCGTGGCCAAGCTGAATGTGGACGAAAACCCCATTACCGCGAGCCGCTTTGGCATTCAGAGCATTCCGGCGCTTCTATTGCTTCAAAACGGCCGGGAGATCGATCGCATCGTCGGCGCGCAGCCTAAAGTGGAGATTTTGCGTCACCTGCAGGGCGTCATTAAGAGTTGAGTAACTCACACACAGCACGCCCGTATTGCGGTTGCTGGCACTAAACCTGCACTTGATCTTTATATGACCCCGCAAAATGCGGACACCCACGAAGTACTCACGTTCGCCGAATTACAGCCGCTGGCCAGCGCCAATGGTCCTCATCTCACGGCCCTGGTGTCTCTCACCACACCGTCCGAAATCGAGGTCCGCATCAAGAATGCGATGCGCGGGCTGCAACGAAAAGCGGCGGAACGCGGAGGCGATCCCGACACCTCGGCGGCCCTGATCGCGCCGATTCGGGATCTGGCGACAGCCGTTCAAACGGAAGGAGTATGGGCGCACGCCCTGATCCTGTTCCGCTCGCCTGATCTTTTCCGCTACTATTGGCTGCACGGTCAATTCCAGGACATGCAGGCCGACGGTGACTGGTTCCAGGTGCGGCCTTTGCTGCGGACGTTGGCGCACGAGACGCGCTTTTACCTTCTGGCGCTCAGCCAGCATCACGTTCGCCTGCTCGTTTGCACGCAGCACCGCGCCGAACCGGCGGACACCGGGACGAACATTCCACGCAACCTGGAAGATTGGATGAACAACCGGCAGCCGGATCACCTTCTGGCTACGCGTTCCTTTGCCGGCCGGTCGATCGGGGGCATGAAGGGCGTGGTCAGCGGGACCGGCACGGAACGGGAACGGAGCGAAGAGTACCTGGCGCACTTCTTCAAAGAGGTGGACAAGGCGGTGACGGCCCGTTTGCGCGGCGAGACCCGCCCGCTGGTGCTTGCGGGAGTCGATCGCGAACTGGCCATCTACCGCCGCGTGAACAGTTATCGCCCCACGCTTGAGAAGGCGGTGCCTGGTTCGCCTGACGGCCTGCCGGACCGCGCGCTACACGAACGCGCCATGGAAGTGGTGATGGGTATTTTCACCGAACCGCTGCGGAAAGCCCTGAGCGATATTGGCGAGTCCGCGGGCACTCCGCGCTGCTCCATCGACCCCCGCAGCATAGTCCAAGCCGCCTTCCAGGGGCGCGTGCGGGGCCTGCTGATCGCCGCCAACGCCGAGTACCGGGGGGCGTGGAATGAGGAGACGCAGGACGTCGACACGGGCAACCCCACGGAAGAGTTGCTGAACGCCGCGGCGTTGCAGACCGTGCGCCAGGGCGGGCGCGCTTTCGTCGTCAACGAGGCGGACATGCCGGTGAACGCTCCGGCAGCCGCGTTATTTCACTTTTGAGCGGACGCCGATGGTTGCCGTATTGCGGCTGGGCCTGCGGGCGCCGCTGAGGGCGGTCATCCGTTGCGGGCCGTTGCGCCCGCGCCGGCAGGCGAGCCGAATCACGCGGTCGGAGACCGACCCGCAGCATGCGGCACATCGGAAGCAACGGAGATTCGGTTCGCGGCGTCCAACCCCGTCTGGAAGCATCAATCCAGGCGTGGAGGCGCTTTATGAGATCTCTGACGCTGCTTGGAGTGCAATACCTGGTTTCGGCGGCGATATTGAGCGCTCAAGTCAACGTGCTGACCTGGCATAACGACAACGCGCGCACCGGCCAGAATCTTCATGAGACCATCCTGACGCCGGCGAATGTCAACCCGCAGACATTCGGTCTGCTGGCGGTCCTCAACGTGGATGGCAAGGTAGACGCCCAGCCTCTCTATGTGCAGAATGTCACCATCCCCGGCAGCGGTGTTCACAACGTCTTATACGTAGCCACCGAAAACGACAGCCTCTATGCGTTCGATGCGGACACGTTCGCGCAACTGCGCCAGGTGTCCCTGTTGGGCGCCAATGAGACGCCATCGGATGACCACGGCTGCAGCCAGGTGACACCCGAAATCGGCATCACAGCGACGCCTGCCATCGATCTCGAGGCAGGTTCCGCGGGAATGCTCTATGCGATCAGCCAGTCGAAGGACAGCAGCCAGCATTACCACCAGCGGTTGCACGCGTTGGATCTGCCGACGTTGACCGAGCAACTGGGTGGTCCGGTGGAGATCCAGGCGACTTTCCCGGGAAGCGGGGCCGAGAATACCTTTGATCCATCGGTACACGTGGAGCGGCCGGGCCTGCTGATCGCCAATGGCATGGTGTACACGACTTGGGGATCGCACTGCGATGACGGGTCGTATGCCGGCTGGGTGCTGACTTACAACGAGACAACCCTGCAGC
>DATJRE010000267.1:0-6976 GCA_035505095.1 Bryobacteraceae bacterium | reverse complement strand
GGGGTGGCCGGCTGCCGCCGCCTGTGCCCGCGGTCTATGCCGCAGTCAGCAGGATGGGCGCGCCGGCGGTGATCACCACGGTGTGCTCGTAGTGCGCAGAGAGGCTGCCGTCGGCCGTGCAGATGGTCCAGCGGTCATGTTGCAGCACGCCGCGTCCGCTGCCGGCGGCCAGGATCGGCTCGATGGTGATGACCAGGCCTTCGGTCAAGCGCGAGCGGAAGCGCGGGTCGTGGTAGTTCGGCACGCTGGGCGGTTCGTGGATGGTGCGGCCCACGCCGTGGCCGCATAGTTCGCGCATCACCTGGAAGCCGCAGCGGTGAGCCTCCTGCTCCACGGCCCGTCCAATTTCGTAGACGCGATTTCCGGCGCGGGCGGTTTTAGCGGCCAGCCGGAAGGCGCTCTCCGCGCAGCGGGCCAGCGCACGGGCGGTGACGCCGGTCTCGCCCGCCGCCACCGTCACGGCGGCATCGGCGTAGTAGCCGTCCTTTTCGGCCACCAGGTCGAGCTTCACCAAGTCGCCCACCTGGACCGCCCGGCTGCCGGGAATGCCGTGGATGGCTTCGTCGTTGACACTGATGCACAGCGCCGCGGGGAAACCGTAGACCTTGGGCGGCGCCGGTTCGGCTCCCTCCTCCGCCAGCACCCGCGCGCCAATGGCGTTCAACTCCGCGGTGGTGATGCCGGGACGGACGGCCGCGGCGGTGCGGTCCAGGGCCAGGCGCACAATCCGGCCGATGGCGCGAAGCCGTTCGAAATCGTTGCGGTTGCGGATGGACATCAACCTTATTGTGGCACCGCGCGCCGCGGGCCTACTCTGGCCAAGGCATGACTTTCAGGTTGGGCGTGACTTCCACCTCTCCTTGCGCCACATGCACGCTCTCGGCCACCCCAGTCAGGCTGCGCACAAAATCGGAGTCCATCAAGGCGTTGAGGTCGGCGCGGTCGAAGGCCCAGAGGTAGTAATCGCCCGGGCGCAGGCTGCCGATATCGAAACGGCCGTCCATGCCGGTGGGCGCCGTGCGCACGAACGGGACCGAGAGCAGCCCGGGATCCTTCGGCGCCATGACCACGGTAGATCCCCAGCCGTTCTCCACCAAGCCCTCGGCGCGGCCGGCGCCGGTTCTGTAGACCAGGCGGATGGGCGGCCCGCCGGGCGCCAGATCCACCACCTGGCCGGTGACGTCCGTGATGCCCACGCGCACGGCGTCCAGGTAGTAGCCGGCGATGATTCCCGGCGGTTGGATGCGGTAGCGGCCGGCATAGACGTTGGTGAGGTGCAGCGTGCCGTCGCTGCGCTCATCGGCGGTGACCCGGTGGCTGGGTGAATCGTCCACCGGCGCCAATTCCACGCTGACGGGCTGGCGGACGGCGAAGGCGCTGTGCGGGTCGCCGCGCTCCACGAAACCATCCACTGCGAACGGCGGGGCAATCCGGACGGTCACCCCTTCCATATCGCGGCGCGCCACCGAGACCGGCGCGAACCCTCTCCACAGCACCGTGCCGTGCTTGACCTCCGCCAGGATGCGCCAATCGCCGGGGCACACTGCCGGCAATTCAAACGAGCCATCGGCGGCGGATTTGCCGCTGGCCTCGGGTTCGGTGAGCGGTTCGGAGGAATGCAGGGTGACATCGGCGTTGGCCGCCGGACGGCCCTGGTCGTCCACCACCACCCCGCGCACCCGCCAGACGGGGGCGGCGCGCAGCCGGATTTCGTATTCGGTGAGGTTAGAGCCGCCGTGAATGACGATGTTCTGTGCCGCGCTACGCTCCGTGGCGCCGGGGTAATAGGTGGCCGCCCAGGTGAACCGCTCGCCTTCGGGAGCGCTGGGAAGCGGCAGATTGCTTTTGTGCTGCGCATCGCCGCCCGACCCGGGAAGCATCGGCCGTGCCAGCAGCACGTAAGCCCCCGGCTGCAGGTTCGGTAGCTGAAAGCGGCCCTCGCCATCGGCGAACGCAATCGAGACGCCGCCGCCGCGCGCCCGCAGCATCTCCATTTGCACGCCCCCGGCCGGGCGGCCTTCGCCATCGAAAACGCGGCCCGAGAGCACCCCGAGCGGCGTCAATTCCTCCAGGAATTGCACCGGGTCGGTCATGTCCGCAACGTGAAAGAGACGCTGAGAAGGGTCGGAGATGGGCAGCGGCAGATAACCGCGCGTGTCGAAATTGATGGCGTAATCGCCGGGGGCCACCAGGGGAATTTGAAACCGGCCTTCCGCGTCGGTATAGGTTTCGTAGGTGAGCTGCACCCTGGTGGAGCTTACCGTCACCTTGATGCCGCCGATGCCGCTTTGGGTGACGCTATTGAGGAGCTGCCCTTCCACCCGGCTGCCGCTCTGCGCCGCGGCGAGCAGGGGCAGCAGCAGGAGCAAGAGTGGGCAGCGGCGCATCAAACACTATTATCGGCTGTGACGTACCGGCTTACGACCGCTCCAGCAGGTCCAGCAGTTTCTCCTGCACCGCCTCGGCGGTGGGATTGTCCGGCGCGATTACCAGAATCGTGTCGTCGCCGGCAATGGTGCCGATCACCTGCGGCCAGCCTTCGCTATCCAGCGCCACGGCCACCGAATTGGCGTGGCCCGGCGAGGTCTTCAGCACCACCAGGTTCTGCGCACGCAGCACGTCTTTCAGAAACTCCGCCGCCAGCATAGTAAAGGCCGGGCCGGTCTCTTCGGGAGCCACCTCCTGGTAGCCATCGCGCGTCTTCACCAGGCGCAGGTCGCGAAGGTCGCGCGACAGCGTCACCTGGGTGGCGGCGATGCCCTGGTTTTTCAACTCCTGGGCCAGCTCTTCCTGGGTGTGGATTCGCTTGCCGCGGATCAGTTTCAGGATCTGCCCCTGCCGGTAAGTTTTCGTCATAGGTTCATCTGACCCAACACTTGTCTGGCGCGAGCCAGGGCGGCGGCCACCGCCTGCGGACCCGTGCCGCCCGGGATTTCGCGCGATTGCATGCCTTTTTGCGGACGCAGCAGGGCCGCTGCCTCCGCGCCGAATTCTGGTGCGAAGCGGTGCATCTCTTCGGCCGTCCAATCCGCCGGCCGCTTGCCGCTGCGCACGCTTTCAAGCACGAAACGGCCCACGATCTGGTGGGCCTGGTGGAACGGCGTTCCGGCGCGTGCCAGGGCCTCGGCCAGATCGGTGGCCACCACCCAGCTCTCCTCGGCTGCGGCGGCCGGACGGGCCGTATTCAGCTTCACCGATCCCGCTACCGCCGCCGCCATTTCGAGCGACCCGGCCAACTGGTCGGCGGCCTCGAACAACGGAACCTTGTCCTCCTGCATGTCGCGATTGTAAGTCATGGGCAGCCCCTTCATGGTGACCATCAGGGACGTCAGACAGCCCATCACCCGCCCGCACTTGCCGCGGATCAGCTCCAGCGAATCGGGATTCTTTTTCTGCGGCATCAGGCTCGATCCGCTGGTGACGCCATCGCCCAGCTCCAGCCAGCCGAATTCCTCGCTGGAGTAGAGAATCCAGTCCTCGGCCAGGCGGCTCAGGTGGATCATGGCGACGCTGGCGGCGTACAGGAAATCGAGGGCGAAATCGCGGTCGGCAGAGACGTCCATGCTGTTGCGGGTGATGCCCTCGAATTCCAGGTCGCGGGCGATGGCCTCGCGGTCGAACGGAAATCCGCTGCCCGCCAGCGCGCCGGAGCCGAGCGGCAGCAGGTTCGCCCGCCGCCGCGCCTCACCGAAGCGTTCCCAGTCGCGCGCGAACATCTCGAAATACGCCAGCAGGTAATGCGGCCACAAGACGGCCTGCGCGCGCCGCGTGTGGGTGTAGCCGGGGATCACCGCGCCCGGGTAAGCCTCCGCCAGGTCCAGCAGCGCGCCCATCAGTCGGCCAAGCAGTTCGCGGACCCGGTCGCATTCCGCCCGCAGCCACATGCGCGTGTCGAGCGAGACCTGCTCGTTGCGGCTGCGGCCGGTGTGGATCTTATCGGCCACCGCGCCGGCGGTCTCCTTGAGCTTGCGGATCACCAGCGTGTGGACGTCCTCATCGGTGGCGCCTTCGAAGAAGGCAGGCGAGGCCGAATCGCCCAGGATGCGGTCGAAGGCCGCCACGATTTCCGCCCGCTCCCCGGCCGTGAGAATGCCGGCCTTCTCCAGCGCGCGCGCGAAGGCCTGCGAGCCGCGGATATCGGCTGCCAGCAGCCGGCGGTCGAAATCCAGCGATCCGGAGAACCGCTCGAAGACCTCCGACGGCCCGCTTTCGAATCGCCCGCCCCAGAGCTTCACTTGGATGAGCCGGCGCTCTTGCCGGCAAGCGCGGCCCGCACTTTGATGGGCAGCCCGACGAGGTTGATGAAGCCCAAGGCGTCCTTCTGATCGTAACTGGCGCCCATGGTGAAGCTGGCAATATCCAGCGAATACAGCGAGTACGGCGACTTGCGGCTGAGCGGCTCGACATTCCCCTTGTAGAGGCTCAGCTTGACCTCGCCCGTTGTCGTCTCGGCGGTTTTGGCGAAAAAGGCGTCCAGCGCTTCGCGCAGCGGCGTGAACCACAGGCCGTTGTAGACCATCTCGGCGTATTCGAGGGCCCGCTGCTGCTTGTAGTGCAGCGTGTTCTTGTCGAGCGTGAGGGCTTCCAGTTCGCGCAGCGCGAAGAAGATCAGCGTGCCGCCGGGCGTCTCATAGCAGCCGCGCGACTTCATCCCCACGAAGCGGTTCTCCACCAGGTCGATGCGGCCGATGCCATGCTCGGCGCCGATGGCGTTGAGGGCCTCCAGCAGCTCAAAAGCCTTCATGCGCTGTCCGTTGACCGTAACCGGCTCGCCGCGCTCGAATCCGATGGTCACCTCGCCGGGCTGCGCGGGCGCTTCCGCGGGACTTTTGGTGAGCATCCAGATATCGTCCGGGGCCGCGTTGGCGGGGTCTTCGAGCGCGCCGCCCTCGTGCGAGATGTGCCAGATGTTGCGGTCGCGGCTATAAATCTTGGTGGTGGATTGGGAGATGGGCACGTGGTGGCGGCGGGCATATTCGATGGCGTCCTCGCGCGACACGATGTCCCATTCGCGCCAGGGAGCGATCACCGGGAGTTGCGGGGCGAGCGCCTTGTAGGTGAGCTCGAAACGGACCTGGTCGTTGCCCTTGCCGGTGCAGCCGTGCGCCAGCGCGTCGCAGCCCGTGGCCAGCGCCACTTCCACCTGCTTGGACGCCAGCAGCGGACGGGCGATGGAAGTGCCCAGCAGGTACTTGTGCTCGTAGACGCCGCCCGAGCGCACCAGTTTCCAGAGGTATTGCGAGACGAATTCCTCGCGCAGATCCTCAATGTAGACTTCCGCCGCGCCGGTCTTGCGGGCCTTCTCTTCCAGGCCGGTAAGTTCGTCGCCGCCCTGCCCGATATCGCCGCACACCGCTACGACTTCGCAGCCGTAATTTTCCTTCAGCCACGGGATGATGACAGAGGTATCCAATCCGCCCGAGTAAGCGAGCGCTACTTTCTTTGGTTTGGTCATAAAGATCTAAAGTAACAAAGGGCAGCCCGAACGTTGGCTGCGGACCAGCGCGGAAAACCGGGATGATTCTTCCTACGAAAGGATCATCAGCAACAGCGCTTTCTGCGCGTGCAGGCGGTTTTCGGCCTGATCGAAAATTGCCGAGCGGGTGTGCTCCATCACCTCGTCGGTCACCTCCTCGCCACGGCGGGCGGGCAGGCAGTGCATGAAAATGGCGTCCGGGCGCGCCTGCGCGAAGAGCGCTTCGTTCACCTGGTAGTCGTGGAAGGCGCGCTTGCGCTGGTGGGCTTCGGCTTCCTGGCCCATGCTGGCCCAAACGTCGGTATACACGGCATGGGCTTTGGCGACCGCGGCCACGGGATCGTGAGTGATCTCCAGAGTGGCGCCCGAAACGGCGGCGAGTCCTTCGGCCTGCGCGACCACATCGGGGTTGGGGTTATAGCCTTCCGGGCAGCCGATGGTGAAATCCATGCCCAGCCGCAGCGACGTCAGCATCAGCGAGTGCGCCACGTTGTTGCCGTCGCCCACGAAGGCCAGTTTGCGTCCGGCGAGGCCGCCGAAGCGTTCCGCGATGGTCTGGACATCGGCCAGCGCCTGGCAGGGATGATAAAGGTCGGTGAGCGCGTTGATGACCGGCACCGAAGACCAGCGCGCCAGCGCCTCAACGGTGGCCTGCGAAAACACCCGCGCGACGATGCCGTTCACCCAGCGGTCGAGGTTGCGGGCGACATCCTGGAGCGGCTCGCGGACGCCGATGGGGCCTTCCACGAAGACGCTGCTGCCGCCCAACTGCCGGATGGCCAGCTCAAAGGTGAGCTTGGTGCGTAGGGAGGGCTTCTCAAACAGCAGCGCGATGGATTGGCCATCCAGGGCCGTGGCATACTCGCGAGGCGCCTGCTTCACCGCGCGGGCAAGACCGAGCAGGTAAACCAGTTCATCGCCGGTGAGGTCGAGGTCTTGCAGCAGGTCTTTTCCGGAGGCTTTCATAATGGTCGGTTCGGGAGCATGCCGCCTCGCGGGGGCGATCCGCAATTTTGAATGTTTATTCACCTGAATGAATAATCACACATTGGGAGATGTGGAGTCAATCAGGCGCGGCGGTGGGAGTGTCCGCGGGTGGGTTGCTGACTCCGATGAATAAATATACATCTTTTATTTTCAACATTTTACCTGCGCTGGAACGAATCCATCAGGATTGTCAGGGAAATTTTTGGGACGGGGCAGGATAGCGTTCTGAGAGAAGCTATAATGTGCAAACGCGAGCGAGAGAACTTCATGGCTCTCGAATTTATTCGATCACTACTACAACAAGCGTCCGCCCAAGGATATCGTTCGACCGCTCTAAACCCGCTAGGCTGGGCTTTCACTATTGCACTATCCGCCTAGCCTCGATTTCCACGCGCAATAATCGGTTAACACGATTGGGGTGTTCGACGATTCTGTGACGAGTCAGGCAAATTTGATGATCAGCTTCTTGTCGCCGAACCAAGGCATCGGTGTGGGCTGCTCGGCGAGGCCGGA
>DATJRE010000266.1:0-3848 GCA_035505095.1 Bryobacteraceae bacterium | reverse complement strand
GCACGTCCTGGATGTCCACTCCTTCGGTCACGAGCAATTCCGATAGCGCCGGTGCGGGGACGATCACCTGGTCCCCGGCCTCCTCAAGCTGCCGAACGAGACCGAGAACCCGTTCCCGCGCGTGTTCCACTTTCCGGAACGCTACCATCGAGGCGTTACTCTTCGCGCAACTGGCGCATGAGATCGACCGGATTCATCCGGCCACCCTCGGGCGGCACGAGGCGCGTTCGCAGACCCTCGAACATCTTCGCCAGAGACGTCTCCTGGAGCGTTTCGAATTCGGCGATCTCGAACCTCTTCAGAACCCAGGCGCCGGATGCCACCCGCGCCCAAATCCCTTTTCCATGCACGCGCACCGGGCCGCCAAAGATATGTGGGGCCAACCGCCGCGCGACTGCCTTCGAAGTGACGCAGAAATGGATCTGGTCGCCGGACTTCAAGTGGACGTTGATGGTCTCGTCACGGCCGCCCACCTGGATGATTTCACCATCCAGCGCGCCTGGCTGTTCAACCGGTCCAAGCTTTGCTTCTACGGGACGGGTCCGGCCGGGGAATTCGATGAGTTTTGCCTTGCCCCGGAGGATGCGGCCAATCGCGTTATCCTCGGCGAGCTTATCGTCGATTTCCCGGAGCGCCTTCTGCGCGAGATCCGGTCCGGCGCCGTATCGGACTTCTTCGAGCCGCTTCTCAACCTTGCGCAGCGCGACCTCGTCCACACGGGCGGCCACCGCCAGGCTGCCCTGCTTCAGGTCTCCAAAGTGGACGTGCTCGCGGTGCCCGAGGAGTTCGGCCAAGCTGGTCATGTAATCGGCAAGACGCGCCATCGGTATCGTCTCGGGCGTGAACGCATCGATGTAGAGTTCGTAGATCTCCTCACCGGGCATGACGGCGAATTCCTTTCCAGTCTGGATTATGACAGATTCGCCAGTTACGGCCGTGGGATGGCGGCAGTTGGACGGAGCGTATCGTACCCGCGGGCTGCATATGTTACCGTCGTATGTAACGGATAGGGACCGCCATGAATCAGGGCCCGGAAAGCAGCCTCGTCACCTGGAGCGTTCCGCAGTGTCCTTTTACCATTGAGTCTTCGGCGCGGGTGCTGGACGAGATCCGGCTGGAGATCATGGACGCCTTTTTCTCGCTGCCGCGCGGGGGAGCAGAAATTGGCGGCGTGCTGCTGGGCCGGTTTGCGAGCGGCCGGCTCTCGATCCAGGGTTACCGGCCACTGGAGTGCGAGCACGCCTTCGGCCCGTCGTTCACGCTTTCCGAGAACGATTTCGGGCGGCTGGAGGAGCTGCTGGCGGCGGCCGAGGCCAAGCCGGGCGAGGCGCAGCCGGTGGGCTGGTACCACTCGCACACGCGGAGCGAAGTGTTCCTTTCCGAAGCCGACCGCGCCATCCACGAGCGGTTTTTCAGCCAGCCGTGGCAGGTGGCGCTGGTGCTCAAGCCGCACACGTTCCAGCCCACCCGGGCGGGTTTTTTCTTCCGGGAACCGCACGGCCAGATCCACGCGGAGCAAAGCTACCGGGAAATTCTGTTGAACCCGTTGCCGCTGGCGCCATCCGCGCAGGCTCCCCAGGCAGCTCCCGAGCCGGCGGCCCCAGTGGTGCTCCCGCCGGCGCGGCCCACCGTGGTGCCCCCGCCGAAGCCCAAGCCCGTTCCGCCGCCGGCCGCGGTTTTGCCGCCGCCCCCGCCCACGGAAAAAGTGCCGGCGCCAGTGGTGGTACCGGCCGCGGCTCCGCAGCCGATCCCCGCGCCGCCGATGGCCGGGCCGCGGTATGAGCCCAGGCGCCCCAGGATCACGCTGGACGCGGTGGGTGCGGTGTTCGATGTGCCGGCTGTGGAAGCGGCGCCACCTCCGCTCAAAAGTCCGCCGCCTGCCCCGGCTCCGCCAAAAGCCGCCACTCTTCCACGCGTTCCTGCGGCGGGAGCGGCGCCTCCGCCGGCACCCGCACTAGCGCCGCGCATGCCTGCGGTGCTACCCGCCGCCGCTGAACCGGTGCTGCCGCCGGTGGCACGTCCAGGCACAGTGGAAGAGGAGCCGGAGGCTCTCCCCGATCCAGCGGGGCTGGCGGCGCTGCCCAAGTTCCTCTCGGTGGAAACCCCGTTGCCCAAGCCCCGGCGGCGGTGGGTCGGAGTGGCGATTGCCGCGGGGGCGCTGGTCGCCGGCGGATATCTGACCCGCGGTCTCTGGTGGGACGGGACAGTGGGCGGCATCCAGGCGCTTTTGGGGAACAGGCCTGTGCCGGCCCTGGGACTGCGCACCCTGGATTCCAATGGCCAGTTGCAGATCCGGTGGGACGCCCAGTCGCCGGCGCTGCGCAAGCCGCACGGCGCGCGCCTGATCATCGCCGATGGCACCCACCTCCGCGCCATTCCGCTGGATATGGCCCACCTCGGCAGCGGCATCTTCACCTACGCGCGGCAGACCGAAAGGGTGGATGTGGCGCTGGCCATCACCGAAAGCAATGGAGAGGCCATCCGCGAGCAGACCATCTTTATGGGCGCCCCGGCGCCGGCGCCCGACGCCGACGTCGAGGCGGTGAAGGAACGCGACGACTTGCGCGACCAGAACGAGCAGCTCCAGTCGGCGCTTGCGAAGGAGCGCGACAAGACCAAAAGGCAGGACAAGGAAATTCACTACCTGCGCGACCAACTCGAACGGGAGCTGCGCCTGAAGCGCCTGGAGAAGCAGCTCAGCCCCGATAAATAGTGCCCGTTTGCCAACCTTTGGCGCACCGCGGGCGTCGAAACGGGGAAGATGCGAGGGTTAGGCAAAGCCGGGTTGGCCTTGACCGTGTGGATTCCGTGGGCGGCTTTCGGCCAGCCCGCGCGGCCGGCCTTTGAAGCCGCCTCCGTCAAGCCCAGCCAGGCCAGGGACAACAGCTCCTCGTGGAACAGCAGCACCGGGTACCTGGTGATACGGAACCAGTCGCTGAAGGCCCTGATCCGCATCGCCTACGGAGTACGGGACGACCAGATTGCGGGAGGCCCCAAATGGATCGATAGCGAGCGTTTCGATGTGGACGCACGATCGGCCGGGCCGGCCAAAGATCCCGAGCTTTTGGAGATGCTCCAGACGCTCCTGGCCGATCGCTTCCAGCTTGCCTTTCACCGGGAAACGAAAACCGTCACCGGCTATGCGCTGGTCGCGGCCAAAGGCGGGTTGAAGGTCCGGCCGGATGCAAAGCAAGGCAGGGGCAGCATGACGGAGCAGGGGAAGTTCGTGGCGTGGGGTATCTCCATGTCGCGGGTGGCGGAGAGGATCTCTCGCATACTGGCCAGCCCGGTCACCGACCGAACCGGCGCAGCGGGCTTTTACAGTTTCACCCTGGAATGGACCCCGGATAGCGCGCGTCTGCCGGACGGCACGACCGCACCGCCAGATGCGCTCTCGGATCCCTCGTTATTTGGCGCGCTCCAGCAGCAGCTCGGGCTGAAGCTGGAGGCGGACAAGGAATCGATGGAAGTGTTGGCGATTGACCGCGCCCGGAGGCCTTCGGAAAACTGACTACTTCCCGACTTCCAGGATGGTGAACGAGTCCGGCACCATCTGCCGTCCGCCGCGGCCTCCGCGTCCCCGGCCCCCGCGCCCATCCGGGGATGGAGGAGCAGGGGTGGCGGGCGCCGCCGGCGGCGCCAGATACTCGGCGGCGATGAGCAGCAGATGGCCGGTCTTGGCGTCCAGCGTGCACGTCTTCGCCATGGTCATGGTCTTCAAGGTCTCTTCCACCGTGAAACTGGTGGGGCTATTCTCCTTGACGATCGTAAGGGTGCCGTTGCCGTGGGAGCTGAAGGCTTCCATGGTCTTGGGATTGAAGACCGCGCCGTCGCTCGACCCCGCCAGC
>DATJRE010000265.1:0-8942 GCA_035505095.1 Bryobacteraceae bacterium | reverse complement strand
CTGCGGGAGTTCGGCGACGCGGAAATCGCCGGCATGATTGCGCCCAGGGGACTGGTGGTGGAGGCCAGCCGCATGCCGCGGGTCACCGGGCCGCCGCCGCCGATTCCAGGAGTGCGCACCGGCGCGGCCCCGAACGGCGCGCTGGTGACGCCTGCTTTCGCGGAGGTGCGGGCGGAGGCGGAACGCGCGCGGCCCTTCTTCGAGGGACTGCACGTAGCGGGGAAACTGCGGGTGATTGCGAGTGAAGGGGGATCGGGCCTGTCCGGCTCCGATGCCGCCTTGGCGGCACTGTTCACGGCGGCCGGAGTGACGGGGAAACTGGCGCCATCGGGCGCGCCGCCCGAGAATTTGCGGAAGGGGTTCGACGCCTCCGAGCGCATGCATCGCCAGTTCGATGAACTGGTGGAGCGCACACAGGAACTGATCCGGGAGTCTCCGGCGCGCCGGGCGACCTTCTGGGCGAAGGCCGATGCCTCGACGCCCGAGAGTTGGAAAGCCAGCACCGGATTTTACCGAGACTACATTTGGAATGAAGTGATCGGCCGGATGCCGGACCCGAAACTGCCGGCCAATCCGCGCACGCGGCTGATCTACGACCAACCTAAGTTCCGCGGCTATGAAGTGGTGCTGGACGTCTGGCCGCATGTATTCGCATATGGAATTCTGCTGGTGCCCAAAGACATCAAACCCGGCGAGAGGAGGCCGGTGGTAGTGTGCCAGCACGGTCTGGAAGGGCGGCCGAGCGACACGGCCGATCCCAACAGCGACTCGGCATATTACCACCGGTTCGCGGCGAGGCTGGCGGAGGAGGGATTCGTGACGTACGCTCCGCAGAATCCGTACATCGGCCAGGATCATTTCCGCATTTTGCAACGGATCGGCCATCCGCTGCAGCTCTCGCTGTTCTCTTTCATCCTGGGGCAGCACCAGCGCACGTTGGAGTGGCTGGCGCAGCAGCCGTTTGTGGACGCGCAGCGGATTGGCTTTTACGGACTGTCTTACGGGGGTAAGACGGCGGTGCGCGTGCCGCCGCTGCTGGATGGATACGCGCTATCCATCTGTTCGGGGGACTTCAATGAATGGGTGTGGAAGACCACCAGCGCGGATTCGTCTTACAGTTATATGCTGACTCAGGAATATGACATGCTGGAGTTCGATTTTGCCAACGTGGTGAATTACTCGGACCTGGCGAACCTGATGGCGCCGCGTCCCTTCATGGTGGAGCGCGGGCACAACGACCCGGTATCGACGGACGAATGGGTGGCGTTCGAATACGCCAAGGTGCGGAGGTTTTACGATACCAAGATGCACCTGCCGGACCGGACGGCGATTGAGTTCTTCGACGGTCCGCACACGATTCACGGCGTGGGAACCTTCGCCTTCCTGAGGAAGTATTTGCGCTGGCCGGAATAGTGGCGCGGCTACAACGGGACGCCGGTACAATGATCTCTTGGCTCGCAGGCGCTTCTTCGTGGATGCAATCCGGGACGGGATGGCCGAACTCCGCGGCGAGGAGGCGCGTCATCTGTCGCGGGTGTTGCGGGCGGTACCCGGACAGCAATACGAAATTTCGGACAACCGGTCGGCGTGGCTGGCCGAGATTGCCGAAGCTCACTCCGGGCGGGTGGTTTTTCGGGTGCTCGAGCCGGTTTACACGCCCGCGATGCCGCTGGAGATCACCTTGTGCGCGGCGCTGATTCAGTTTGCGCATTTCGAGTGGATGATTGAAAAAGCCACCGAGCTGGGCGCCGGGCGGATTTTACCGGTGGAAGCTGCGCGTAGCGAGAAGGGGCTGCTGGAGGCCTCGCGGAAGCGGACCGAGCGTTGGACGCGGATTGCCCGCGAAGCCAGCCAGCAATGCCGCCGCGTGAGCGCGCCGGAGATTCTGCCGGCGGTGCGCCTCGATCGCGCCATTGCGACCGATGCCGGGTATCGCTACTTCCTGGAAGAGGGCTCCGCGCCGCCCCTGCTGCGCGTATTGCCGGCGGTCCGCCCGGCCGATGCGCACGCCGCGGTATTGGCAGGGCCGGAGGGCGG
The DNA here is from genome assembly GCA_035505095.1 of Bryobacteraceae bacterium. Lineage (GTDB taxonomy): Bacteria > Acidobacteriota > Terriglobia > Bryobacterales > Bryobacteraceae > JOPF133. The sequence continues at coordinate 6,905 of DATJRE010000265.1, read as the reverse complement.
CTGGACCGACGCCGAACGCCAACTGGCCGCCGCTGCCGGCTGGCAAGCGGTCTCGCTGTCTCCCCTGGTGCTGCGCGCCGAGACCGCCGCGGCGGCTGCGCTGGCGGTACTGACCAGCGCGTGGATGGCGTGAGGCGGCGGAGCGGCGGGCCTTACAATAGGGATAGAAACTGAGGCTGGGTATTGAATCCAACGTTCGATTTTATTCTTATGGCCGTCTTCTCCCTGGTGGAGTGGCGGATCACCATGCGGCTGTGGCGCCTGGCCGGGCGGCGCTCGACCGGCCGGCAATTGACCGCCGCGCGCGCCGCCATCGTCCTTTTTAACGTCCTGGTGGTGTTGGGATACTCGTTGAGTTTTGTGGCGATGATGCCGCACTTGCCCATGAATGCGGGGCTGGCCATGTCCATCGGGGCGGTTACGATGGCTTATCTGGCCAGCGCCACGGTGGTGCTGGTGATACGGCAGGCGTGGAGCCTGGTGAGCCGCCGCCTGGACGCCCCGGTGAACCCCGCGCGGCGCCGGGCCCTGAGTGCCGCCGGCAACCTGCTGATTGCCGCGCCTTTCGCCGCCATGGGGTATGGCGCTTTGATCGAACGTACCGACTTCCGCCTGCGCGAAATCGAGATTGCCCTGCCTGGCCTCTCCGCCGATCTGGACGGGCTGCGCATCCTGCAACTGAGCGATATCCACCTGAGCGCCTTTCTCAGCGAGGCCGAACTGGCGCGCGTGATCGACGCCTGCCGTCAACTGCACCCGCACCTGGCGGTAGTGACGGGCGACCTGATTTCGGCGCGCGGCGATCCACTGGACGCGTGCATCCGGCAGTTGGCGCGGCTCCGCTCCGACGCCGGGACGTTTGGCTGCATGGGCAACCACGAGCACGTGGCCGGGGCGGAAAAGCACGCCGCCGAGGCCGGGGCGCGGGCCGGAATTCCCTTTCTGCGCAGCCAGAACCGGGCGCTGCGCTTCGGCGGGAGCACCTTGAACCTGGCGGGTGTGGACTATCAACCCACCAGCCATGCAGCCCACTACCTGAGAGGCGCGGAGCGGCTGGTGGCCCCGGCCGCCTTCAACGTGCTGCTCTCGCACAATCCGGACGTCTTCCCGGTGGCGGCCCGGCAGGGCTATAATCTCATGCTTGCGGGCCACACGCATGGCGGACAGGTCACCGTCGAGATCTTCGACCAGACGCTTAACCCCGCACGCTTCTTTACTCGTTATGTATACGGACTGTATCGCTTGGGCGCCGCGGCCACCTACGTTACCCGCGGAATCGGCACCATCGGGATTCCGGCGCGCATTGGCGCCCCACCGGAAATCTCTCTCATCAGGTTGCGAAAGGCTTAGGCCCGAGACTCCGTGCGCTACCTGATCCTGAGCGATATCCACGCCAACTGGGAAGCACTGCAGGCGGTCATGGCGGAGGCCGAGGGCCGCTACGACTGCATTTTCTGCTGCGGCGACCTGATCGGCTATGGGGCGGACCCCAACCTGGTGGTGGCGTGGGTGCGCGAGCACTGCCCCTACGTGGTGCGCGGCAACCACGACCGCGCGTCGGTCGGCATGGACGACCTGGAGTGGTTCAACCCGGTGGCGCGGGCGGCCGCCCTCTGGACGCAGCAGCAGATTGAGCCGGAGCACGCCGCCTATATCCGCGCCCTGCCCAAAGGGCCGCTGCTGGTGGACGGTTTGCAGATTGTACACGGGTCGCCATTCGATGAGGACGAGTACCTGATGGCGGCGGGCGAGGCCGGCCAGGCCTTCTCGTATCTGGAAAGCCGCATCGCCTTTTTCGGGCACACCCACGTGCAGGGCGGTTTCATCTGGAACCATTCGCGCGTGGAGACGGTGCTGCAGCCGGCCTACCGCACCGACCGCGGGGTGCTGGAGATCGATTCCGACTGCGCCTATCTGCTGAACCCCGGCTCGGTGGGCCAACCCCGCGATGGCGACCCGCGGGCCGCCTGCCTGGTGTTCGATTCCGACGCCCAGATGGCGACTTACTGGCGCGTGCCCTACGACATCGCCGGGGCACAGAAGAAGATTCGCGAGGCCGGGCTGCCGCCAATTCTGGCGGATCGCCTGGGGGTGGGGCGGTAGCTAAGTTACTTTTTCGAACACCACGAATCCATGGGCCGGAATTACCGCGTTGATCTGGCCGCCGTTGACCGCCAGTGTGGCGCCGCCGTTTCCGACGTCGTCTCCGCCATAGGCGGCGGCGTCGCTGTTGAAGATCTCCTGCCAGCCGCCGTCCGGCAGGCGCGAAGGGTCGGTGGCGATGACATACCCGTGATCGAAGGGAGCGTCGTTGAGGCTGGCCAGCAGCAATAATTGCTGGCCGGGGGCGGTGCGGGTAAAGCCGATCACGCGATTGTCGTTGTGGACGTAAATCACGTCGAGGGCACGGGACCGGGCCGCCGCTTTGGCCGTCACCAGGCCGATCAAATCCTGATAGAAGCGGAACAGGAAACGTCCGTCGGCGGTGCGCTGGCCGATCAAATCCTCCTTGTTGAGGAAGAAATTGTCGTAGAGGAAATACTTGGCCGCGCCGATTTCCTCGCCCATCAGGAACATGGGCGTTCCGGCCGAAAGTGCCGACAGGCCGAAGGCAAAACGGCTGCGGGCTTCGGCATATTTGCGAGTGTCGCCCACCAGCGGGGCCTGGTTCACGGCGGTGACAATGGTGCGCTCGGTGGCGCCGTCGTTGCCGGCCTCGTCGTGGTTTTCATGATAGGCGATGGTGTTATATTGCGTCGCGGAGAGCGCTCCGGCGAAGTAGTCCATGTGAAGCGATCCGGGGGCGCCATAACCGGCGATCTTCAGCAGCTTGGCGTAGTTATCGCCGTAGTTACCATCGCCAATCAGGTGATGATAGAAATCCGAATACCAGACGGCATCGAATCCAATGCCACCCTGGTCGAGCGCCTGCGTCATGGCGCTCCATCCGGTATGGTCTTCGGCGATCAGGAACGCCTGCGGGTTCACCATCTTCACCGTGCGGGCCAGCTCGCGCAGAAATTTGATCCCGTACAGGTTGGCGCTGCCGATGGTGTCTCCGTTCCAGTTCAGGGTATTGTCCTGGTGAATGGCGTCGGTAAGATCCACCCGCAGCCCGTCGAAGTGATAGTCATCCAGGATGGCCGCCGCGCTGCTGGTGAACATCTGGCGCACGTTTTCCTCGCTGAAACGCGGGGTGTATCCGGTGGACAGGTTATTCAGATACCCGCCGTCGATGTTACCCGGATAGTCCGCGGGCAGGCCCTGATACCAGTACCAGATGTTATGCTGCGGCGCCACATTGGGGTCCGAATCGTATCCCCACTCGGAGCGCTCGTTGTCCGCGGTGGCAAAGTGGTTATACACCACGTCGAGGATGACGGCGAGGCCCCGCTGGTGGCACGCGCGCACGAAATGCTTCATCTGGTTGCCACCGCCCGCGCTGGTCTGCAGGCAGAAGAACAGCGAGGTTCCGTAACCCCATTGCGCCTGGCCATCGAATTCCATGACCGGCAGCAGTTCCACGGCGTTCACTCCCAGCGCGGTCAACTCGTCCACGAAGGCAAGGGCGTCGGCGAAGGTCCCGGCAGCGGTTGAGGGGAAGCCCAGAGATCCCACGTGCAGCTCGTAGATGACCAGGTCCGTGAGGTCCCGCGGAGGCATGTGCCCGGCGGTGTATTCGGTGGCCCAGAAGTCCTCCTCCGGAATCAGGGTTTGCTTTACGAGGCCGGTGTCGTCAAAGTCACTGGTGATGAGATCCGGGTCGGAGACCACCGAACAGCTCACGATGCCATCCACATCCAGGTAAGATCCTTGATAGTGCGCGCCGCCCGGATTGGTTGCGCCGCGGCCTACCTGGTTTCGCGAGAAGATATCCACCTTATAAGTGACATTACCTTGCTCATTAGTGATCCGGTACATGAACAGGCGATTCAAATAGCGGCTGAAGTCAGCCAGCGCGGGCGTGGCGGCCAGGTCGCTTTGCCAGACGCCGCCAGGTTTCGGCGCGAGCGGCATCACCGCCGCCGACGGATCGACGCCCGTGCCGTCATCGGCGATATAGCCTGCCGGCGTGCCGCTGGATAAGTCGAAGGGAGCGAAGACTACTTCCACGCTTCCGGCATTGGGCGCCCACACGGCGAACTGGAGTCCGGGCGCCGCCGCTCGAGCGGAGAAATACTTTTGCGCGCCGAACCGGCGCCCGGTGACGAACCAATAATCCTGAAGCGTTTGGTCCGCCGCCAGAACGAAGCTGCGGACCTGCTGGCTGGAGTTTTCGTCCGGCACTTCGGTAGCGATTACCCAGGAGTCCGGCGCGCCGCTCAGGTTGGCGCGCACACCCCATTGGAAGGCTGTTCCGGCCTGGGCGGCGTCCAGAGACACGCTGGCCTGGAACGCGTCGCAGCCGGTCTCATCCTGCGTTGGGGCCATCGGCGTTTCGGTCCATGTGGCGGAGAATTGCCCGGCCGCATTCCAACTTCCGGACAAACGGACGTTCTGGAATAAGTGGCGTTTGACGCCGCTATGGAAGGTGAAGTGGATGGTGATTTGGGCCATAGGCGATCCCCCGCAATCGGCAGCCAGTGAAGTGCTGCCCATGAGGATCTCACAAAACGGGCGCCTCTCCACACGGATTTTGCGCCTGGCAGCGGGTGGCGCGGAGGCTCCGTGCGTCTCCGTACATCGGTGGCTGAAATCGGCCAGGCTGGTGAACTGCGGCCAGCCCGCCATGCCGCAAGTCCAAGAAAATGAAGGAATTGAAATCTGGCGCGGAAATTGCATGACTACTAGCGGAGGTCGAAAAAAATGAAAAAAGGATTGCTGATTCTGGCGGTTGCAGTGATGAGCCTGGCGCCTACGGGCGCGTCGGCCGCCGTCCGCGTGTTTGTGGGTGGGCCGGCCGTTTATGGCGGCTGGTATTCGCCGTTCTGGGGACCGTACTGGGCTCCCTATGGGTATTATGGCTACGGCTATTATCCGAACTCGGGTGAAGTAAAGCTGGATACCAAGGTGAAGACCGCCCAGGTGTTCATCAACGGCGCCTACGCCGGCACCACGCACGATAACCGGACGATGCACCTGCGCCCCGGCAACTACAACATTGAGATCCGCGAGAACGGCCAGACGCCCTTTTCGCAGAAGGTCTATGTAGCCGCCGGCAGGACGCTGCACCTGCATCCCGAACTGTAACACCAAGGGACGGCTTGCGATCGGGTTTGACTGCTGCCCGGTAACTCCAATGGAGTACCGGGCAGCGGAGTGCAGTTACCAAGTTATTCCTGCCATCCTGGCAACCGCCAGGGCATTTACTTCCAGAGTTACTCAAGACACGTCAGGCATCGTAGGTTTGTGAGGGCGAGTTGCGCTGATTCGGCCGCGGCTCCGGGCGCGGGACGATTCGACGCGGAGACGCGGAGACACGGAGGAAGCGCAGAGAAGACCCGAGCTAAGGAAAAACTCAGGGGGAGCGTCGTTGCCGCGGAACACGGAAGGAAGGCGGCGCGACGGGCCCGTACGAAGACTTTCACACGGGTGGACGAGGATGGCTCCCCGGCCGGCCCGCACGAGCCCTGCCTGCGCCAGCCGTGCGATGCTGTTCCTATGGCAGCAAAACCTTCCCGGCGAGACTTCCTGGCTGCGGGCGGAGCGATTTCCACCGCGGCGGCAGGCGGGGCCATGGGGCAGCCCGCGAACGCCGCGTCCTCAGAGGGTTCTGGCGAATTTCGCTATTGCCTCAATTTCGCTACGCTCCAGGGGTACAAACTGGGCGTGGCGGAAATGGTCGAGATCGCCGCCAAGGCCGGCTACCAGGCCATTGAGCCGTGGGTCAATGGAATTCACACGTATGCGGACCAGGGAGGGTCGCTGGCGGATCTCAGCCGGCGCATCGCGGATGGCGGACTGACCGTGGAGAGCGCCATCGCCTTTCCGCAGTGGATTGTGGACGACCCGGCTAAGCGGGCCGCCGGCATGGAACAGGCCCAGCGCGATATGGAGGTGGTGGCGCGGCTTGGCGGCAAGCGCATCGCCGCGCCTCCGGCGGGAGCCAATAACGCCGCCGAGATCGGCCTTCTGGAGATCGCCCGGCGGTATCGCGCGCTGCTGGAACTGGGCGACCGGATGGGGGTGGTTGCGGAGCTGGAGTTTTGGGGCAGCTCATCGAACCTGCGGCAACTGGCGCAGGCGGTTTTCGTCGCCATGGAGGCCGGGCACCCGAAGGCTTGTGTGCTGGCGGATATATTTCACCTGTACAAAGGGGAATCGGGGTTTCTCGGCCTGCGGATGCTGAGCAGCCAGGCGGTCCAGGTGATTCACATGAACGACTATCCGGCGACGCCGCCGCGAGAGCAGATCACCGACCGCGACCGCGTGTACCCGGGCGATGGCGTGGCGCCCATGAAACAGATACTGGAGGACCTGCACGGCATCAATCCGGCGCTGGTGCTGTCGCTGGAACTGTTCAATCCGGCGTATTGGAAAGGCGACCCGCTGGAGACCGCCAGGACCGGATTGGCCAAGATGCAGGCGGCGGTGCGCGCCAGCCTGGGGCACGCGTAGGTTCGGCGGCAAGCCGGCCATCACCTCGCAGGTCGTCGGTTTGGAGCGGCAAGGTTCCCTCCACTGCAAAGCAGTTTCGGTTTCCGCGCTCAACGCGCCGAGGGGATCTTCGGTGTGTTCCCGCTTTTCACGATCAGCTTGGTCAGCAGATCGACGGCCTTATCGATGGGCAGCACGTCGGCCACGGCAATGGGCGTGCGGCCGCGGGCGTCCTTTTCATCCAGAGGCGCGCCTTTGTCGGCCAGGAACTGAATCACTTCGCAGATTTGCGGCTGGGTGGCGGGTCCCAGGGTTCCGGTCACGCTGGCGTGAATCAAGGTGGCGCCCGTGGTGGTTTTGGCGTTTAC
>DATJRE010000264.1:0-5677 GCA_035505095.1 Bryobacteraceae bacterium | reverse complement strand
TCGATATGGACCTGATCTGGAATTGCCTGGAGATCCCGCGATGATGGCGCCTTTACCTCCGGCCCGATTCCTAGCCGCGTATTGCCTGGATTGGCTGGCCGGCGACCCACCCGCCATGCCCCATCCCGTGCGCCTCATCGGCCTCGCCATTTCCACCGGCGAGCGCTGTCTGCGCAGACCCGCCGCGCCGGCCATCGAAATGCTGCAAGGCGCCGCGCTGGCGGCTTCCGTCGTAGGCGCTTCCTGGGCTGCCGCGCGCGCCGCGGCGGCCGGTGGAGTCTGCGTTGAAATTCTGCTCGCCTGGACCACGCTCGCCACCCGCAGCCTGCTGGACGAATCCGCCGCGGTTGTGCGCGCGGTGGAAGAACAGAACCTTCCGCTCGCGCGCCGCCGCCTGGCCCTGATCGTCGGACGCGACACCCAATCGCTCGATGAGCCCGAGATCCTTCGCGCGGTGATCGAAACCGTGGCCGAAGGTCTCTGCGATGGCGTGATCGCGCCGATGCTCTACCTGGCGGTAGGCGGCGTGCCTTGGGCATTCGCCTACAAAGCCATCAACACGCTCGATTCGATGATCGGCCACACCGACCCTCCGTATCTCTACTTCGGCCGCGTGGCGGCGCGCCTCGACGATGCCGCCAATTTCGTGCCGGCCCGCGTCGCCGCCTGCGCCATCTGCGCCGCTGCGGTTTTCACCGGCCGCGCTCGCCGCGCCTGGAGCGTTTTGGTGCGCGATGGCCACCGCCATCCCAGCCCTAATGCCGGCCGGCCCGAAGCGGCCATGGCCGGCGCGTTGGGAGTGCGCCTGGGCGGCATCAATTACTATGGCGGCGAACCTTCGCCCAAGCCGCTGCTGGGCGCCGAAGGCCGCTCCGCAACCCTCGCCGACGCGCGCGCCGCCCTGCGAATTGCCGCCATCGCTTCAGTGAGCGTGTTCGCGCTCGCCTGGATCGGCCTGCAATTCGGGAGGCGCAAGGCGTGACTTTCGCACATGGCGGCGATGTGGAGCGCGTGGCCCGCGAGGCCGGAATTCCGGTTGATCGCCTGCTGGATTTCAGCGCCAACATCAACCCCATGGGCCTGCCTCCGCGCGCGGCCGAGCGCCTGGCGCACGAAGCCGCCGATCCGCGCTCCTGGTCGCGCTATCCCGATGCGCAAGCTCCGGAGCTGCGCTCCGCTCTCTGCCAATACCTGGCGGTGGCGCCCGAATCCATCGTCCTCGGTGCGGGAGCCGATTCGCTGATCCACGCCGCCGTGCGCGGCTTGGCGCCCCAGCGCTGCCTCATCCCGGAGCCCGCGTTCTGCGAGTACCGGCGCGCCGCCGAAGCCTTCGGCTGCCAATCCGTGGCCATCCCCCAGCAGCTTCCCCAGGCCGGCGATTTGCTCGTGCTCAACAATCCGCACAATCCCACCGGCGCCTGCGCCCCGCGGGCCGAAATGTTGGCGCGCATCGCCGCCGCCCGCGCGCTACACGCCGCGGTCCTGGTGGACGAAGCCTTCATCGATTATGCCCCCGAATCCGCCATCACCGGCGATGCGTCCCTCGCGGAAGGTGTGGTCGCCATTCGTTCGCTCACCAAGTTCTTCGGCTGCCCGGGTCTGCGCGTGGGATACGCCGTCGCCGCGCCCGAAACTGCCCGCCGGCTGGCCGCGCAACTGCCGCCCTGGCCCATCACCACCCTGGCCGCCAACGCCCTCGCCGAAGCCTTGCAGGATGCCCCGTACCGCGCGGAAGCGCTGCGAAGTAACCAGCTTGCCCGCGCCGCTCTCGCCGCGGCGCTGGCTGCCCTGCACTGCCGCGTGTTCCCCTCCGCGGCCAATTTTCTGCTGCTCTCGCTACCCACCGGCTTCCACGCCCTGCAGATTCGCGACCGCCTCATTCGCGAGCATTCCATTCTGGTACGCGAGTGCAATTCCTTCGACGGCCTGGAACCCGGCCGCTACCTGCGCGTAGCCGTCCGCCGCCCCGAAGAAAACGTCCGCCTGGTCGATGCGCTGTCCGCCCTATTCCGAGAAATTCCATGTCCGACTCACTCCTTGACGCAACCTTAAACCGCATCCGCCCGGTGGACCCGGCGTGGATCGAACGGGCCCGCCAGCGCCAATTGCAGCTCACCAAGCCCCCGGGCAGCCTCGGGCGCCTGGAGGAAATCGCCAACCGCATCGTTGGCATCCAGGCCACTCTCGCACCTTCTGTGGCGCGTGCCCGCATCGTTGTGTTCGCGGCCGACCACGGCGCCTGTGCGGAAGGCGTGAACCCCTATCCGCAAGCCGTCACCGCCCAGATGGTCGCCAACTACCTGCGCGGAGGGGCCGCCATCAACGCGCTCGCTGCAACCGCCGGTGCCGAACTCCTAATCGTCGATGCCGGAGTCGCCACGCCCATTCCGGATGCCCCCGGCCTCATTCGCCGTTGCATTGGCCCCGGCACCCGCAACTTTTGCCTCGAACCCGCCATGACGCGCGAGCAGGCCACCGAAGCCCTCTCGCTGGGCATCGAACTGGCCCATCAGGCCGCGGCCGAACAATGCGCGCTGCTCGGCATCGGCGAAATGGGAATTGGCAACACCACCTCGGCCAGCGCCATCGCTTCAGCTCTCACGCGCGCCGCGCCATCCGCCGTCGTCGGGCGCGGCGCGGGTGCCGACGATGCCTGCCTCGCTCGCAAGCGTTCCGCTGTCGAGCGCGCGCTCGCCCTCCACCTGCCGGGAATCCACGAGCCCTTCGATGTGCTCGCCCGCCTGGGCGGGTTCGAAATCGGCGCTATGTGCGGATTCTGCCTGGGCGCTGCGGCCAATCGCTCAACTGTCCTGGTGGATGGTTTTATCGCCACCGCCGCCGCTGCCCTGGCCGTCCGCCTCAGCCCGCCATCGCGGGACTATCTGATCGCCGCGCACCTCTCCGCTGAACCCGGCCACGCCGCGCTCCTCGAAATCGTTGGCGGCCCTCCCCTGCTCTCTTTCGACATGCGATTGGGCGAAGGCACTGGCGCCGCGCTCGCCATCCCGCTGGTTCGCGCCGCGGTTGCCGCCTTCACCCAAATGGCTACCTTCTCATCGGCGGGCGTATCGGAAGCCTCCTCCAGAGCCTCCGGAGAGGCGCATTGATCCGCCAATTCCTACTGGCGCTCGGTTTCCTCACCCGCCTGCCTGCGGGCAAGCTCGCCTGTACCGCCGAGGATATCGGCCGCGCCTCGCGGTGGTTTCCGCTGGTGGGCGGGCTGCTGGGGGCCATCGATATCGCCTTGCTGCGGCTGCTCGGCCCCTTCTTTCCAGCGCTGCTCACCGCCGTCCTGATCGTCGCGGCCGACGCCTTTCTGACAGGCGCGATGCATTTTGATGGCCTCGCCGATACGGCCGATGGCTTCGGCGCGGGCCGCACCCGTGAGGACGTGCTACGGATCATGCGCGATCACGCCATTGGCTCGTACGGCGCCTGTGCCCTGTTCCTCGCGATCACCCTGAAAATCGCGGCCATCGGCGCCATGATCGGCTCGGCCCGCGCCATGCCGGCCCTGCTGCTGGCTCCCGCGCTCGGCCGCTGGTCCGCGGTCTTTTCGAGCGCCCTGGCCGGCTATGCCCGCCCGGCACAAGACGACCTGCCGCGTTCGGTGGGATCTCCGGCGCGTTTCATCGGACGCACCGAGCTCATTGTCGCCAGCGCCCTCGCCATCGCGTTGGCCCTCCCGCTCGCGCCATGGCGCGGTGCCGCTGCCCTCGCGCTGGCGCTGGCTGCCATGGCCGCATGGACACGGTGGTGCGGCGGGCGCATCGGAGGCGTCACCGGAGACACGCTCGGCGCGGGCATCGAGATCACCGAATGCCTCGTCCTGCTCGCGTTCTCCGCGGGATCCTGAACCATGGCGCAGCCGGAACATTCCGCCACCGTCTTGTGGCTGATCCGCCATCCCGAGCCGGAGGCTTCCGCCGTTGGCCGCTGCTACGGCTCGCTGGACATTCCCCTTTCGCCCGAAGGCCTCCGCCACGCGCACGCGCTTGCTGCCGCTCTGGCTGGCGAGCCGTTCGCGGCCATTTACACCAGCCCACTGCAGCGTTGCGCGGAGACCGCCCGCATCCTGGCCGCCGGGCGCGCCTGCCCCGTCGAAACCGTGAACGCCCTTCGCGAAATCGACTTCGGCACATTTGAGGGCCGATCCTACGACGAGATTGCCGCGCTCGATCCCGCCGCTTACCGCGAGTGGATGGAGTATCCCACCCAAGCGCACTTCCCCGAGGGCGAGAGCTTCCAGCACATGCGCAGCCGCGTGCTCAGCGCCGCCAGTGATCTGCTCGCGCGCCACTGCGGCGGCTGCTTCGCCCTGATAACCCACGGCGGCGCGATCCGCGTGATCCTCGCTGAGGCCTTGGGTATGCCGCCCGGGAATCTCTTCCGCATCGCCCAGCGCTACGGCGCCCTCAACCGCATCCACTACATGGAAGGCATCCCGGTGGTCGAGCTCGTCAACGCCTCCATCCGGACTCAGTCCACCGTGCCGGTCTGAGTCATCCGCAGCACCAGGCAGGTAATATCGTCGTGTTGCCGCGTAAGTCCTACGAACCCATCCACCGATACCATGATGCGCTTGAGCGCTTCCGCCGCCGTACCGCTCCGCAGCGTCTGCACCACGGCCAGCATGCGGTCTTCGCCGTACTCGCGCTCTTCCTCGTCCTCGGCCTCCACCAGGCCGTCGGTAAAGATCAAGAGCAGGTCTCCGGTGGACAGGGTCGCGCTGCCGGACTGGTAGTCCATCGCGGTCTTGATGCCCAGCGGCAGCCCGCCGGCTTCCAGACGTTCGATCGCGCCGGAGGCATGCCGCAACACTGGCCAATTGTGGCCCGCATTGACATACGTCAGCGCGCCCGTGGCGGGTTCCAACTCCGCCACGAAGGCCGTGGTGAACCGCCGTCCCTGCAGGCTCTGTTCGCATGCGTAGCGATTGACCCGCGCGACCAACTCAACGAGCGTGCCCGGCAGCGCCGCCAGGGTTCGCAGGCTGGCTTGCAAAGTAGCCGTCAACAGGGCCGCGGGAATGCTCTTGCCGGCCACATCGGCCACCACCAGCAGCAGGCGCCCGTTGGGGCGGAAGAAGGCGTCGTAGTAATCTCCCGCCACGGTGTTGGCCGGCCGGCTGGCGAAAGCAATGTCCACCCCGGGCACCTTGGGCGCTTCCGATGGCATCAGCCAGCTCTGAATCTCGCGGGCGATTTCCAGATCGCGCTTCATGGTGACGCGGTCGGACAGCTCCAGCGCCAGCAGAACCACCAGCACCACGCCGGCGAAGAATTGGGTGTCCACGGTGTCGGTGGTCTGGTCCCCTTGCTCAATGCGCACGCCCGGAAGGAACAACAGCACCAACGCGATCAGCAGCAACACGCGCCGCACCGGCGAGAGCTTCATCATCATCGCCCAGAACAGCCCGCGCGCGATGCGCCAGAAGCGTTTCCAGCGCGACTCGCCTTCGAGCGGCGCCCGGTCCACTTCCTTGGAATAGAACTGATAGCTCTCGCGCGCGTCGGCGCGGAACTGCGCCCAAAGCTGCTGGACGGCGATGCCCTCGCTGATCCTCTGCCAGAAATTGCGAAGCTTTCGGAGCATCCGGCTCAAGTATAACCGCCCGCCCGGCGGAAAATCGCGCTGGATTGCCCGCTGCCGGGCGGAGCCAGAGCTGCAACCTCGA
>DATJRE010000263.1:0-23743 GCA_035505095.1 Bryobacteraceae bacterium | reverse complement strand
GAAAAACTCGGCAACCTTCCTTCCTCCGTTGTGATCTCGCAAGCCTTACCCGGAGCACGCCTGGTGAAGGCATTCAACCATCTACCCGCGGGGACCCTGGCGGAAGATCCTAACGTCGAGGGCGGCCGCCGCGTCATATTCCTCTCAAGTGACGACCAAAATGCTGCTGAGAAGGTTGCGAAATTGGTTGAACGACTCGGCTTTGCACCTGTGTGGCTTAGGAGGCTTAAAGAGGGCGGCTTGCTCGTCCAGGCGCAAGGGAATAGCTGGGCTCCGCTGATTTTTCAGGATTTCTTCAAGAAGGAGAAATAGGAAATGGATAACGAAGCGATTTGGCTTCACCAATACGACACTTATCACGAAGGGAGCAATTATGGGAAAGCTTGAGGGTAAGGTTGCAGTCATCACGGGTGGATCGAGCGGCATGGCGCTGGCGAGCGCCAAGCGGTTCGTCGAAGAAGGCGCCTACGTTTTCATCACGGGCCGGAGGCAGGAGGCGCTCGACGAGGCCGTCAAGTTGATTGGCCGGAACGTGACCGGCGTGCGTGGCGATGCGTCCAATCTCGACGACCTCGACCGCCTGTTCGATACAGTCAAGCGGGAAAAGGGCAAGATCGACGTCTTGTTCGCGAGCGCTGGCACGGGCGAAGCCGCCAAACTGGGCGAGATTACCGAGCAGCACTTCGATGCGGCCTTCAACCTGAATGTGCGCGGCACGCTGTTTACGGTTCAGAAGGCGTTGCCGCTGTTCAACGATGGCGGATCGATCTTCATGACCGGGTCAAATGCTTCGGTGAAAGGTTTTCCTGGTTTCAGCGTGTATTCGGGGAGCAAGGCGGCGTTGCACTCATTCGCACGCGCGTGGCTCAACGAACTGAAGGGCCGGAATATCCGGGTGAACGTGCTGAGCCCGGGGCAGGTCGCCACGCCGATTCTGGAGCAAGTTTTCGACGAGGAGACGAAGCGGCAGTTCGAATCCTTGGTCCCGCGGGGAAAGATGGGGCGTCCTGAGGAGATTGCGACGGTCGCGCTGTTTCTTGCTTCAGACGACTCCAGTTATGTAAATGGGGTGGAGTTGTTTGTTGACGGCGGCACCTCGGCAATCTGAATCGGCGGGACCAATTGCCTCCTCGCCGCGTTGGATCGGCGGGACCTTTGGCCACGAAGTAATAGCCTGGGACGCATTTGCCATACGAACATCTTCGTCGACTTTACGAATCGTTTCGGGTGGTATCGGTCTCGATGGGTAAGGCCCTGTGGCTCGCGGCCATCTCGAAGCCCTGCGCCAGTGCCAGCGTGTCGATATACTCCCGGATGTTAGCCACTTTGCCATTTCGAACGGTAAAGGCGAAGACCCAATGGTCCTCGAACGTCCGATTCGTGGCTTTGACTCTTCCCCTACTGAAGCCGAGGACCAGAACGCGGTCTCCCTGCGCTACGAATTCGCGGGGCTCTGAGAATGAAATTTCCAACATTTCGGAAATCCTCTGAAACAAATCCGCCACTCCCGCGTGCCCGCGATGCGTGCCGGCCAGAGGCCATTCGCCGGGAATGATCCACTCAATACCTTCGGCACACAACGCCAGCAGACCTTGCATATCGCCGCGGCCGAATGCTGCAAATGTATCCTTCGCAATCTCGACATTCTCTTGTATGCTCATCGAAAGCTCTCCACGAGGTCGGCGGATGTTACTCCCCCCACGCGCCTAATAAGCGGCGCACCAGCACGAGCTGGCCCAGGTGGTAGGAATTGTGGTCGGCAATGAGCAGGGCCTCGCGCAACAGGGTCTGGCCGTCGCCCCAGGGAATCTTTCGATACAGGTCGGCGGCCGGGTCGCGCACCATGGCCAGGAACTCCGCGAGATCGTCACGGAAGCTGCGCTGCGACGCTTGCCACTGGTCTGCCCGTTGCGGGGCGGGAGAGGCCGGCCAGTATCCCTTAGGCCACGCCGGCGACTGGTGATCGGCCGATTGGCAGAAGCGCAGGATGTCGTTCTGGGCAATACGCATATGCTCCAGCAGCTCCCAGGCGGAATGCGGCGAGCCGGGCGGGCGCTCTCCGGCGCGGGCGGCGGGGAAGCCGTGGACTGCCTGGTCGAAGGTGGCGTGGGCATGGCCGCCTTCCAGCAATTGAACCAGATGCTCGCGTAGCGGGTCGGTGTGAGGCATGTCGGCAATCTCCTGGGCCCCAGTCTGACATATCGCCGCGATTTGTTGTAGACTCCAGGATTACAAGCGCCATGACCAACACCGAAGTTTGCGCTCGCCTTGAAGAAATTGGAATCATTCCAGCCATTCGCGTCTCCTCGCAGCAGGACGCGGTGTTCGCGGCCGAGGCCATCGCCGCGGCTGGAATTCCGATTGTCGAATTGACCATGACGGTCCCCGGAGCCATTGACGTGATTGCCGGCCTGCGACGGCAGGACCCGGACGTGATTGTGGGGGCCGGTACGGTCCACGATATCGACATTGCCAGGCGCTGCCTGGACGCCGGCGCGCAGTTTATCACCAGCACGGGATTGGATCTGGCCATTGTAGAGTTCGCGCTGCGGGCCGAGGTGCTGGTTTTTCCCGGGGTCCTCACGCCGACCGAAATTCTGGCGGCGCGCAAAGCAGGGTGCGATCTGGTGAAGATTTTTCCTTGTTCACAGTTGGGCGGGGCCAGCTATCTTCGCGCCCTCCGCGCGCCCTTTCCGAAGATGCGCTTCATCGCATCGGGTGGTGTGAACCAGACTACCGCCGCGGAGTTCATCCTGGCGGGGGCCTCGGCGCTGGGAGTGGGAGGCGAGTTGATCCCGCATAAGGCCATCGAGCGCCGCGAGCGCAATTGGATCCGCGAGCTGGCACGGCGGTTCATGAGCCTGGTGGCCGAAGCGCGCCAGCAGCCGGCAGCCTGAGGCCGGTCTTTCCGCAGACCTCACCGCACTCAGTGCAAAACACCCTTGAAGATCCGAAACTCCTGGGTCTATAATCAAGACGGGCGCACTGAGCACCAACTGGGGGTGGGTCTATGACGAAAACCGGCCAACCGGACCGCGGGCTGGTCCACATGAACGCCGAAGAATGCAAGGGTTGCGGGCTGTGCGTGGCCGCCTGCCCGCCCAAGGTACTGCGGCTGGCGGAACGGCTGAATTGCTACGGATATCACCCGGCGGAGTACCTGGGCGCGGGATGCACCGGTTGCGGGATCTGCTTTTTCGCCTGCCCGGAGCCCGGCGGCATCCGGGTGTTGCGGCTGGCGGCATAGGAGCATCGCGCAATGCACAAGCAACTCATCAAAGGCAACCAGGCCATCGTGCAATCGGCGGTTCTGGCGGGATGCCGGGCGTTCTACGGGTATCCCATTACGCCGGCCAGCGAGATTACCGAAGCGGCCGCGCTGTACCTCCCGCAGGTGGGCGGGGTTTTCGTGCAGGCCGAAAGCGAAGTGGCGGCCATCAACATGCTATACGGCGGAGCGGCCGCCGGCGTGCGAGCCATGACCGCCTCCTCGGGACCCGGCATCAGCCTGATGCAGGAAGGCTTCAGCTACCTGGCGGGCGCTGAGCTGCCTTGCGTGATTGCCGATATCATGCGCGCCGGCCCCGGCCTGGGCAACATTGCGCCCGAACAGGGCGACTACAACCAGGTGGTGAAGGGCGGCGGCCACGGCAACTATCGCAACCTGGTGCTGGCGCCCGCTTCCGTGCAGGAGATGGCCGACTTCACCAGCCTGGCTTTTGACCTGGCCGACGCTTACCGCAATCCGGTGGTGGTGCTGGCGGATGCCTACATCGGGCAGATGATGGAGCCGGTGGCGTTTACGCCCGCCCGGCCGGTTCCGTCGGCGCCGGGCTGGGCTGTAACCGGAACCGCCCAGACCCGCCGCAACCTGGTGACCTCGATTTACCTGGAACCCGACCTCCTGGAGCAGCAGATCCGCAAGCTGGAAGCCAAGTATCGCGAGGCTGAGCGCACCGAAGCTCGCGCCGAACTCTACCGTACGGAGGACGCTGAGGTCATCCTGGTGGGATACGGTTTCGTGGCCCGTGTGCTGAAGGCGGTGGTGGAACTGGCGCGGGCGCGCGGCATCGCGCTCGGGCTGCTCCGCCCTCTCACTCTGTACCCGTTCCCGGTGGCTTGGTTCCGCGATCTGGCCCGGCGCGCCAAAGGTTTCGCGGTGGTGGAGCTGAGCAACGGGCAACTGCGCGACGATGTGCGGCTGGCGCTCGAAGGGCGCGCACCCGTCGAATTCCTCAGCCGCATGGGCGGCAACGTTCCCGCGGCTGAGGAGATCCTGGCCTTCGTGGAACAGAAATTCGCTCTGGAGGAGGCTCTCGTCCATGCCTGAACCTGTTTACACCGCGACGCACGAGAAGGCCGCGGCCTTCTACGATTGCTATGAGCGCAAATCCGAATTGCGCCACCAGACGCACTACTGCCCCGGCTGCGGCCACGGCATCGTGCACAAACTGCTGGCGCAGGCCATTGACGAGCTGGGGATTCAAGACCGCACGGTGCTGATCAGCCCGGTGGGCTGCTCGGTCTTCGCTTATTACTACTTCGACGTGGGCAACATCCAGGTGGCGCACGGGCGCGCACCGGCGGTAGCCACGGCGGTGAAACGCAGCCGGCCCGAGAGCATCGTGATCGCCTACCAGGGCGATGGCGACCTGGCGGCCATCGGCACCGCCGAAATCGTACACGCCGCCAACCGCGGCGAGGCCATTACGGTGCTGTTCGTCAACAACGGCATTTACGGCATGACCGGCGGCCAGATGGCGCCCACCACCCCGCTGGGCAAGAAGACCACGACTTCGCCGTTCGGGCGCAATTCCGCCACCGAAGGCTTCCCCGTTCACATGTGCGAGCTGCTGAACTCGCTGGAGGCGCCGGCTTATATCGAGCGCGTGGCGCTGGGCAACAATAAGCAGATTATGCAGGCGGCGCGGGCGGTGAAGCGGGCGCTGGAGAACCAGGTGAAGGGCGTGGGATTCTCTTTCGTAGAAGTGCTGTCGCCGTGCCCGACCATCTGGAAGATGCAGCCGCTCGAAGCCCAGACCTTTGTACGCGAAGAAATGGCGCAGGTTTTCGGAGTGGCCAGTTACCGCCAGCGGGTGGCGGCGGCCGTTCCGCAAACCCTGGCGGCCCCGGCGCTGGAGGCCCTCCCTGGCATTCTGGGCCTGGTGGATGGCGCGGACGAGCGCTCTTCCGCGCCGCCCTCCGCCGACCTGCGCATCAAGGTAGCCGGTTTCGGCGGCCAGGGCGTGCTGATGCTGGGCGAGGTGCTGGCGGAAGCGGGCATGGAGGCGGGTTACGAGGTGTCGTGGCTGCCGTCTTACGGTCCGGAGATGCGCTCGGGAACCTCGCATTGCCACGTGCGCCTGTCGAGCCGCCCGATCGATTCGCCGATGGTTTCGCGGCCCAACGTGCTGCTGGCCATGAACGAGCCCGCCCTGCGCAAGTTTCTGCCGGCGGTCGAGCCAGCGGGCATCGTGCTCTACAACGGCGCGGCGCTGCCGGATGGCTGCCAGCGCGCGGATGTGCGCGCGGCGGCTCTGCCGTTCACCCGGTTTGCCGACGAGATGGGCAACTCAAAAGTGGCCAACATGGTCATGCTGGGCGCGCTTCTGGAAGCGACCGCGCTTCTGGAGGAGGAGCAGGTTGCGGCGGCGCTCCGCCGGCTGGTGCCCCACCACTGCGATCTGAACCTCGCGGCGCTGGCCCAGGGGCGGGAGCATTTCCGACAGTCTGGCGTGCTTCTGGAAAGCTCCAGCGACGCCGATTTGTGGGCCGTCTGACCGGCGGCCCATCCCACTCGCGCGCCTACCAGGGCGCCGAGCTTCCGGCCATGCCGCCGCCTACGACCAGCAATAGCGCTCCCCACCACAGGTTGGGCCGCAGTTCCGCCAGCACGGTTTGGTGCACCGGCGGCGCGAACAGCCACCACATTCCCTGGCCCAGGATCAGGAAGCCATACACAATCAGTAACACGCCGATGAAAAACCAGATCGGAATTGGACGCCGGTGTTGGAGTTGCATTCCCTTTACGATTGTACAAAAGGGGGCCGGCACGGGCGGGCGAATGCACTCAGAGAGCGCCTCCAGGAACGTCTTCCCCATCCAGACGGCGTATATGGCGCTGTCTTCTGATTGGTCTGCTTATCCGCCTGCGCCAAGAAGTGCATGGTCGGCTCTTTAGGCGTCACATACTCCTTGACGGTGATGCGGAACTCCACCGGGCCGCTCGCGCTCTGCTTCATCACCGAGAACTCATGTAGGAGCGCCAGTTCCTGCGAAGGGCTGGTTTGCGCGAAGGCCCAGTCTTGCATAGGCTTTTTATTAGAAGCGAGGCAGCGCGCGACCGAGCCTGGCGAACGCTTCAGGCCGCCGGCCGGGCTTCCCCGGCGGTGATGGTCAACAGCAGATCCTTGGCTTCCACGTGCTGTCCGGGCTGCACCAGCATCTGGGTAACGGTGCCGGCGATGGGCGCGTAGACGGTGCTCTGCATCTTCATAGCCTCCATCACCAGCAGGCGGTCGCCTTTCTTGATGTGCTGGTTCAACTCCACCGCTACCGTCGAAACCACTCCCGGAATCGGCGCGCCGATCTGCCCGGGCTGGCTGGGGTCGGCCTTGGGCTTGGACGGCTCCTTCACTTCCAGGCTGCGGTCGCGGACGGTTACTTCGCGCGGCTGGCCGTTGAGCTCGAAGAACACCGTGCGGGTGCCATCGGGGTGCGGCTCGCCCACGGTCAGAAACTTGATCACCAGGGCTTTGCCCGGCTCCAGTTCCACGGCGGTATCGCTGCCGCGCTCCATCCCGTAGTAGAACACCGGGGTCGGCAGCACCTCGACGTCTCCGTAGCCCTGGCGCGCCTTGGCGTATTTCACGAACACCTCGGGGTACATCAGGTAGCTGAGCACCTCGTCGTGGGTGGGGTGCCGGCCGATCTTCTTTTCCACCAGGGCGGCGGTCTCCTCCAGGTCCACCTTCGGCAGGTTCGCGCCCGGACGGCCCTCCAGCGGCGTGGCGCCGCGCAAAATGATCTTCTGCAACTCCTTCGGCCAGCCGCCTTCGGGCTCGCCCAGCGACCCCATGAACATCTCGATGACCGAAGCGGGCAGCGTCAGGTTGTGATCGGGCGTCAGGCGCGCGAACTGCTGCATGGTCATGTTGTGGTTCACCAGGAAAATGGCCATATCGCCGACCACCTTGCTGGAGGGCGTCACCTTGACGATGTCTCCGAACGCCATGTTGACCTCGGCATAAGCGCGCGCGATCTCGTGCCAGCGGGCGCCCAGCCCCATCGATTCGGCCTGTGCCTTCAGATTGGTGTACTGCCCGCCGGGCATTTCGTGCAGGTAGACCTCGGCCGTGCCGGATTTCGGGCCGGAGTCGAAAGGCGCATAAAACTCGCGCACCACCTCCCAATAGTCGGCGGACTGGTTGAGTGCGTCCAGATCGATTCCCGTGTCGCGCCGGGTGTGCTGCAGCGCCGCCACGATGGAGTTCAAGTTTGGCTGGCTGGTCTGCCCGCTCATGGAAGCGATCGCGCCATCGGCAATGTGCACGCCTGCGTCGGAGGCCCGCAGCACGCTGGCGGCGTTGATCCCGCTGGTATCGTGCGTGTGGAAGTGAATCGGAATTCCGACTTCCTCGCGCAGCGCTTTCACCAGCTTCTCGGCGGCGTACGGGCGGCACAAACCGGCCATGTCCTTGATCGCCAGGATGTGGGCGCCCATACGCTCCAGCTCCTTGGCCATGCGCACGTAATAGGCCAGCGGGTACTTGTCGCGCTGGGGATCCAGAATGTCGCCGGTGTAACAGATGGCCGCTTCGCACACCGAGCGCGTCCGGCGCACCGCCTCCATGGAGGCCTGCATGTTGGGCAGCCAGTTCAGCGAATCGAAAATGCGAAAGATGTCGATGCCCTGCGCCGCGGCTTCATAGATGAATTCGGCCACCACGTTATCGGGATAGGCCGTGTAGCCCACCGCGTTGGAGGCACGCAGCAGCATCTGGAAACAGATATTGGGAATCGCCTGCCGCAGGTGGCGCAAGCGCGCGAAGGGATCTTCGTGCAGAAAGCGCATGGTCACGTCGAAGGTGGCGCCGCCCCACATTTCCAGGCTGAACAGGTTGTGCAGCCGATGGGCCGTGAAATTAGCGATGGCCAGCATGTCGTAGGTGCGCACGCGGGTGGCCAGCAGCGATTGGTGGGCATCGCGGAAGGTGGTGTCGGTCGCCAGCAGGCGCCGCTGCTTGCCGGCCCATTTGGCGAACTCCTCCGGGCCGAGTTTTTGCAGAAGCTGCCGCGTACCGTCAGGGGGCGGGGAAGGATCGTGCTTCGGAACCGGCGGCGTTCCCATGCGCACCGGTCGCGGCTTTCCGGCCACGGCGGAATTTCCATTCACAATCACATGACCCAGGTAGGAAAGCAGCCGCGTGGCGCGGTCGCGGCGGGGCGTGAAGCGGAACAGCGCGGGCGTCTCTTCCAGCCAGCGCGTGGTCACGCGGCCGTTCTGGAAGTCGGGGTGGTTCACCACGTTTTCCAGGAACGGGATGTTGGTCTTCACCCCGCGCACGCGGAATTCCCGCAGGCTGCGGTCCATGCGCTGGCAGGCGTGTTGGAATTCGCGCCCCCAGGCGGTGGTCTTCACCAGCAGCGAATCGTAGTACGGAGTGATCACCGCGCCGCCGTAGGCCGAGCCGCCATCCAGCCGGATACCGAATCCGGCAGGCGAGCGGTAGGTCGAAAGGCGCCCGTAATCCGGCACGAAATTGTTGGCCGGGTCTTCGGTGGTGATGCGGCACTGCAGGGCGTATCCGTACAGGGGCACCTTATCCTGGGGCGGCAGGCCGATTTCCGGGCCGTGCAGTTCGAGTCCCTGGGCCACCTGAATCTGGCAGCGGACCAGGTCGATGCCGGTCACCATTTCGGTCACCGTGTGCTCCACCTGAATCCGCGGATTCACTTCGATGAAGAACCATTCGCCCGAATCGGCGTCCACCAGAAATTCCACCGTGCCGGCGTTGTAGTAGCCGGCGGCCTTAGCCAGCGCGACCGCAGCGTTGGCCAGCGCCGTGCGAATGGCCGGGTCGAGTGCCACCGCCGGCGCCACTTCGACCACTTTCTGGTGGCGCCGCTGCACCGAGCAATCGCGCTCATAGAGGTGCAGGATATGGCCCTGGCGGTCGCCCAGAATCTGCACTTCGATGTGCCGGGCGCGCCGCACGAAGCGCTCCAGGAAGACTGCGTCGTTGCCGAAAGCCGCCGCCGCTTCGCGCCGGGCCTCTTCCAGTCGCCCGGCGAACTCCGATGCCCGCTCGACCACCCGCATGCCGCGTCCGCCGCCACCGAAGGCGGCCTTCACGATGAGCGGAAAGCCGATCCGGCCGGCGATCTGCTCCGCTTCCTGGGGATCGGTGACGGGAGTTTCGGTTCCGGGCACCACCGGGATGCCGGCCTTTTGCGCCAGCCGCCGCGCGGCGGTCTTATCTCCCAGCAATTCCAGCAGCTCTGCGCCGGGACCGATGAAGGTGATGCCGGCAGCTTCGCAGGCCCGCGGCAGGGCTGGATTTTCGGAGAGAAAGCCATAGCCCGGATGGATCGCATCGACCTCTTTTTCGCGCGCCAGGGCGACGATGCCTTCCACATCGAGATAGGCCTCCACCGGACCTTTGCCTTCGCCGATGAGGTAGGCTTCGTCGGCCTTAAAGCGATGCAGGGCCAGCCGGTCTTCCTGGGAATAGATGGCCACCGTGCGCAGCCCCAGTTCATTGGCCGCGCGCAGAATGCGAATGGCGATCTCGCTGCGATTCAGTGCCAGAAGCTTTTGCATGTAGTTCGGAAACGACGGGGCTAATCTCAGACTAGCAAAGGGAGAGTGGTGTGAGATCAGCGGCGGCAACTGACTTTGCCGCGGAGACGCGGAGACGCGGAGGAAGCGGCGGAGTGGTTGGATTCTGCCCAGCGTGTTTCTCTGCGTCTCTGCGTCTCCGCGGCAAAGGGTTCAGTGGATCTCGGGATCCACCGCAGTCTCTTCGCGCGTGAGGAAATCGAAGTCGCAGCCCTCGTGCGCCTGCGTCACCCGCTCGCGGTAGAGCGCCAGGTATCCGCGGTGTTCTTTGGGCACGGGGCGTATCCATTGCGACCGCCGCCGGGCGATCTCGTCTTCCGCCACTCCCAGGTCCAGCCGGCGGTTGGGGATGTCCAGAGTAACCGGGTCTCCGTCCTGCACCAGCGCCAGCGGGCCGCCCACATAGCTTTCGGGGGAGACGTGCAGCACGCACGTGCCGTAGGCCGTCCCGCTCATGCGCGCGTCGGAGATGCGCACCATGTCGCGTACGCCACGCTTCAGCAGCTTGTTGGGAATCGGCAGCATGCCCCATTCGGGCATTCCCGGGCCGCCCAGAGGGCCGGCGTTTTGCAGCACCAGAACGGAATTCTCGTCCACCTCCAGATCCTCCTGGTTGATGCGCGCCTCCATGTCCTGGGAATCGCGGAACACCACCGCCGGACCGGTGTGCTGCCAGAGGCGCGGGTCGGCCGCGGCAGTCTTGATGACGGCTCCATCCGGCGCCAGGCTGCCGAACAGAATCGCCGTTCCGCCGTTGGCCATCAGGGGCGCCTCGCGGTCGCGGATCACCTCGTGCCGGGTCACGCGCGCGCCCTCCAGGTTTTGCCCCAGCGTCTTGCCATTCGCGGTGAGGCAATCCAGGTTCAAGAGATCGACGATTTCCGCCATCAGCGCGCGCAATCCTCCGGCGTAGTAGAAATCCTCCATGAGGTACTCGCCGGAAGGCCGGATATTGGCCAGCACCGGAACGTGCCGCGCGATTTCGTCGAACACCGGCAAGGGCAGATCGAATCCCCGCCGCCGCGCCAGGGCCACCAGGTGAATAATGGCGTTGGTCGAGCCGCCGATGGCCATGTCCACCGTAATGGCGTTGCGGAAGGCCGCCAGGGTGAGCACATCCGAAGGTTTCTCGTCTTCCCACACCATTTCGACCGCCCGGCGCCCGCTTTCTAGAGACATGTGGACATGGTTGGAATCGGCCGCCGGAATCGACGACGCGCCCGGCAGAGTCATTCCCAGCGCTTCGGTGAGGGCGGTCATCGTAGAGGCCGTTCCCATGGTCATGCAGAATCCGGGCGACCGCGCGATGCCGCTCTCGATGGCGTTCCAATCCTCTTCGGTGACCGTACCGGCGCAACGCTCGGTCCAGTATTTCCAGAGGTCTGTGCCGCTGCCCAGCGGCTGGCCGTTCCAGTTGCCGCGCAGCATCGGGCCGGCGGGCAGGAAGATCGCCGGCAGGTTCACGCTGATGGCGCCCATCAGCAGCCCCGGGGTGGTTTTGTCGCAGCCGCCCATCAACACCGCGCCGTCGATGGGCAGGCTGCGCAGGGTTTCTTCGGTATCCATCGCCAGCAGGTTCCGGTACAGCATGGGGCTGGGCTTCATGTAGGTTTCGGTGATCGAGAACGCGGGGATTTCCACGGGAAATCCGCCCGCCTGCCACACGCCGCGCTTCACGGCTTCGGCGCGCTCGCGCAAATGGGAATGGCAGGGATTGATCTCGCTCCACGTGTTGACGATGGCGATCACCGGTTTGCCGGTGAAATCCTCCCGGCGGTAGCCCATCTGCGCCATGCGCGAGCGATGGCTGAAGCCGCGCATGGTATCCGGGCCAAACCATCGGTAACTGCGTAATTCTTCCGGTCTTTTTGGATTTGTCATTTAATTGGCGCCGCACCGCGCGCGTGAGCGGCGCGGATCTGAGTGGCCAGCGTGCCGGCTAAGAGCATGCAGCCGGCCAGCACCCACAAGCCCGCGTCGTAACGGCCGGTGATGGTTCTAAGATAACCGAAAAGCCAGGGTCCCGCGAGCCCGCCCAGGTTGCCCAGGCAGATCAGCCCCACCGCCGTGGCGGCCGCCGATTTGCCCAGAATGGTGGTGGGCAAGGTGAAGAAGGCCGGCAGGTAGGCCTGCGAGGTGAACCCGGCCAGACAGAACATGCCCAGCTTGAGCCACACGCGGTCGCCCGCCAGCACCGCCAGGCACAGCGAGGTCCCTGTGGCCAGCATGGGGATTGCGGTGTGCCATCGTAGCTGGCCGGTGCGGTGCGCCCACATGCCGTTCAGCAGGATGCCCATGGCGCTGCAGGCGTATGGCAGCCCCGGGGCCACCGCACGCAGGGCCGCCGGCAGGCTCTTCATGCTGTCGGTGATCGACGGAAGAAAGAAGATCAGCGCCTGGTTGCCGGTGACGATCAGAAAGAAGACCGCGATCAGCAGGTACGTTTGCGGCAGCCGCAGCGCATCGGTGACGCGCACCCGGCCAGTGGAAACTTTGCGGGCCTCCTCGGCGCGCAGTTCTCCGATCAGCCATTGCTTCTCGTCCTCCGGCAGCCACCTGGCCTGGTGCGGCCGGTCGGTCAAAAAGAAGAGCGTGACCAGGCCCATTAGCGCGGGCGGAATGCCTTCCAGAAAGAAGACCCAGCGCCAGCCTGGCAAGCCGGCCCAGCGGGCGTTATCCAGAATCCAGCGCGAAAGCGGGATGCCGATGGCCACCGCCAGGGGCTGGGTGATCATGAAGTAGGCCTTGGCCCGCGAACGATCCTCGGCCTTGTACCAGTGCGAGAGGTAGACGATGACGCCGGGAAAAAAGCCGGCCTCCGCGATCCCCAGCAGCAGACGCAAACCATAAAACTGGGTGACCAGCCGGAAGGAGCCGAAGAGCGGCGTCCCCACGAAGCCCATGAGCGCCGCCACCAGCCCCCAGGAAACCATGATGCGCGCGATCCATTTGCGGGCGCTCCAGCGCTCCACGATGAGGCTTCCAGGAATGTCCAGCAGCAGATAGCCCAGGAAGAAGATGCCCGCGCCGAAGCCGATCACGGCGTCGTTGAAATTCAGGTCCTTCTGCATCTGCAGCTTGGCCACCCCGATATTGGCGCGGTCGAGGTAGGCCAGGAAGTAGATGAACATCAGGTAAGGGATCAGGCGGCGGGTGACGCGTTCGCGCGTGCGAACCGGCAGTCCCTCATCGGCAGCGGCTGCGGGGTTGGTCTGTGCCTGCTGTCCGGAGGTCATGCCTGTGGTGAGTATATCGAAACCGCCGCGGAAGGTGCGCTTGGGGCGAGGGACCAGCCCCCGTCGCCACCGCCAAGCCTCTCCGCCGCACCCCGCGCTGCCGCTATCCTATGGGACTGAGGTTTTCCTCCAAAATGCCCGACCTCGCCGAAGCCCGTCCCCGTGCACCGCGCCAGTTCCCTTTGTTCAAGGGCGTCCAACCTCTGCAACGATCCCAGGTCCTGAAGGACGCCCTGGCGGGGATCACCCTCGCCGCCATGAATATCCCGCAGGCGCTGGGCTACACGAAGATCGCCGGAACGCCGGTAGTCACCGGACTCTACACGCTGCTTCTGCCGTTGCTGGCCTTCGCGGCCTTCGGCTCGTCGCGCTATCTGGTGGTGGCCGCCGATTCGGCTACCGCTGCGATTCTGGCCGGCGGTCTGGCCGGCATGGCTCCCATCGCGAGTCCGAAATACGTGGCCCTGGCGGGATGCGTCGCCCTGCTCACCGGCGGCTGGCTGTTGCTGGCTCGGCTCCTCAAGCTCGGTTTCCTGGCTGAGTTCCTGTCCCAAACCGTGTTGGCCGGCTTTCTCACCGGAGTCGGTTTTCAGGTCGGCATCGCGGTGCTGGGCGCAATGCTTGGAGTGGAGGTTCACAGCCACCGCACGCTCGGGCAACTCGCCGAGATCGCGGCCAGCCTGCCGCAAGTCTCTCTGCCTTCGCTGGGTCTCTCGCTGGCGGTCGTGGTCTGCATCTTTGCCGCCCACTATCTTTCGCCCAGGGCGCCGGGTCCGCTGTTCGCCGTGGCGGCGGCTATCGCGGCCAGCCGCATCTTCGATTTCGCGGGCCACGGCATCGGCGTCATCGGCCCGGTGCCCGGCGGTCTTCCGCATCTCGGCTTGGCGGATGTGAGCTGGCGGGATGCCTGGAACCTGATTCCGGTGGCCGGATCCTGCTTCGTCATGATCGTGGCGCAAAGCGCGGCTACAGCCCGAGCTTATGCGGTGCGCCATCGTCAAGAACTGGATGAGAACGGCGATCTCGCGGGCTTGGCCGCCGCGAATCTCGCCGCCGGATTGAGCGGGACTTTCGTGGTCAATGGCAGTCCGACCCAAACCGCCATGGTGGAATCCTCCGGCGGGCGAAGCCAGGTGGCGCACCTGGCCACCGCCGCGGTGGTGGCGCTCGTGCTTCTCTTTTTGACCGCCCCGCTGCAGTTCCTGCCGCAGTGCGTGCTGGGAGCCGTGGTATTCACCATTGCCCTGCGGCTCATCGATGTGCGCAGCCTGCGTTCCATCCGCCGCGAAAGCCCCGGGGAATACGCGCTGGCTGTCACCACCGCCGTCGTAGTCATCGTGCTCGGTGTGGAACCGGGCATTCTGCTCGCCATGGCCCTGTCGCTGCTTCGCATCGTGCACCACAGCTACCATCCCCACACCGCCGTGCTGGTGATCGGCGCCAAGGGCGAGTGGCGTTTGACCCCGGTTGTCCCGGGTGTGACGACCGAGCCCGGCCTGGTGGTTTACCGCTTCGGCGCCCCGCTGTTCTACTACAACGCCAGTCGTTTTTCCACCGAGATCCTGACCCTGGTGGGGCCGGCGCCTTGTCCCGTACACACCCTGGTCGTGGATGCCGGACCGATCACCAACGTAGACTACACCGCCGCCCGCGCCGTGCGCCAATTGAACGAGGAACTGGGCCGCCGCGGCATCGTGCTGGCCTTCGCGCACGTCCAGTCCGATTTGCGGGCCGATCTCGACCGTCACCACCTCACCGAGGTCATCGGCGCCGCGCGCCTCTTCGACACCCTGCGCGATGCCCTCGCCGCGATCCACGGCCAAAAGGTATAGACACCGCCCGCGCTCTCCGCACTCATCGCTTGGCCGCCAACTGCTTCTCTACCGCCGCTTCCAGAAACTCGGCGATCGATTGGGTCAGCGCGCGCGGATATTCCGAGCGCACCATCGCCAGCGCCTGCAGCCTGGTGACGCGTTTGCCGGCCGCGCGGAAGATCTGGTAGTAATGCGGCCCGGCGTGCAGCGCATACTCCGGCAGCATGGAGTATCCGAACCCCGACTCCACCAGCTTCTTCATCACCTCGGTATCGTCCGCTTCCATAATCACCCGCGGGGTCACCTCCATCTCGCGAAAGAAGGCCTCGATGATCGTCCGCATGTTGCTGCGTTTGGGATACAGCACGAACGGCTGCCCCTGCAACTCCTGCGCCGCCAGGGTTCCCACGTGCCAGCGGCGCACCTGGGTCCGCGACGGCCGCAGCAACAACAGCTCTTCCTCGAACAGCGGCAGCACGGTGAGGTCGTCGTGCGGATAGGGCAGGGAAATCAGGGCCAGGTCGTAGCGCCGGTCGCGCAGGCCCTCCACCATTTCCTCGGTGGGTTGAACGGTAATCTGGATGGGCGTTTGCGGGAACCTTTTGCGCAACAGGCGCAGCGGCTGGCCCAGGTGGTGGATCAGCGAGGTGGCGCCGGTGGCGAAATGGAACGGCCGCGCGTCGGCCGACGGGTCTCCGGCGAATTCCTGCTGGATCTGCCGCATCCCGCGCGTCACCCCGCGGGCCCGCTCTTCCAGCCGCAGCGCCGCCGGCGTGGGCGCCAGGTGCTTGCCCGAGCGCACGAACAGGTCCGTGCGCAGCTCTGCAGCCAGGTTCTGCAGTTGCAGGCTCACCGCGCCGGGCGAGAGGCCAATCCGCTCCGCCGCCCGCGTCACGCTCGAGCACTCCATCACCGCCAGGAAGACCTCCAGTTGACGGATGTCCATCAATTACCCATTTGTCAATTCTCTCCCAAGACGCCACACTGGGTACTGGAAACATGCTGCTCGAAGCCGCCGGAATCCGCAAATCGTTCGCCGGGGTCCACGCCTTGCGCGGTGTGTCGCTGGAGTTGCGGCCCGGCGAGGTGCACGCGCTGGTAGGCGAAAACGGGGCGGGGAAGTCCACCCTGGTCAAGGTCATCGCCGGCGCGGTGGCGGCCGATGCGGGCAGCTTACGCCTATCCGGCGAGGCCGTGGCCCACCACACCCCGGCGCTGGCCCGCGCGCTTGGCGTGGCGGTGGTGTACCAGCAGCCGTCGCTGTTCCCGCACCTCACGGTGGCCGAGAACATCGCCCTCGCGTTGGATTCGGGCAGCCCGTGGCGCCGCGTCGATTGGCGCGCCTCCGCCAACCGCGCGCGCGACCTGCTGGCCCGTGCCGGCTGCTCGCTCGACCCGCGCCGCCTGGTTTCGTCCCTCAGCATGCCCGAGCAGCAGCTTGTGGAAATCGCCAAAGCCATCGGCGCCCGCGCGCGGGTGCTGATTCTGGATGAACCCACCGCTTCGCTTGGCGCGCACGAAGTGGAAAGCCTGTTCGGCGTGATCGAAGCGCTGCGCGCCGAGGGCGCCGGCATCCTCTATATTTCGCACCGGCTGGAGGAGATTCTCCGCATCGCGGACCGGGTGACGGTGCTGCGCGACGGCCAGACCGTGGCCACGCTCGCTCGCGGCGCATTCACCCGCGCCGATCTCATCCGCCTGATGGTGGGCCGCGAGATCTCCGCCATCTTTCCGAAACGCGAAGTTCTGCCGGGCGAGGTGGTCCTCGAAACCCGCCGCCTGGGATCGCGCGCTGCCGGGGTGCGGGGCGTGTCGCTTTCGGTGCGCGCCGGCGAAATCCTGGGGCTGGCCGGACTTGGCGGTTCCGGCCGCACTGAGTTCGCCGAAACCCTCTTCGGCCTCACCCCGCCGGATGCCGGAGAAATCCTGCTGCGCGGAAGCCCTGTGCACATCGGCTCGCCCGCCGAGGCCATTAGCCGCCATCGCGTCGCCTACCTGCCGGAGGACCGCTGCCGCCATGGCGTGGTGCTCGAAATGCCCATCGCCTCCAACGCCACGCTGGCCGCCTTGCCGTCCGTCTCCCGCCACGGCCTGCTGGATGGCGCGGCCGAGCGCCGCCTGACGCGCGGATTCGTGGAGCGCCTGCGCATCAAAACCGATTCGCTCTACACCCCGGCAGGAGCGCTTTCGGGCGGGAATCAGCAGAAGGTGGCGCTGGCACGCTGGCTGGCTATCCGCCCCTCGGTGCTGATTCTGGACGAGCCGACCCAGGGCGTGGACGTCGGTTCGAAATCCGAAATCCACGCGCTGATGTCCGGTTTGGCCCAAGAGGGCGTCGCGATCCTCATGATCTCTTCCGATATGCCGGAAATCCTGGGCATGAGCGACCGCATCGCGGTGATGCATGCGGGCTCCTTGGCCGGAATCCTCAGCCGCTCCGAAGCCACCCAGGAGCGAATCCTTTCGCTGGCCCTCGGCGGGGAGCACGCCGCATGAAACTGCCGATGGCCCGCCGCTCCGGAATCCTCAGAATCCCCGGCCAGCGCCTGACGCGGGGGGTGCCACGCGTCGGGCTTGGGGTCTTCTCCGTGTTTCCTCCGCGCCCTCGGTGTCTCCGCGGTGAGCGCGGGGCGGTCGCATGACCCACAGCCGCGAGTTCGCCCTGGCCCTCGCCATCCTGGCCGTCGCCGTGATCATGGCCTTCGGCGCGCCGGGCTTCTTCCGCCCGGAGAATCAGCGCGATCTCCTGATGGCCAACATGCCGGTGGCCATCATCGCGCTGGGCATGACGCTGGTGATCCTCACCGGGCAGATCGACATCTCGGTCGGTTCGCAGTTCGCCCTGCTCAGCGTAGCCGCGGGAGTCCTCGCCAAAAGCGGACTGCCCACTCCCGCCGCCGCGTTCGCCACCTGTCTCGCCGGCGCGTTGCTGGGCGCGCTGAACGGAGCGCTGGTGGCCTACGCCCGCATCCCGTCCATCGTGGTGACCCTGGCCACCATGGTGGCATTGCGCGACGGCCTGCGTTGGGCCACCCAAGGCGCCTGGGTCGAGGATCTGCCGCCCGGTTTCCAGTGGTTCGGCCGCTCGCAAGCCGCCAGCGAGGCCCTCACTCTGGGCGCCGTGGTAATTCTGGCGGCGGCGTTCGCCTGGGGACTGCGCTACCTGGCCGCCGGCCGCGCCCTTTACGCGGCCGGTTCGAACCCCGAAGCTGCGCGCCTGGCTGGCATCGATCCCACCCGCGTGGTCTTCGCGTCCTTCGCCATCACCGGTGCCCTGACCGGGCTGGCCGCCATGTGCAATGCGGTACGCTTCAACCAGATTCCCTCCAACGCCGGACTCGGCCTGGAGTTGCAGGTGATTGCCGCCGTGATTGTGGGCGGAGTCGCCGTCACTGGCGGACAGGGCTCGCTGGCCGGTGCGCTGCTGGGCGTCATGCTGCTGGGGATGATCGGGCCGGCGCTCACTTTCCTCGGCATCAGCGCCTATTGGGAGCGCGCTATTCAGGGCGCCATCATCCTGGCCGCCGTGGCGCTGGACCGCGGCAAAACGGGCCGCCGCGCTGCCGGCCCCGCCGCTTCCGACGCTTTGGAGAACCATGCTCAGCGAGCGTAGGCCCTGGCGCGAGGTCTGGTTCCCCAATGCCGAGTGGGTGCTGCTGGTGGCGCTGGCGGCGGAAATAGCGGTTTTCTCCGTCATCGGCCAAAACTTCTTCACTTGGGACAATTTCTTCGAAGTCATCCGCCTCAGCGTGGAACTGGGACTGCTGGCGGTGGCTCTCACCCCGGTCATTCTCACGGGCGGCATCGATCTCTCAGTCGGTTCCATGATGGGCCTTGCCGCGGTGGTTTTCGGCGCCGCCTGGCGCGACGGCCACTTCTCGATTCCCGCGGCGGCCGCTATGGCGCTGGCCGTGGGTGCGGTGGGCGGCGGCCTCAACGCGCTGCTCATCACGCGGTTCGGCATCCCGGCCATCATCGTCACGCTGGGGTCGTATTCCATGTTCCGCGGCATCGCCGAAGGCATCACCCAGGGAGCCGTGAATTACTCCGGCTTTCCGGCCGCGTTTCTGCGGCTGGGACAGGGATACTGGTGGGGCGCAGTGCCCGTGCAGTTGCCGCTGTTTTTGCTGGTCGTGGCCGGCTACGCGGTGATGCTGCACCGCTCGACGCTCGGCCGCAGGCTGTACGCCATCGGTTTCAGTGCAGCCGGAGCGCGCTACGCCGGCATCCGCGTGGAGCGGTCGCTGGCGCTCATCTACGTGCTCTCGGGCCTGGTGTCTTCTCTCGCCGCTATCATTTACGTGGCGCACCTGGGCCAGGCCAAATCCGATGCCGGCACCGGCTATGAACTGGCCGCCATCACCGCGGTGGTGCTCGGCGGGACCTCGGTTTTCGGAGGCCGCGGAACGCTCTGGGGCACACTCGCGGGTCTGTTTGCGATCTCGGTTTTGCAGGATGGGCTGCGCCTGGCCGCCTTGCCCAGCGAGTTGGCCGGCGTGCTGACGGGCGCGGTGCTCATCCTGGCCATCGCCCTGGGCCGGGTCCGGCGCTCGCCCCAACCCGAAGCATCTGACGCTACCATCGAAGAAGCCCCCGAAATGAGGAACACCCAACTGGCCGTGCTGTGCACGGCGATTCTGGCCGGAGCGCTGATCGTGGCCGGCACTAATGTCTGGCTGGTACATTCGCTGCGCCCGGCCGACGCCTTCACCGGGTCGGCCCTGGTGCCCGCCGGACCGCCCGCAACCCGCCGGCCGGTGATCGCCATGATGCCCAAAGCTAAGGGCGACCCCTACTTCGTAAGCTGCCGTGTGGGCGCTGAAGAGGCTGCGCGCGAGACCGGCGCCGACCTGATTTGGGACGGCCCCACCGGCCTCGACCCCGCCAAACAGAACGAAGTCGTAGAGAGTTGGATCACGCGTCACGTGGATGCCATCGCGGTGGCCGTGTCCAACTCGGCCGGCATTTCGACGGTGCTGCGGAAGGCCCGCGAGCGCGGTATCCGCGTGCTGACGTGGGATGCCGACGCCGCGCCCGACGCACGCGATTACTTCGTCAACCAGGCCACCCCGGAGGGCATCGGTTTCACCCTCACCGATGAAGCCGCGCGCCTGATGGGCGGTCAGGGCCAATTCGCCGTCATCACCGGGGCGCTCAGCGCCGCCAACCAGAATGCCTGGATCGAGTTTATCAAGCAGCACCTGGCGAAGTATCCCGGGATGAAGCTGGCCACCATTCGCCCGTGCGACGACGATCGCGACAAGGCCTTCGCCGAGACCCAGACCGTGCTGAAAGTTTACCCCCAGGTGAAGCTCGTCATGGGGATCGCCACCGCGGCGGTGCCCGGCGCCGCCGAAGCCGTGCGGCAGGCCGGCCGCAAAGACGTGTTCGTGATCGGCCTCTCGCTGCCCAATCTCAACAAGCAGTATGTCCACGATGGCGTGGTGCAGGCAGTGGTCCTGTGGAACACCAAGGACCTGGGTTACCTGACGGTGTACGCCGCCGCGATGCTGGTGCGCGGCCAGATTCCCGCCGGCGCTACCGGTTTCCAGGCCGGCCGGCTGGGCGCCATCGAAATCCGCGGCAGCCAGATTCTGCTGGGCACGCCGGTGATTTTCAATAAAGCGAACATCGACCAGTTCAATTTCTGAGGGCGTTGGCATGATCAACTTTCTAGAATTATGCGAGCGGAATCAGGATCGTCTGTTGAGCCAATTTGGCGAGCTGCTGAATGGAGCTAACAGCAGGACACGTAAGACGCTGGTGGAGTTTGCGGAGGCCATCAAAGCAAAAGGACGGATCGGAGTGAATATGCGGCCGATGGTCCTGCTCGATTTCTTGATCTCAGACCGGTGGTTCAATATTCATCAGTGGGCGAAGAAGACGTCCGCACGGGGCGGCAAGCCGGTCGAGGTAATTCTGCGCGAGAAACTCAGGGACTATTTCGACCGTAGGATGGCTTTCGATGGCTTCTTCGAATCGGGTCTGGAATTTCGCTACGGTGCACTCAATATTGGTGGACTGGGCGCGCACTGCTTCGGAGAATACTGCGCCATCTTACAGAAAGAGGCGCACCGCTCGTGTCGCGTGGGCTACCTGAAGGGTGACAGCTTGAATCATTATATGGCGGCCGGCCCGAAGGTGGACGACGGCCGCTTGCGTGTTGAGTGCGCCGCAGACGGCCAGAAGGATATGCTATTGGCTCTCAAACACGCGTCCGAGGTTGCGGCCAAACCACCCGATCAATGGCCCGATATGATCTGCAACGCCGATTGCTACGCGGAGGCGATCGTCGTGGAAGGCCACGTGAAGGCAGGGCACCTTAGCTGCATCCGCATTGGCAAGGTGGATTTCGCTCTCTATTGGGACTATGCGTTCCGCGAGTTCTCCGGCCGACTCTCGGAGTTGGACCGCTACCGAGTCGACGCCTTCGCGGCGATCGACGAACGGCTTCAGCTTCTTGGCGTTTCGTGGGAAACTGTGTAATATGCTCCGATTGAGAGCCGCCGCCTGGGAAGATGGGTACGGGGTCGTGGAGGACGGCGGTGCCCTGTTCCTGGTCCGGCCTCCGTACCGGAAAGCCAACAAAGTCGCAATATCGGAATCGGATCTTGAAGCCGCAGTGTCGAAGCATGGCTTTACTGCCACCGATCAGACCTTTGCAAGCTGGGCCGCATTAATCGAGCACTTGAGACGCCGCTTCCTGGACGAACGTAAGGGACAGGTCCCCGATTCCGACCGGATCAAGAAGCTGGTCGAGAGGGCGCCGACTGATGTGGTCGCATCGTACCTGGATCGCATCGAGGTTGAACTGCTGCCCCGGCGGCAGTGGCGCGCGGCTAATGGAGTGCTGGCACACTTACTTCGCAATCCGGCGGTAAGGCAGGATACCAACCTCCTCGATCGGGTCAGCGCACTTCTGGAACGGACAGAACTGGGAGGTGACGTGGATGCGCCTCCGCTAGCGGAGGACTTCCCTCTGGTGGAAGAGCTTTATGGACGGGTCGCCCTGGAACTTGGCGATCGTATCCGGCGTGAAGGCCAGGTACTGCCAATGGGGTCGGCTGCGTAGGCGCTGTGAAAACGATAACGTTTTACTCGTACAAGGGTGGTGTTGGACGGACCTTGTTGCTCGCCAATGTCGCGAAATACCTGTGCCGGTTTGGCCAGAAGGTTTTCGCCCTCGATTTCGACCTGGAAGCTCCCGGCCTTCATTACAAGCTGATTCCGGGTGAATCACCGGAAGCCGTCTCAAAGCTGGGAGCAGTGGACTATATATACTCGTTCGCAGTCGAGGATCGTCCCCGCCCGGAATCCCTGAGCGAGTACGTGGTGGAGGTGGAGCGCAACGAAAATGTGGGCGGCCTGATCCACCTGATGCGCGCTGGCAATGTCCCGACTGCCGAATACTGGCGGCGTTTGGCCCGCATCAATTGGCACGACGTGTTCTACTCTGACGGCGCCCGCGGGGTTCCATTTTTTCTGGAGTTGAAGGCCAAGATCGAGAAAGAGTTCTCTCCGGACTATCTCCTCATCGATTCGCGAACCGGCATAACGGAAATCGGCGGGGTTGCTACCACAATCTTGCCCGAGGTGATTGTCTGCTTACTCCTGAACAACCGCGAGAATCTGGACGGGGCCCGGGAAGTTCTTCGCAGCATCCGCCGGACCAGGAGGCAGCGTAACCAGCCGCCCGCGATCATTCTGCCGGTCGTGGCCCGGCTCCCGGCTTCCGAGGAGTCTAATGAAGCCGAAGTCCTGGAAACCGTGCGGGACTTCCTTAATGAGGACGCACCAGAAATCGAGGACAACCTTTCTTTCTCAGAGTTGCTGGTCCTGCATACGGAGCCGCGTTTGGAGGTGAAGGAGACGCTCTTAATAGATAGCGGAACTAGCAGCGATTCTCTGCTGTTTCGGGACTATATCCACGTCTTGGCCAAGGTAGTCCCTGCCCAGGTTTTGATGCCCACATAGATCCTCTCGTTTTACAGGCGAAAAGCGGTTTTCTCGACGATCCGGAGAAAGCCGAGAAGGACCTCGTTGCCCTGTGTGAATACGCGTCTGTACCGCCACCGCACCGGGCTCTTTTGAGCGTGTGTTTCGCGACCAAGGCCGATAAGAGTAAGACCTTGCATTCCGCACATCGGTATTGGAGTATGACCGGCTGCACGGACGACCCGCTGTTACTTAAGGCTCTCCACGACTGCCTAAGCCTGTCGCCAGCAAGCGGTTCCCCATTGCGAGTCCCATTAGACTTCGTCGAGGCTGTCTGGCGTGCGCACGGGTCTCGGGACACCGTTGTCGGCACCCTTCTGGCAAACGCCTACCTCCTGACCAGACAGCGTGAGAGGGCGTGCGGTGTCGTCGCGTCGCTGATGGAACATGGCCACCCCTCGGCATCCGAAATCACCCAATGTCTCGGATTCGTGATCCAGGCGGGCAACGAGTCGCTTTCGAACGATCTGATCATCCGATATAAGGACGACCTGCTCGGAAATTCGGAGTCCGCCGGCGGTTTCTGGCACGCTTGGGCAAGGGCTGTCGTCTCTTTCGGCAGCAAACAGCAGGCGGCGCAGTTTCGTTCGGAAGCTGGCCCGCCGCGTAAGGTGAGTGAAGCGACGTTGGCCGACTATTGCGAGATCCTTCTCAAAATGGAAACGGGAGATCCCCGCTCAGAAATTGCCGAACTGCTCCCCCGGTACACTCCCGATGACCAGCCTTTCCTCCCGTCGCTTGCGCGAAGGTTCTGGCGTATGATCGACGAAATGGGGCTTGAGCCAGAGTTACGCAAAGCGCTGAGCCGGGACATGTCTGAAGAGGAGGTCAGCCGTTACATCCGAGAGGGCAGGGCA
>DATJRE010000262.1:0-7806 GCA_035505095.1 Bryobacteraceae bacterium | reverse complement strand
GCCCTGGATCGCCAGGAGGCTGAAGAAGACGAAGACGCAGATTCCTCCGGTGGCGGCGAAATTCGCGGCGATCACGGTGAAGCTGGAGGGATCGTTTTCCCAGTGGCCGGCGGTGGTCATCGCGAACTCCACGGCCCAGGGCAGATTCATGGCCAGCACGAAGACGGCGAAGAGGAGCGCCAGGGCGGCGAACTTGGCGAAGAAGATCTGGCGCGCGCTCACGGGCAGCGCGGCGAGGGCCAGGCAGTCGCGGCGGCTGGGAAAAAGCGATTGCCATTCGAGCGCGGTGAGCAGGGCGGCCACGGCGGCGGCGAGGCCGATGAAGACGAACTCATTGGCGCGAATTTCGGAGAAGATTTCCGCCCGGGTGAGGTGCCCCTCCATGGAGTTGAAAAGCTCGTAGAAGGTGGTGAAGGCCACGAATCCCATGGAGACCAGGGCGGCGAACACGCCCGCCGCGACCTTGGCCCACTCGCCGGGGACGGAGAGCATTTCGCTATCGAAGAAGCTGCCGGCGAAATGCCGCAGCAACTCGAAGTTGTCGGTGTGCGTCTCGTCGAGCCACGCCCGCCAGCGCTCGATCATGCCGCCACCACGTCGAGCATGCGGCGGGCGATGGCGTCGGTGTCTTCGGTCTGGGTCAACTGGGCAAACACGCCTTCCAGCGACGATTCCGACATCAGGTCGCGCAGGCGCGCCACGCGGTCGTGCGCCACCACCTGGCCGCGCCGCAGAATGAGGACTGTGTCGCAGACCTTTTCGACGACTTCGAGCACGTGCGAGCTGTACAGAATGATTTTCCGGCGCTCGGCGAGGGAACGCAGGAGGCTGCGGAGGATCATGGCGGCGTTGACATCGAGGCCGGAGAACGGCTCGTCGAGGATCATGATCTCCGGGTCGTGCAGAAGGGCGGAGAGCAGCAGGATTTTCTGGCGCATGCCTTTGGAATAGGAGGCCAGCGGCGAAAGGCGGTCCTCCCACAGGCCAACCAGCCGTAGAAGCTCATCCATCTTCGGTTCGAGCGCACGGCGCGGGATGCCGCGGATGCGCCCGGCCAGTTGCAGATACTCCCGGCCACTCAAGTGGGGATAGAGGTGCGGCTCCTCAGGGACGTAGCCGAGGCGGCGCTGGAAGGCCTTCAGGTCGCCGCGCACGTTCTGGCCGTGGAATTCGATGCTGCCCGAGGTTGGCTCGATGAGGCCGGTGAGCATTTTCACGGTGGTGCTCTTGCCGGCGCCGTTGGGGCCGAGGTAGCCAAGGATTTCGCCAGGGCGGACGACGAAACTGACTTGATCGACGACGGGGATGTTGTTATAGCACTTAGTCAGGTTGCGGACTTCCAGCATAGGCAACTTAGACACCGGATGCGCGGGGTTGGTTCCGGGAAGGGGAATCCTCACGAGGGCCGGCCAGGCTGAGCGGCCAATGCGTAACTCGTGCTCCGCCCGCCTTCCGGGTTACGGACCAGGATGCCGCGCTCAACCAGCGGCAGGGTCAGCTTGCCCTCGAAACAGGCGGCCGAGGAACCAGTCGATCCAGGGCGTGACGTCGAGGGTCCCCTTCTGCGTCTGTTCCAGGATGTCGTAACAGGCATTGCGCTCCTGCCGGATCTGCGACGACATGCTGTAAAAACGCTGGGCGGCTGGTGGAGTATGTGCGGGCGAAGGGGTACAAGAACTGAAGTGGAAGAGGTTCTTGACGCGGAGCCCAGGTATCGATTGATGCCGATGTTCCTGGGGCCGCGAAACTCCCGGCAAGCCAGAGGCGGGCGCGGACCCGTTCGACGCGGAGACGGCCGCAAGTAAGATCAATGGGCCTGGGCCGTTTTGGCCGGGCGTAATTTGCGGTGAATGTCGGGCCAGAATTCTTTCACCACATAGCTCAGCGTGTCCCAGGCCACCTGGGTGGCCCAGACACTCGTGGTGCTGGCCAGGTTTCGTTCACTTGGAAGGTGATAGCTGTATGTCGAGATGGCCGCCGCCGAGGCGCTGCCGAGGATTTCCGAGTAGTTGAACTGGTTGTGTCCGGAATCTGTGCGGGTAATAAAAATGCGGGTTACGGCATAGCCGGTGCGGTGCCAGAATCCACCTTTGCCTAGCTGGAAATAACGCGGGTCCTGGTGCAACAGGGAAGGAAAGATGGCCTTGGTCATAAAGTTCTCAATGGTGCCGTCGGCAAAACGCACGCCATACCGATCGGCGTAGCCTTCGGCTCCCTGGCCATACTTCGGTTCGTCGTCTTCCGCCTGAGCGATACCGGCCAGCGCGCCATACCAGGCGAGTTCGACGGGGTCGAATGAGCTCCGGGCGGTTACCTTGAATTTCTCGCCAGTGGTGAGAGGCGGAACTTTGCCAGCTTCCTCCAGGGTTAGAAAGTTCGGCAGAGTGAAAAAGAGGCGGTCTTTGGAGGTGCCGTTACCCGGCTTCTGGCTCTTGTTCTTGTCCTTCACGATGGTCCGGTTTGCGGACTGCACCGGTTGCGTTTGGGAAACCGGGGCCGGTGCGGGCGGGACAGGACCCTGCGGCGGGGCCTGGTCCTGTGCCAGCGCGACAGCCGCCAAAAACCACGGCAGAAGACAGCGACACTTTTTCATGAGCATCTTCCTGTTACCCGTGTGCGGGTTTGTCCGTGGTTGTGCAATTGAGGCACCAAGGGTCGAATGAAGACCTCGGCTGGCGGGAATATGGAACTTCTTCGGCGGGCGGGCGGGAGAAAGGTGGGCGTCACGGAAGGCCGGTGTGATGAGCCGCACCGGCCCGCATAGTGGATGTTCGAGTACCCCGGCTATTGCGCGGCGGCCTGGGCGACGTCGGCCTGCTCTTTGATCGCCTCGGCCTTATCGGCAGCTTCCCAGGTGAAGGTGTCGCCGCTGCGGCCGAAATGGCCGAAGGCGGCGGTCTTGCGGTAAATCGGACGGCGCAGTTTCAAGTGATCGATGATGCCGCGCGGAGTGAGCGGGAAATTCTCACGCACCAATTCGGTGAACCGGGCATCCGGCACCACACCCGTGCCGAAGGTATCGACGCGCACGGAAACCGGGTCAGCCACGCCGATGGCGTACGCAAGTTGCACTTCGCAGCGGCTGGCCAGTTTGGAAGCCACGATATTTTTGGCGATGTAGCGGGCCATGTAGCAGGCCGAACGATCGACCTTGGTCGGATCTTTGCCTGAAAACGCGCCGCCGCCGTGGCGGCCCATGCCGCCGTAAGTGTCCACGATGATCTTGCGGCCGGTCAGCCCGGTGTCGCCGTGCGGGCCGCCCACCACGAAACGGCCGGTGGGATTGATGTGGTACTTGGTTTGGGAATCCACCATGGAGGAAGGAATCACCGCGTCGACGATGTGCTTCTTCACCTCCGCGCGCAATTCCTCGGTGGAGACTTCCGGGGAATGCTGCGTGGAAATCACCACGGCTTCGATACGCACGGGCACGCTGCCGGCGTATTCCACGGAGACCTGGCTTTTGCCATCGGGCCGCAGGAAATCCAGCAGGCCTTCGCGGCGCACCGCGGAAAGCCGCTGCACCAGCTTGTGGGCCATCATGATGGGGAGGGGCATCAGCTCGGGAGTTTCGTCGCAGGCGAAACCGAACATCAGGCCCTGGTCGCCGGCGCCGCCCGGGTCTACCCCCATGGCGATATCGGGCGATTGCGACTGGATCAGGTTGTGCACCCCGCAGGTGTTGCAATCGAATCCGTAGGTGGCGTCGTTATAGCCCACATACTCAATAGTGCCGCGCGCGATGCGCGGAACGTCCACGTATGTCTTGGTGGTAATCTCACCGGCCACGATGCAGGTGCCGGTGGTCACCAGAACCTCACAGGCCACCCGGCCGGTGGGATCGTCCGCCAGAACGGCGTCCAGAACGGCGTCCGAAATCTGGTCGGCGATTTTATCGGGGTGACCTTCGGTCACGGATTCCGAGGTGAAAAGATATCTCTGCTGGTTTGCCAAAATGTCCTCCTGCGATTGATCTCACTGTAACATGCGGATTTGAATTCGATGGTCTCCGGCCACGCGGATCAGTACCGGTAATGATCCGCCTTGTAGGGGCCTTCCACGGGGACGCCCAAGTAGGCGGCCTGCTTGGGGGTGAGGGTGCTCAGTTTCACGCCGATTTTTTCCAGGTGGAGGCGGGCCACTTCTTCATCCAGGCGCTTGGGCAGCGTGAAGACACCGGGCTTGTAGCTGTCGCGGTTCTTCCACAGGTCGATCTGCGCCAGGGTTTGGTTGGAGAAACTGTTGCTCATCACGAAGCTGGGGTGGCCGGTGGCGCAGCCCAGATTCACCAGGCGGCCTTCGGCGAGCACGAAGATGGAGTTGCCGCCCGGGAAGGTGTACATATCCACCTGCGGCTTGATGTTGGTTTTGGCCGCGCCGGACTGGTTCAGGCGGTCCACCTGAATCTCGTTATCGAAGTGGCCGATGTTGCAGACAATCGCCTGGTCCTTCATACGCTCCATGTGCTCCAGGGTAATGATGTCGCAGTTGCCGGTGCAGGTGACGTAGATATCGCCGCGGCCGAGGGTATCTTCGATGGTGGTCACTTCGAAACCTTCCATAGCCGCCTGCAGGGCGTTGATGGGGTCGATTTCGGTGACCACCACGCGGGCGCCCATGCCGCGCAGGGAATGCGCCGATCCCTTGCCCACGTCGCCGTAGCCGCAGATCACGGCCACTTTGCCGGCCACCATCACGTCAGTGGCGCGCTTGATGCCATCGGCCAGCGATTCGCGGCAGCCGTAGAGGTTGTCGAATTTCGACTTGGTCACCGAATCGTTCACGTTGATGGCGGGCACCAGCAGCTTGCCGGCCTCCTGCATCTTGTACAGGCGGTGCACGCCGGTGGTGGTCTCTTCAGAGACGCCGCGCCAGTCTTTCACCACGTTATGCCAGTGGGTGGGGTCCTCGCGGTGAACCTGCTTCAGCAAATCTTTGATCACCTTTTCTTCGTGGCTGGCGGACGGGGAATTCACCCAGTCGCTGCCCTCCTCGAGTTCATAGCCCTTGTGGATCAGCAGGGTGGCGTCGCCGCCATCGTCCACGATTAACTCGGGTCCCTGGCCGCCGGGGTGGGTGAGGGCCTGGTAGGTGCACCACCAGTATTCCTCCAGCGACTCGCCCTTCCAGGCGAACACCGGCACGCCCGCGGCGGCAATGGCGGCGGCGGCGTGATCCTGAGTGGAGAAGATGTTGCAACTCGCCCAGCGGACCGAAGCGCCCAGATCGGCCAGGGTTTCGATCAGCACGGCGGTTTGGATAGTCATGTGCAGCGAGCCCGTGACGCGCACACCGGCCAGCGGCTTTTCGGCGGCGTATTTGCGGCGGATGGCCATCAGGCCGGGCATTTCGTGCTCCGCAATGGAGATTTCCTTGCGGCCCCATTCGGCCAGGGCAAGGTCGGCTACCTTGAAATCGGTCGCGGTCTGGTTGATCGTGGCAGTGCCCATGGGTTTCCTTTCGTATACATCAAGAAATCTTGATACATTGATATTAGAACTATGCGGCCGATGCCGTCAATCCTGAAATCGCTGCGCACGGCCGCCGACCCCAACCGGCTGCGGATCCTGCTGCTGGTGGAGCGCGAAGAACTGTCGGTGGCGGAGATCCAGGAAATCCTGGGCAAGGGCCAGAGCCAGATCTCCACTTGGCTGGCGCAGTTGAAGCAGGCCGGGCTGGTGGAGGACCGGCGCACCGGCAAGAACGCCTTTTACCGGCTGACGGCGCCGGCGGAGCTGATGGCGCTGCTGCGGCAGGGCGCGGGCGAAATTCCCGAAGCGGCCGAGGACCGCGAGGCGCTGCGCCTGGCGCTGCGCAACCGGCGCGACAAGATGCGGCGCTATTTCGATGAGCTGGCCGGCAAGTTCGGGCGGCAGTACGTGCCCGGGCGGTCGTGGAAGGGCATTGCCGAGGCGCTACTCAAGCTCATGCCGCCGATGGTGATCGCCGACCTGGGGGCCGGTGAGGGAACCATCTCGCAGTTGATGGCGCAGAGGGCCCGGCGGGTGATCGCCATCGATAATTCCGAGAAGATGGTGGAGTTCGGCGGCGAACTGGCCAAGAAGCACGGCATCGGCAACCTGGAGTACCGGCTGGGTGACCTGGAAGACGTGCCCATCCGTTCAGGCACCGTAGACCTGGCGTTTCTGAGCCAGGCGCTGCATCACGCCGTCCACCCCGAAAAGGCCGTGGCGGAGGCGTGGCGGATTCTAAAACCCGGCGGGCGGATCGCCGTCCTGGACCTGAACCGCCACGAGTTCGAAGAGGCTCGCGAGATGTATGCCGACCTGTGGCTGGGCTTCACCGAACTGGAGATGGAGCGGTACTTGAAGAGCGCCGGTTTCCGCGGAGTGGAGACGGCGGTGGTGTACCGCGAGACCGACGCGCCGCACTTCGAGACGGTGCTGGCGACGGGGGAGAAGTAGAGGCGCTGGACGGAATCAGGCGGTGCGGATGATCGGAACGGGTTGCGCACCGGAGGCCTCCCTATTGCTGCCCGGTCGTTGAGGTCTTCAATAACTCGTGCCTGGGGGTATGCCCGGTTTGGCGGGTTTTCTGCTCTTCCGCGGGGCCACGTAGTGGAAGCGGATGAGGTAAATATTCTCGCCGCGCCCGTGTTTGGCGACCTTCAGCAGGTCCACGATTCCCAAGAAGCCGGACTCGCGCGCCAACTGCGGGGTGATGTCCGGAAAGCCGATCGGCTCGATGGAATCCACCTCGATCTCGCCTTCCTCCATGCGGTAGCGCCCTCCTGCTTTCACGTGCGGACGGGTCCAGATCCGTACACTGCAGGTGATCTCTCCGCGCCGCACTCCGTCGCGCAGCCGCCTGGTGAAGGTCATCGGACGATCTCCCGCTCAGTTGGCGGTGGGCTTCTCCACGTGGTCGATCACCAGGTACCCCACCGGTCCTTTCTCCGGCACCAGCTTGAGGCCGAGCTGTTCCTGCAATGCCGCGAAGATGGTCGGCTGCGCCGGGTCGGCCGGGTTCGCCGCATCCCCACCGCCGGGAAGGCCGCGCCCGGGCGTATCGCGCGAGAACTCCACGTGGAAATTGTACATACCGGCAATCCCGGTCTTGTCCACCACCGGCCGGTCAACCTGTCCGGAGAGCCGTTGCGCATATTGCTTCAGGGTCACGCCGCGGACTTCCATTATCATCGACCCGTTCATGGTACGGAACATCGCCAGCCCGCAGAGGTTCGGGGGTCCCTGGCCTTTCGCCGGCGGCGGTGGCGGATGGCTCAGGTCGATGGGCGTGCAGGCGCCCGCAGCCAGGGGCGGTGTCTTCAGTCCACCCTTTCCGACGGTGAGCGCCAACACCGGCATCTCGCGCGTCTCGCGGTGCACCTTCAACTGAAAGCGCTCCTCCAGGAACGCCTGCAACATGGGACCCGCCAGCAACTCGGTGCGCACCGGGCCGTCGGCTTTCGCCTCCAGGCTGTAATACTCGGATTGCGTCCAGCCCGGCTCACCCTCCACGCGCAACGGCGCGGTGTTAATGGTCTGGCCGTCGCCAAATGTGCCGTAGGCCGCCTGGATCAGGTTCCGCAGATTCACGCAGGGCATGTCCAGGCGCCCCGGCGAAGGGCTGAGGTTCCCACCCCGAAATTCGCACCCGTTGTTGGGCTTGAGCGAGGCCACTTCGAACTCCGGCCGCGCGGCCGGCGGCTGGCTCCACAAGGCCGGTCCCAGCAGCATCCCCAGGGCCAACCACGCCATGGCTACGGGCGGTTTCATGCGCTCCTCCTGTGTGATTCCCACTGTAACATCGGCGAGGGCCGTAGAATTGCTACTGCGCAGCGGA
>DATJRE010000261.1:0-6508 GCA_035505095.1 Bryobacteraceae bacterium | reverse complement strand
GGATCGGCCGCCCAATCCACCACGGCCTGCGCCCCGCCCACCTCGTAATGCAGATCCTCCAGCAAGCCCAATGCATTTTCGAAGTCTCCGC
Source organism: Bryobacteraceae bacterium (assembly GCA_035505095.1). Lineage (GTDB taxonomy): Bacteria > Acidobacteriota > Terriglobia > Bryobacterales > Bryobacteraceae > JOPF133. Next base: position 6,417 of record DATJRE010000261.1, on the reverse strand, counting down.
TCAACGCCAGGGATTGCACCAGCTTCGTGCCAGCCCTATGGCGCAGAAGGACATGGTCGCCCGGCGGCAACCGGCGGAACAGGGCGGCCGCCGCCAGCGGATCGGCATATGCCCCCAGCCCTACCGCTTCGTGCAGCACAAACTCCGTCTCGTGAGCCGGCAGGTGCAGACCCTCGGCCGCCGACACCCCTTTGCCAAACGCCTGCCGGGCGGCCTCGATATCCATCGCCGCGAGCACCCGCGCCGCATTGAGCAAAGCCATGGCCCGGACCAGCCTGTCGCGGTCTCTCGCCAATTCGATGGCCCGTTTCACCAGAGCCAATGGCATCGGAGTCCACCCTGCCTCGATTGTATTTCGGCCGCCGGACCGCCACGGTACAGTCTGGCTGAGTCCCAAAACTCGCTGGCCTGGATTGCCTTTGCTTTCGTATCTATAGCGGAAACAGGCCCCGCCTGGCCCGGTATGCCATGGTACACCTTGGACGAGGGCCAGCCATGTGCTTATTGCAACCAATCCCGGCGTATCTTTCTCACGAGTCTCGTGGGTTGGCTCCCGCGCTTCGGGCCCAGACCCGCCCGGATACCGAACGAACCCATTTCCGCGCCTCAACCGCAATCAAATCTGCCACTTACCCCGCTCCGTACGAACCCACCCCAGCCGTCCGCCCGCCCGCTTCCGCCCCGCGGCCAACAAATTACCGAACGAACCCATTTCTGCCCCTCAACCCCAATCAAATCCGCCACTTGCCCCTGCTCCGTACGAACCCGCCATGACCCACCAAAACCCACCCCCGCCGCGTAGTACAATATTGTTTTATGCAATCATCCGCCATTGCCGGGCATCGTCATCATCGCCACGCCCACTTTCAAGCGGCGGTGTAATTCGTACTTCCAGCCAGGAATTGGAAAGGACGCCCGCCGCGGGGTGCCCAACTTTGGGCCCGGCGGGCTTTTTTATTGCGCGCGCGATGAACCTCGATTTTCAAAAGTCCGGCGGCCTCGTCACGGCCGTCATCCAGGACCACGCCACCAGCCGCGTCCTCATGGTCGGCTACATGAACGAAGAGGCCTTCCGCCTCACCGTCGAAACCGGCTTCGCTACCTTCTATAGCCGCTCCCGCCAGAAGCTCTGGCTCAAGGGCGAAAGCTCCGGACACCGCCTGGTGGTCAGGGAGATCTCCGTCGATTGCGACCTCGACGCCGTCCTCCTCAAGGTCGACCCCCTCGGGCCTGGCGTCTGCCACGAGGGCTACCAGAGCTGCTTCTTCCGCAAACTCGAAAACGGCGCCTGGCAGGTTTCCGAGCCGCGCGCCTACGATCCCGCCGCGGTCTACGGGAGCCGCCCGTGAACCTCAAGCTCGGCATCCCCAAAGGCAGCCTCGAAAACGCCACCATCGACCTTTTCCGCCGCGCCGGCTTCACCATCACCACCTCCACCCGCTCCTACTTCCCCCACATCGACGACCCCGAAATCGAGTGCATGCTCATCCGCGCCCAGGAAATGGCCCGCTACGTCGAAGACGGCATCCTCGATGCCGGCCTCACCGGCCGCGACTGGATCGAGGAAATGGAAGCCAGCATCGTCCCCGTCGCCGACCTGATCTACGCCAAGCAGAGCTTCGGCAAAGTGCGCTGGGTCCTGGCCGTGCCCGAAGCCTCCTCTTTCCTCTCGGTCCACGACCTGCAAGGCAAAACCATCGCCACTGAGCTGGTGGCCACCACCCGCCGCTACCTGGCCGCCCGCGGCGTCTCCGCCAAAGTCGAATTCAGTTGGGGCGCCACCGAAGTCAAGCCGCCCGTCCTAGCCGACGCCATCGTCGAGGTCACCGAAACCGGCTCCTCCCTGCGCGCCAACAAGCTCAAAATCATCGACACCGTGCTCGAATCCAACACCCAGTTGATCGCCAACCCGCGCTCCTGGGAGGACCCTGCCAAGCACCGCAAACTGGAAGACATGCGCATGCTGCTCCAGGGCGCCATTAACGCTCTCGGAAAGGTCGGCCTCATGCTCAATGTGCACCGCGATTGCCTCCAGCCCGTCCTCGCCGTGCTGCCCGCGCTCAAGCGCCCCACCATCTCGCACCTCAGCGACCAGGAGTGGTTCGCCGTCAACACCATCCTCGATGAGTCCACCGTGCGCGACATCATCCCGCGTCTGAAACAGGCGGGCGGCGAAGGCATCGTCGAATACCCGCTCAACAAAATCGTCCTCTGATGCGCATTCTCGACCGCCAATCCGTTAGCCGCCTGCTGGCCCGCCGCGGCGCCCGCTTGGCGGAGGCCGAGGCCGTCGTCCGTCCGATTCTCGATGCCGTCCGCCGCCGCGGCGACCGCGCCCTCCTCGAATACGCCCGCCGCTTCGACGGCTTCACCGGCCGGTCCGTCCGCGTCCCCGAAAAAGACCTGCGCGCCGCCCAGCGCTCCCTCACCCCCGAATTCCGCGCCGCTGTCGAAACCGCCGCCCGCAACATCCGCGTCTTCGCCGAACGCCAGATGCCCAAGGAATGGATGCGCGAGTTGCAGCCCGGCCTGCGCGCCGGGCAGATCGTCCGCCCGCTCGAAACCGTCGCCGCCTACATCCCCGCCGGCCGCTACCCGCTGCCGTCTACCCTGATGATGACCGTCATCCCCGCGCAGGTCGCCGGCGTTTCCAACATCTGCGTGGCCTGTCCCAAGCCGGTCCCCGAAGTCTACGGCGCCTCTGCCGTCCTCGGTGTGCAGCAGGTCTTCCAGATGGGCGGCGCGCAAGCCATCGCCGCCTTCGCTTTCGGCACCCGCACCGTCCCGCGCGCGGACCGCATCGTCGGCCCCGGCAATATCTATGTCGCCGCGGCTAAAAAACTTCTGGCTGGCGAAGTTGGCATCGATTTCGTCGCCGGCCCCACCGAAATCCTGATCATCGCCTCCGCCGGCGACCCGTCCCAGATCGCCGCCGACATGCTGGCGCAGGCCGAGCACGATGTGGACGCCTCCGCCATCCTGCTGACCACCTCCAAGCGCCTCGCCGCCGCAGTCGCCAAGGAGGTCGAGCGCCAACTGGCCTCCCTGCCCACCGCCGCGGTGGCGCGAAAATCCATCGCCCGCAACTCCGCCATCATCATGGTGCGCTCGCTGGCCGACGCCATCGAGGCCGCCAACCAGTTCGCCCCCGAGCACCTCAGCATTCCCGACCGCTCCCTGCTCCCCGCCGTCAAGCACGCCGGCAGCGTCTTCATCGGCCCCTACAGCCCCGAAGCCGCCGGCGATTACGCCGCGGGCCCCAACCACGTCCTGCCCACCTCCGGCGCCGCGCGCATCCGCGGCGGCCTGAGCGTCGCCGATTTCCTGAAAGTGATCTCTTTCCAGGAGCTTTCCCCCGCCGCCCTGGCCCGCCTGGCCCCGGCCATCACCACCCTGGCCCGCGCCGAAGGCCTGGAAGCCCACGCCCGCTCCATCGAGGTACGCCTGGCATGAGGCGCCCCACCAACCCCGACGCGGAGGCGCCCAGACCCGTATCACGGACCACGCCCACCCCCGTCCGCACCGCGCCCCCCAGACTCAGGTTTTCTCCGCTTCTTCCTCCGCGCCGCCGCGTCTCCGCGTCAAGGGCGGAACCCACCCCCGTCCGTCCCCGCGTCCCCCGGCCTCGATCTTGTTTTTCTCCGCGCTTTCTCCGCTGCCTCCGCGTCTCTGCGGTAAAAACCATACCCACCCCCGTCCGCACCGCGCCCCCCAGACTCAGGCTTTCTCCGTTTCTTCCTCCGCGCCGCCGCGTCTCCGCGTCAAGGGCGGAACCCACCCCCGTCCGTCCCCGCGTCCCCCGGCCTCGATCTTGTTTTTCTCCGTGCTTCCTCCGCGCCCTCCGCGTCTCTGCGGTAAAAACCATACCCACCCCCGACCGTACCGCGCCCCCCAGACTCAGGTTTTCTCCGTTTCTTCCTCCGCGCCTCCGCGTCTCCGCGTCAAAGACCGCGCCTGCCCTGCAGCCTCCCTCTTGGTTTTCTCCGCGCTTTCTCCGTGCCCTCCGCGTCTCCGCGGTGAAATCCATGCCCGCCCGGACGACGCCGCCAGAGGTGCTCCCATGAAGCCCCCCAAAGGCGCCATCAAACCCCGCCCGGCCGTCGTCGCCATGGCCCCCTACTCCCCGCCCACCGCTGGACGCGCCGGCAAGCTCCGCCTCGATTTCAACGAGAACACCGTCGGCTGCTCCCCCCGCGTCATCGCCCGCCTGCGCGAATGTCTCGGCCAAGCCACCGAGGCCGCCTCCGGCCTCACCATCTACCCCGAGTACCTCTCGGCCAAAGCAACCATCGCCCAGTACTTCCAAGTCGCGCCCGAGCAGTTCCTCTTCACCAACGGAACCGACGAGGCCATCCAGGTCTTCATCAACACCTACGTGGATGCCGGCCAGGAAGTCCTCCTGCTCAAGCCGGCCTACGCCATGTACCGCTTCTACGCCGAGTCGGCCGGCGCGGTCCTTACCGAGGTCGAGTACCCGCCGCCGGAAATGGATTTCCCGCTGCAGGCCGTGCTCGACGCCATCACCCCGGACACCCGCGCCGTGCTCCTGGCCAATCCCAGCAATCCCACCGGCACGGGCCTCTCGCTGGTGGGCATCGAACGTATCCTGCACCGCGCCCGCCGCGCCGCGGTCCTGGTGGACGAGGCTTATTACGAATTCTCCGGCGTCACCGCGCTTACCGAAATCGAGCGCGTCCCCAACCTGTTCGTCTGCCGCACGTTTTCCAAAGTCTTCGGCATGGCCGCTATGCGCCTGGGCTGCCTCTTTTCGCACGCCGCCAATATCGCCCTGCTGCACAAAGTGCAGTCGCCCTATAGCGTCAATTCGCTGGCCATCCTGGCGGCCCAGGCGGCCGTCGAAGACACCGCTTACGTCGAAAGCTACGTCACCGAGGTGCTGGCCGCCCGCGAACTGCTGTGCGTCGGCCTGGAGCGCCTCGGCATCTCCTACGTGCCCAGCTCCGCCAATTTCGTGCTGGCCCGTGTCGGCCCCCGCGCCATTGAAGTGCGCGACGCCTTGCGCACACGCGGCATCCTGGTGCGCGACCGCAGCTACGAAATCCCCGGCGCTGTCCGCATGACCGTGGGCACCCGGGAACAAACGCGCCGCCTCCTGGACGCGCTCGAAGAAATCTGGACCTCATGAAACAAGCAAACCCTTCCCAGCAACCCCTTCTCATCTTCGACTTGGATGGTGTGCTGGTCGATGTCAGTGAATCCTATCGCGAAACCATCGCGCGCACCGTTGAACATTTCACCGGCCACAACGTCAGCCGCCAGGCCATTCAGGAGTTTAAGAATGCAGGCGGCTGGAATGACGATTGGCAACTCTCCCATCACATCGTCAGCAGCGCCGGCCTGGATGTCCCGTTCGAGACCGTGAAGACCCATTTCCAAACCCTCTTCCACGGCGTCAACGGAACCCCCGGCCTGATACTTCGCGAGCGCTGGATCGCCTACCCCGGCATGCTCGAACAGCTCAGCCGGCGTTTCCGTTTCGCTCTCTTCACCGGCCGCCCCAAGGAGGAAGCCCAACTCACCCTCGACCGTTTCGCCCCCGAGCTGACCTTCGATCCCATCGTCGGCATGTACGATATCGAAAACCACAAGCCCGCCCCCGATGGCCTTCTGCGCATCCTCCGCTCGTATCCCGATGCAGCCGCCTATTACATCGGCGACACCATCGACGATGCCCGCGCCGCCCGTGCCGCGGTGGTTCCTTTCATCGGCGTCGCCGCGCCCGATAGCCCCCTTCACCTGGAGCTGGTCTCGATCTTCCAGGATCAGGGCGCCCGCGCCATCCTCGGCGACATCAATTACCTTCCCGAGGTCTTCGGCGAATGAGAAGGGCCCAGGTCCGCCGCGATACGAAGGAAACCCGCATCGCCGGATCTCTGCGCATCGAAGGCCGTGGCCGATACGAAGTCTCCACCGGCATCCGCTTCCTGGATCACATGCTGGAGCTGTTCGCCAGGCACGGCGGCTTCGACCTGAAACTCGCGGCCGATGGCGACCTGGATGTGGACCAGCACCACACCGTGGAAGACACCGGCATCGTGCTCGGCCAGTTGTTCTCCCAGGCTCTCGGCGACCGCCGCGGCATCAACCGCGCCGGCTATTTCGTTCTTCCCATGGACGAGACCCTGGCCGTGGTGGCGCTGGATCTGGGTGGCCGGCCCGCGCTGGTCTACAAGGACCTGGTGCGCGTGCGCCTGGTGGGCGACCTGCAAACCGAGCTGGTGGAAGATTTCTTCGGCGGCTTCGTCAACCACGCAAGCGCCAATTTGCACGCCAAGGTGCTGTACGGCCGGTCCAGCCATCATAAGATCGAGGCCATCTTCAAGTGTTTCGCGCGGGCCATGAAGTATGCCTGCTCCAAAGACGCGCGGCTCAAGGACCAGTTGCCGTCCACCAAGG
>DATJRE010000260.1:0-12629 GCA_035505095.1 Bryobacteraceae bacterium | reverse complement strand
CGCCGGACCAGCAGGAAATCGAAAGCGGCGTGAAGCCAGGGGACCGCGTGGTGGCCAACGCCCTGGTGCTGCAGAATACGGCCGAGCAGTAAGAACCGTTCTCCGATTCCGCCTTCCCGCCGCAGGGCTCGCCCGCGATTCTGAAGGCCGGCGGCGAGTTCAGCGGCCCCACTTCCCGATGCCGGCCGCGCCTCCGCTGGCGGGCAAGGCGGCTGCGGATCTTTCAAGGCAGTGGATGCTCAACAGCGACGAGCGGCGGTTCCGCGTGAGCGCCGGCGATCACCGCTTACGCCGGCGTTGGCGCCGTGAGCTCGTTGCGGCACTCGCGGCTTGAGCGTATCAGGCCGATGGCGAAAAGGGCGCGGCACTTACCACTGCCACAGCCCGCCGGCTGTTAGTGGCCGCCCGAGAGCTTGCGGTAATACTCCGCCACGGAATCCTTGTAGCCGGCCGGCACCTTGTCGGAGTCGGCATTGCGGATGGTGCCGCCGTGGCTCTGGTCCAGTTGGTGGCGGAGCTGCAATTCCAGCGCGTCCACGCCGCTCATCAGTTGCTGGTGCATCTGCTCCACCAGCGCGGGATTGCCGGGGAAGCGCTTGGGATCGAGGTTGCGCATCTCTTCAATCAGCGCCTGCCACTGTTGCCGCGTCTCGGGGCTATCCTGGACGGCGGGCCGGAGCTGGTTGAGCAAATTCAAACCTTGGTCGATTTCGCGCTGCGTATCGGCAGGCGTGGGTCCGTTGTAGGGAGAAACGGCCCGTCCCTGAATCCGTGTGTTGCCGGTATCGAGATTGCCGTACACTGTGCTGGCGCGCTCGCCGTTGCCGCCCGCCGGATTGCCCATGGGATTCATGCGATCGTCGGCTACGCCGCGCTGGTTGCCGCCCGCCGGGCCGCCGCGCTGCAGGCCGCCATTGGCGGCGCGTTGGCCACCCTGCCCGTTCTGGCCGCCCTGCCCGCCTTGCCGTCCGGCTTGCGCGTTCTGGCCGCCCCGTCCGCCCTGCTGGCCGCCTTGACCTCCCTGCTGGCCCTGTTGACCTTGCTGGCCCTGCTGGCCCTGCTGGCCCTGTTGTCCGGGCTGACCGTTGCGGCTAAGCTGGCCGTTCTGCTGCCACTGCTGGCCGGCGCGGCCGTTCTGTCCGGGATTGCCGGCTTGCGGATTGTTATTGCCGCCCAGGCGGGAAAGCTGATCGCGCAGGCGCGCAAGGCCGTCCATAGCGCGGTTCAGCTCGGCATCCTTGGTATTGGTCTCGGCGTTGCCGAGGGCGTGCGCCGCGTCGCGCACCTGCTGCCCGAGTTTCTGCAGATCGCTGGTAAGCGCGGTTTCCAGGGGATCGGAAAAATCGCCCCGGCGGAGCCAGTCCGAGCTGCGCTGCATGCGATTGTTCAGATCGTTCCCATCCATGCTGTCGAGCGCCCCGCGCAGCTTGTTGGACGCCGTCGGCTGGGTGGGAGCGAGTTCGCGCGCCGCGTTGCGGATCTGCTGCGTGAGGCGGCTCAGGTCGTCGGCCACCCGCTGGCGGTCGTTCACCATCTTGTCGATTTCCTGCGCGGAGGGGAGATGCGGCTGCTGTCCGGAACTACGTGCGGCGTTCATGTCGGACACCAACTGGCGCACCTTGTCGGCCTGCTGCTTCTGCTGAGTGGCCAGTTGCTCGGCGGTCTGCGCCATATTATTCAGACGGCCGGCGGCATCCTGCTGCTCGGTGCGGCCCAGCAGATCGGTGGCTTCGCGTAAACGATCGGCGGCACGCCTTGCATCGGCCGCGCTGGCGTTGGGTGAAACCGCGCGGCGGATGTCCTCATTCGCCTGGCGCAGGCGATCGAGGGCCTGTTCGGCGGCCTGGCGGCGACTGTCAGCGGCCTGGTCGGCGGCTTGCTGCGAACGGGCTTCGGAGTCTTCCCCGCCCGCTTGTCCGCCGCGGCCGGAGGCGCTGCCCGCCTGTCCGCCACGTTGGCCGGATTGCCCCGCCTGCCCGGACTGCCCAGAGGCCGACGCGATCTGCTGTCCCTGCTGGCCTTGCTGCCCCTGCTGCCCTTGCTGCCCCTGCTGGCCTTGCTGTCCTTGTTGCCCTTGCTGGCCGGCCTGCGCCTGCTGGCTCTGCTGCCCCTGGCGGCTCTCCTGCTGCATCTGCTCCATCTGCCGCTGGAGTTGCTGTGCCTCGCGCTGCAGCATTTCCTGCTGCCACTTATCCTCGGCGGTCTGCTGGCCGTTGCGCTGCCGCTGCGCCAATGCCTCCTGCCGGCGCGCCAGTTCGTCGAGCTTTTTCAGCGCATCTTCGATTTGCTGCGCGCGCTGCTCGGCGGTAGTGGCGGTGCTGTTCTGGGTCTCGTACTGGTTCTTCTCGGTGTCGAGTTCGAGGTCGAAGAGGGCCGCCAGGTCACGCGCCGCTCCGCCCCCACCGCCGCCTCCGCCGCCGCGCTGCCCGAACGCCACTTCAATCTGGCGGAAAGTGGCTTCGGCGCGCAGCAGATATTGCAGCGCCTTCTGCTCGGTGGGGATGGCCTCTTTCCACTTCTCCTGCTGCAACTGCTGGGCCGCCGGGCCCATGGCTTCCGACGCGGCCATCATATCCTTCTGGAAATCGCTGATCGCTTGCACTTCGTCGGTCAGCTCGCGGGCCTGCAGGCGCCCGGAGAGGGAGATGGCCTGGTCGCGCAAGGTGGCTTGCGATTCCGAGAGCAGCTTGGCAATATCGGCGGCCTGCTGCTGGGTGGAATTCCTGTCGCCCTGCTGGCGGAACGTGGCGGTGATGATTTCCTTCTCGCGCTGCGAAATCTGCGCCGATTGGTTGCCCCCGCCGCCCCCGCCACCACCACCTCCGCCGCCGCCGGTCTGCGACTGCGAGAATTCGCGCTCGAAGGGATCGGCCTCAATGAACACCATGTCGGTGTGGGCATCGGCGTTGGCGTCCTTGGCGGTGGCGTAGACGCTCACCACATCGCCGGGCAGCATCTTGAAATCCTCCAGGGAAAGGGTGGTCGAGCCGTCGGCTTCCTTGGCGCCCTTCTTCGAGAGCAGATCGACCGCAGTCTCCGGTCCGCCGTTCACCGAATAGTGCAGGGTCAGGTCGCGCAGGCCATATTCGTCGGTCGCCTTGGCCGCCACGGTGACCTCTTCGATGGGGCTGGCGCGGTAGTCGCCGCGCCCCGGACGCACCAGGGCAATCTGCGGCGGATTGGCCTTGCGCGCCTCGATGTAGAAATCCTCGCTGACGCGCACGGGCTGGCCGGCTTCAACGCCGGCGATGTGATAGGAGCCATCCTTGTCCAGCTTCACCGAGCCGCGGTAGACATTGTTGCCGGCAGGCGTGAGGTGAATCTGCTGTCCGCTATCGAGCTGAATCTGGCCGCCCTGGAGAGGCCGGTCGGTGGAAACCTCCAGCTCGGCCTCGGTGCCGGCAACGGCGCGCAGATCGCCGCCGCGCTCTTCGGTCTCCGGGGGCATCCCCGTCCACGCCGGGTAATGATAGACCACCGTGATCTGCTTCACCGCCGGCAGGTCGCTCACCTTGATCGTGAAGTGCTTGGAGGTCATGGCGCCGGCGGTGACATAGTATTCGACGTTCTCCGGCAGGCCGGCAAACAGGAACTGATAGCCGCCCGCGAAATTGCCCGCAGCCTTGGGCTGCATGGTCACCGGCTCCCACTTGGACGAGCTTTCAAAGCGCGCATACAACCGCACGGCCGGCGAACGGAGGCCGATAGGCAGCGCCGAGACCATCTGGTCGGCATGCCGGCGGATGACGGCGTTGCCCGGGCTGACGCGCAGATCGTAAAGCGCGGGCTGATCGTGGTGCGGGCCGGTCCACAGCAGCGACGCCCCGTATCCCCAGAATCCCGGGCCGGAAGTGATCATCCACAGCAGCAGGGCGATGGCGCCCGCGCCCGTGGCCAGCGATCCCCAGAGGTGGAAGTCGCTTACCATTTCCTTGGGCGGCGCCGATTGGGCCACGTCCATGGTTTCGCCGGCCAGCAGTTCGATGAAGGGGTCCTGACCGTCGCGCTCCGTGAAAGTGGTGAGGCGCTGCTGGAATTGCGGGAAGGTGGTTTCAGCCGCGCCCACCGCGCGGCGGCGGGTGAGGCGGCGCAAGGGCAGCGCCAGCCCGGCGGCGGCGGCGATGGCCAGCACCACGATCAGAGCGAAACGGCCGGAGGTCACGCTGCCCGCGGAAAACGCGCGCGCGTTGGCCACCAGGACGGCAACCACCGTCGCCAGCAGGGCGCTCACGGCGACAATCGCCGCGCCGCGCAGCAAAGTGCTCCACCGCAGGCGTTTCTCCAGTTGCGCAATATAGGCGTGAAGCTGATCGCGAGAGCTCATTTCCCCTCCAGCCGCGTGGCGAAGATGCTGCCTACAGGATATCGCAACGGGGCGGAAATTCGGTTACGCTTCTTCCCGCTGGGTATCCAGGTAACGGCTGGCCAGCGCCGATTCGGCAATCGCGGCGGCCAACAGCAGCAGCATCACGTACCACCAGAAACTCTCCGGGACCTTACCCTGCCGGACGGGGCCTCCCGCCGCGGCTTCCTGCGGCGAATCGCCACCGGTGCCGGTCCAGAGCGCCACCACGTCGGCGGGAATCACGTCCAGGTTGGACTCCTTGGGATCTGGATTCACGCCCACCACGTTTTGCCGCCCGTCGGCCAGGCGGAGCTGATAATAGCCCGCCTCGGTAAGCTGAATGGATTGCGCGGAGGCGGCCTCGCTCAGCGAAAGCGGTCGTTTGCCCTCCGGGTCGGTGACCTCCACTCCCTGCCCCCGCTCCTTGGCGTTGCGCAACTCGAGAAACGCATCCACGGTGCGCGCGCCGCCTTGCCGCTCGCTGCCTGCCAGGTAGCGCGCGGTCTGCTCGATGAACGGCACAAAGGCGGGGTGCAGCGGAAAATCGTTGGTCAGGTTGTCCAGTCCGCTGGCCAGCAGCACCACCCTCCCTTCGCCGATGCGCTTCTCCATCAACAGCGGCGTCTGGTCGCCCAGGCGCACAATCACGCGCGCGTCGCCGGGGTCCACATCCAGCGCATAGTAAAACTTCACCCCCGCCCAACCGTCGGCCTTCCCCACCGCGGGAAAGGACGAATCGCCCGACCCGACCCCTACGTAGCGATCGGGGATCCGGCTGTAATCGCGTGTCCCCAGGATTTTGGCGTCGAAAATCGGAATGCGCAGACGTGCGCCGGCCGAAGTTCCGGCGGCGATCAGCACACTGCCGCCCGAGCGCACGTATTGGTTGAGCGAGTTTTCCAGCAGCGACGGCACGGTATTCAGATCGGAGAGCACGATGAAGGCGTAGTTGGAAGGATTGCGGTCGGCCGCCTCATTGACCGCGATGGATTCCACCAGAAAAGCCGATTGCGCCGCTGCCGCCAGCGCCGCCTCGATGTACAGCGGCGAACGGGTGTCTCCGTAATTGTGTACCAGCAACATCTTTTGCGGGTCGGAGCGCTCCACCGCGAAACGCCGCAGGTCGTCTGCCGAAAACCCGTCGCCGGAGTCGATGCGCACCTCGCAGCGGCTGAACCCGTAGGGCGCATCGAGCGCCGGAAAATCCACCGTGGCGCGCCCGTTGGCCGGGACCGCTACGCTCCTGGTGGCGATGGTTTTGCCATTCACCACCAGCGAGGCGGTGCGCGTGGCGGCGGGCGTGCCGAAGCCGGCGATCACGGCGCGCACGTGTACGGGCTTGGCATCCTTGCCCCACACCTGGCCGGGCGCGTCCACCGATTCCACCGTCCAGTTGGGCTGGGCTTTGGAGACCACTGCGTGAGTCACCAACTTGACGTTGGCGGGCAGCGCCATATCGGCGAAGGCCCCCGCCATGTCGCTGCGCTGCATGTCGCTGATGAGGTGCATCTCGACAGGAGTGCGCACCGATTCCGCCAATCCGCGGACGGCGCGCGCCAGCTCGCCGAAATTGCCGTGCCCATCGCCCGGCTGGATGGCCTGCACGGCGGCCCGCAGCGCTGCCTGGTCTTCGATGGGCTGGGTCATCAGCTTAAGCTGCGAGCCGAAGGCCGCCACTTGCGCACGCGCCGCGCCTTTCCCCGCAAGCACCGACATGGCCGCGTTCTTGGCGTCTTCCAGGCGCGTTCCGGCGCGCATGCTGAAGGAATTGTCCACCACCAGCAGCACCAGCCGGTTGCTGGCCAACGCCGCTGGATTGCGATTGATGAAAGGATTGGCGAACGCCAGGATCAGCAGCAGCAGCACCGCCAGGCGCAGCGAGAGCAGCAGGAAATAGCGCAGCCGGCGGTGCCGCGTGGAGCTTTGGGTGCGCGACTCGAAGAGCATCAGCGAGCTGACCTTCTTGGGCCGCGCGGTCTGCCGCTTGAGCAGGTGCAGATACACCGGCAGCGCCAGCCCCGCCAGGCCGGCCAGGAACCACGGCGCAAAGAGCCCCATTTAGTTGCGGCCTCCGCGCAGGGTGAGGTATTCGCGCAGCGCGTCGTCCAGCGGACGGTCGGTCATCAGCCGGCAATAGCCCATGCCCGCGGCCTGGGTGCGGTCGCGCAGATCCTGGAGGTGCGCCTCCACCTTGCTGCGATAATCCCGCTTGGCATAATCGGGCGTCACTTCAAGCTGCTCGTCGGTCTCCAGGTCTACCAGGATCGAAGGGCCCTGCAGCGCCGGGCGCACATCCTCGGGGTCGAGAATGTGGAACAGCACCACCTCGTTGCCGTGGAAGCGCAGCGGTTCGATGGTGCGCACGATGCTCTCCGGCTGTTCCCAGAAATCGGACACGATCAGCACCATGCCGCGGCGCTTCAGGAACTCCTGGAAATAGCGCATGGGCTTGGAAAAATCGGTGCGGGCCCGGGCTTCCGCCTGTTCCAGGCCGGCCAGCAGGCGATGCAACTGACCCTGGCGCGTGGAGGGGCGGATGTAGTTGCGGATCTCGTCGTCGAAGGTGATCAGGCCGGCCGCGTCGCGCTGCCCGTGCAGCGCCAGGTAGAAAAGCGACGCCGCCAGATAGCGCGCGTAATCCATCTTATTGATGCGGTGCGAGCCGAACTGCATGGAGTTGCTGGCATCCAGCAGGATGGTCAGCGGGCTGTTGGTTTCTCCGCGATAGCGCTTCAGGTACATTCGCTCGCTGCGCGCGAAGACGTTCCAATCCACGTGTCGCAGGTCGTCGCCGGGCGAGTAAGCCACGTACTCGGCGAACTCCTGGCTGAAGCCGAAATCGGGTGAGCGGTGCAGGCCGGCCACGAAGCCGTCCACCACCGTCTTGGCCACTAGCTCCAGGCCGGAGATGCTGGCGAGGACCGCTGGATCGAGGAAGCGCTGCAGCATTTTAGACGATGCCCCACTTGCGCCGCAGCCACCATTCCGAAAAGCGCAGCAGCACCAGCACCAGGAACACCAGCGGCAGATTCCACAGGTCCTTGGTTTCGCGCACGGTCACGCCGGCTTCGGAAAAAGGAATGCGGTCGGCCAGCTTACCCAGGTCGGAAGGCTTCCAGTATTGCCCGCCGGTCTGCGCGGCAAGGCGCTCCAGCAGGTCGCGATTCTGCTCCACATGGAAATTCTCGGCCACGCCGTCCATGCGCTCGAAGGTGAGGACGTCGCGCCCTAACTCCTTCACCGCGCCGCCCGGTCCCCCGGCGTGCTGGGCGGTGATCTCGGTGAGGTACGCGCCGGGCTTGGGCGCCGACCACGCCGCCTGAAACTGCCCCGGCGAATCCGGCGTGGGCGACATTTCCACCAATGCGCTCACCCCAGCCGGCCCCAGAATGTGGGCCTCCACTTTGGCGTCCGCGGCGGGGTTGTAATCCTGGTCGAACACCTCGGCGGTGAGGCTGACGGCGCCGTTATCCAGCAGCACCTGCGAGGGCATCGACGCCACTACGTGCCCCGGCGTATCCGACACCAGCCAGCGCAGAAGCTGCTGCCAGAACAGGTCGTGCGCCGTGTCGCCCAAAGGCGAACTCATCTGCCAGCGCCAGGTTCCTCCGGTGGCCATGATGGCGCTGCGGCCGTGGCCGAAATTTTCGGTGATGAGCAGGGGCAGGCGGCGGCCTTCGGGGGTGATCATGTTGGCCAGCAGGGTGGCCCCGGGCTTGGGCGTGCCGGGATCTTCGTAATCCATCAGGTAGGGCAGCTTTTTCCACTTGGCTTCGTTGGCCACGGGGTCGTCTACCAAACGGGTAATGATGCTGTCCATGCCCGCCGGCGCCAGTTCGGCGGTGGTGTGGGTGACGCCGTTTTTGGGATCGGCCTCGCGATGAAAGGTGTTGGCTTGCGTAGGCAGCACGGTGGGCATCACGTCGGTGAGGCTGGAGGCGTTCCAGGAACCGTCGGCCAGCGCAAACTGGCCGCCCAGAAACAGCACCCCGCCGCCGCGCCGGTCCACGAACTGGTGGATCAGCTCCTGCTGGCCAGGTGAAAAATAGCCCGCTTCCACCGAGCCGATGATCAGCCCCTGGTACACGAACAGATCCTCGGGCCGGGTGGGAAATCCGTTGGCCAGCTCCTTCGGGTCGGCGATGCCCTGGCGGTAGAACTTGTTCTCGGTAGTGCGCACGATGGAGGCGATCTGCACCATGCGGTCATCCTCCTCCGCCTGGCGGATGAACTTATATTCCCAGCGGGGCTCGCCCTCCACATACAGGATGCGGCGCGGATCGGAGGCCACGTTGACCACGCGGGTCAGGGTGTTGTTGGCGCGATTCTCCTCGTTGGGCAGCGGACCCGCCACGATCTCCAGCATCTTGGCTCCCGCGCCGCCGATATTGAACATCAGGGTCTCGGTTTGCAGATTGGCGTCCGCCCCCAGATTGACGATGCGGGAAGCCAGCACCTTGGGCTGGCCTGTGGTGACGTCGCGCACCGCCAGCGCCATCTTGCCGCCCGCATAGCCGCGCTGGTGGAAGGTGATCCTGGCGGCGATGCGCGACTCGGCCAGCGCGCGCGGGGCCACTACGGCGTCGTCCAACTCCACGTCGTGCGCGGCGTGCTCGCGCCCGAAGCCCACCGTGTGGACCGGAATGTGGCGCGCGCGCAGGGCAGCCACGGCATCGGCCGGCAGGCCGCCCGAATTGTCGTCGCCATCGGAAAGCAGCACCACCGCGCCGATGGGCAGGTCCGAGGTCTGCTCGTTGAACTGCTTGAGGGTGTCGCCGATCCGCGTGGTGGGCGCGGCGGGTTTCAGCTCCTTCAGGCTTTCGATGCGCGCGGGTGTCTCGTCGAAGCGGTAGAGGCGGGTTTGGAAGGAGCGGTTGAGGCTGGCCAACACGCCGTCATTGAGGGCTTTGATGGCCTGCTGCTCGCGAGTGGACCCGTCCTCGGCGATCGCCATGCTGCGCGAATCGTCCACCAGCAGAGCGATGATGTTCTGCTGCGGCTTCAACTCGGCTACGGTGATGGCCGGCTGCCACAGCAGCACCAGGACCACCGCGGCCAGCACCGTCTGCAATCCCCAGATCACCCACGCGCGCCAGCTTCGGATGGCCGGCGCGGCGCGCGCAAGACGCGAGCGAATAAGCCACGCCAGAGCCACTGCCACGGCCACGATGAGCAGCGCCAGAACCCACTTAGGCCAAGCGCCCAAAAGTGCGATCTGGCCCTGCGAATAGGCCGAATGCGGATACTTAAAGAAGAACTCAAACATGGGTCGGTGGGCCGCTCGCGAGATGCAGAAGCGCGCCAGTTTCAATGCCTAGTGAGTCATGGCGTAAGTAATGTAATTCAGCACGATGCGAAACGCAAGTCCGGAGAATTTCTCGGGATACTGTGGACTATCGGCCCATTCCCAGGCGTCGCCCAGGTGCATGTTGGCGCAAATCGCCACCATGATTCGGCCGTGATCGTTACGGATGGCGCGCCACTTAGGCACGTACCCGTCCTTTTCATACGTGCGGCCGGTGTTGACGTAAACCTCGCTGGGAATTTGGAACTTTTCGTTGATGTCGTAGAGGACGTGGTAAATCTCGTCCTGGTCCTTCAGATCTTCCACCACCGCATCCGGCAGCACCATGCGCATGCCGGCCATGAAGTGCTCCCAATCGTCGGTGCCGTGGAAATCGTCCACCATCAGGAAGCCGCCCTTGAGCAGGTAATCGTGCAGGCGCTTGGCTTCCGCCTCGGTGAAGCTCCAGGTGTTCACCTGGACGGCGTAAATCCAGGGATAGTCGAAGACGTGGTCGCTATCGAGATCGACAACGTTCAGGGGCGAGGGAGAGTTGATGTGGGTCAGGCGGCGCAGGGCGATGAGGCAGTCGTTATCCGCTTTGGGGAAATCGCGCATCCAACCGCCGCCGTGGAAGCCGCGGAAGCCGTAGCCATAACTGCCGCCGCCGGCGTAGCTGGAGGTGTACTGCAGCCGCGTCCAGTAAAACTCCGAGGGCACATTGGGCCCCTGCGAGTAATAATACGATTGCCGGCCGTAGCCCTGGAAGCCTCCCCTTTGCATGGCGAACAGACCCAGGGCCAGAGGAAACAGGACGAGATTGGCCGTAAGAGGCCGCGCCAGCTTCATGGAAAATTCCCTCGATTGTTGAAGCATAGCAGAACCGCGCGGGCGGTGGGCTCGCGGGCGAATCGGACCGCAAACGCGCTTACGGTAGCGTGCGGTACTCTGGTCTTCAGCACTTCCCATGGAACGACGCGAATTTATCAAGATGGCCGCCTTGGCGGCCGGCGCGGGCCGACTGGAGGGCCAGCAGACGCAATCCATCCTGGCGCCCGCGGGCGCGGCTGATGTCGCCAAAACGGAATACACCCTGGAGATCGGACCGGTGGCTGTGGAACTGGCGGAGAACCGCATTATCAGCACCATCGGCTACAACGGCACGTCGCCCGGGCCGCTGCTGCGCGTGAAGGAAGGCACGCCGGTCTCAATCAACGTGATCAATAAAACCGACGTGCCGGAGTTCGTCCACTTTCACGGCCTGCTGATTCCCGCCGACGTGGACGGCGTGGAAGAAGAAGGCACGCCTCCCGTTCCGCCGCATGGCTCGCGGCGCTACCAGTTCACGCCCACCCCTGCCGGCACGCGCTGGTATCACACCCACACCATGTCGATGGACGATCTGCATCGCGGCAGTTACACCGGCATGTTCGGCTTTCTGGTCATCGAGGGCGCGAAGAATCCCGGCCGTTACGACCAGGAGCATTACCTGGCGCTGCGCGATTGGGAGCCGTATTTCACCAATCAACTGATGGACACGGACGACATTTTCGATACCGCCGGCGCGCAGCCCGAAAAGCCGGCGGTGATGGATACGCGAGCGCCCGGCCTGGAAGTCACAGCCGACCTCTATTCCATCAACGATAAGGCGCTGGGCGCGGGCGAACCGATCCGCGTCAATGAGGGCCAGCGCGTGCTGTTCCATTTTCTGAACGCCAGCGCGATTGAGAACCGGCACCTTTTTCTGCCCGGCCACAAGTTCAACGTAATCGCGCTGGATGGCAACCCCGTGCCCACTCCGGCGGCGGTGGACATGCTGATGCTCGGCCCGGGCGAGCGCATCGACGCAATCGTAGAGATGAACCAGCCGGGCGTGTGGATTCTGGGAGCGCCCGAGGACCCGGTGCGCGAAGGCGGACTGGGCATCGTCATCGAATACGCCGACAAGCACCGAACACCCGAGTGGCAGGCGCCGCCCAAAGCGGGCTGGGATTACACCTTGTTCGGCAAGCCGCCCTCCGGCCCCGCTCCCACCGAAAAGCTGGAGATGACCTTTGAAAAAGTACCGCGCGGCGCGGGCCGCTTCAACCTGTTCACGGTGAATGGCAAGCCCTATCCGCACGAGCGCGAGTTCCTGCTCAAGCAGGGCACGCGCTACCGGCTGACCTTCCACAATCGCACCGACGACGCGCATCCGTTGCACGTACACCGGCACCAGTTCGAAATCGCCGAGATCTACGGCAAGCCGACCTCGGGAGTAATGAAGGATACGGTGGTGGTGCCCACCTACGGCCGGGCCAGCGTGGATTTCACCGCCAACCAGCCGGGCGACACCCTGTTCCACTGCCACATCCAGCAGCACATGGATTTCGGTTTCAAGGCGCTGCTGCGCTACGCCTGAGTGACGGCGCGGCCGCCCCCCACACACCCCGCGATGCCGTCTGTGCGAGTCGATCTGTGCGGTTCCCTCATTCGAACTGTATTTCGAAGGAGCGGGCAAACGCGCTGATCGCCATGACCCGCGCGATGCCCGGGGGAGGGGGGCTGATCGTCTGGCCCCACCACGACGCCAGCACCAGGTCGCCTCGCCCGGCAGGCAGTTGAGCCAGCAGACCGGCCGGAATTGTGAACCTGCCCGCCGCCATTGGTGCGGTGCAATACGTCATGCCCGCGACGTTCAGGTTGGCATCGGCGCCGAACAGGATGATCGCGACACTGCCTTCGGAATGGCCGCCTGCCCACTCCACCGTCACCGGGCCCGAGCGGACGGCCGGGTTGGCCAGCGGATTCGGAGCGCCGAATGCCACCGGAGCCGGCAAAGCTACGGAGAACGGACCCACCTGCGCTCCGCCCGTGCCAGCAATCATAATCCTGCCGGAATCGAGCGACACACGATTGCGCGGCGGTACGCGGCCGATGGTCGCCGAGAGGTTTCTGCGGTACAGACCCGTCACACCGGCTACCACGGGAACCTTCAGTTGCACGGATTGGCTGCGGACG
>DATJRE010000259.1:0-7096 GCA_035505095.1 Bryobacteraceae bacterium | reverse complement strand
CCGGGCGACGGATCGCAAGCCATTGGCAAGGCGGCCGTGGAGTTGCGCCTCCTGGCCATGCTCGCCAAGCAGAACCAGCGGCCCTCCAGAGCGGTTGTTTCCGGTGCCGCGCCGCCACGCGTCCTCGCCATCGCGAAGCCTATCGAGCCGGCGACCGAGCCGGCCGCCGTTGATACCGCTAAGCGGGATGCAGCCGAGCCGGCGGAGCCATCCTTCATCGAAGCTATCGAAGCCGCGGATCCGGCGGCCGTCCTCACCGCCAAGGTACGGTTGGAGCAGATGGAATCAGCAGAGCCGGCCGCGACGGAACCGAGTGCCACCGATTCCGTAGAGCCGGATGCAGTCGAGCCGGTGGAGCCGCCCGCCATGCCAGCCGCCGAGGTGCCGTTCGAGCGCATCGAGCCGACGGTTCCGGCCGACTTCCTGGTTCGCGATGCAGGGCCACATAAGCCGCTTCCCGACCCGCGTTTGCCCGCCGACTCCGACGACCTCGATTACCCCACTTGCACACGATGCGGCAGCGCTGACGTACACGCCTCCAAGCCGTGCACCGGCCGGGAAAAGGTGGCAGCCCTGGCGCTCGGCATCCCGCTCTACCGCTGCCACCGCTGCTACTACCGGTGGTTCCAGCTTTTCCACCTCGCCATTGCGTGCCGCGCCCAGGTACACCGGCCGACCTACTGAATCCGTGGGCGAAGGCGCCGCCCGCCGGTTTACGCGGCAGTGGCGGCCGCGGCTACCGGCTCGCGGAATTCCTTGAAGAACAGCAGCCGTTGCTGACCGGGGTCGAAATCCACCACCAGGCGATCCTGGGCCTGAATCTGGCCCGTGGCAATCAGGCTCGATAGCGGATGCACCAATCTCCGCTCGATGGCGCGTTTCAAATGGCGCGCGCCGTAGCGCGGATCGACGCCTTCCCGCAAAAGGAACTCCCGCGCCGCGTCGTTCACCGTGAACTGGACCAGGGGCGCCTCCGCCGACCGCTCCAGGCGTTCCTGCACGGCTTCCAGTTCCAGGTCCAAAACCCGGCAGAGTTCGGCGCTGCCTAAAGGCCGGAACACTACCGTCCGGTCGATGCGGTTCATGAATTCGGGCGAAAAGCGCCGCCGCGCAGCCTCCAGGCCGGAACGCGCCAGCCGGCCGGTGGTCGCATCGTCCAGGGGAACCGCGTGCCCCGCGGTGAAGCCCAGCTTGGGGTGCAGGATGGCATTCATGTCGGCCGCGCCCAAGTTGCTGGTAAGAAAAATCATGGCGCGCGAAAAATCCACGCGGCGGTTATCGCCCAGAGTGAGCGTGGCCTTGTCCAGAATGCCCAACAGCAGGTTCCACAGCGCGTCGCTGGCTTTTTCAATTTCGTCAAACAGCACGAAACTCAGCTTCAGCTTCTCGGTGTGGAACTGATCGAGCGCCTCCTGGCTGAGCAGCGGATGGGTCTCGCGATGGCCCAGGTATCCGGGAGGCGATCCGATCAGCTTGGCGATTTCATGGCTGTGCTGGAACTCGCCGCAATCGATTTTCAGCACCGCCAGGCGGTCGCCCGCGAGGCTTTCGGCCAGCGCTTCCACGGTGTGCGTCTTGCCGGCCCCGGTCGGCCCCAGAAACAGCAGCGTCCCTACCGGCCTTCCGGGCGTCGCCATCCCGGCCAGAAAGGTCTGGTACATATCCACAATCTGGCGGACGGCATCCTCCTGACCCACAACTCGTCTACGCAGATCCTTTTCCAGATTCTCGGCTTCCGATCCCAGCCTGGCGGGATCCAGCAGCATGTTTGGCCCGGTCATTGGATCGCCCCCTTCCACTCCGTTGGATGTGCGAAAGGTTCCATTCAATGTAAAATTTTGTATCGAGGGTCCATGCCAGAATTGCCGGACGTGGAAGTGTACGTGGAGGCGTTGCGCGAACGCATTGTGGCGCAGCGCCTGGAGCGCGCCGTCATTCGGGGGCCCTTCCTGCTGCGCTCGGTCGCCCCGCCTCTGGATGCCGCTTACGGCAAGCGCGTGCGCGAGGTGCGCCGGGTGGGGAAGCGCATCGCCATGGGCCTGGAGGACGACCTGTGGCTGGTGCTGCACCTGATGATCGCCGGGCGGCTGCATTGGCGCGGCGCCGGTCCCAAGCCGCCCAAA
The DNA here is from genome assembly GCA_035505095.1 of Bryobacteraceae bacterium. Lineage (GTDB taxonomy): Bacteria > Acidobacteriota > Terriglobia > Bryobacterales > Bryobacteraceae > JOPF133. The sequence goes on along the minus strand of DATJRE010000259.1, from coordinate 4,973 downwards.
AACGCCCTGGCGGCCTTTGAATTCGCCAGCGGCTCACTGGTGCTTACCGAGGCCGGTTCGCAGCACCGCGCCTCCCTGCACGTGGCTTCCGGCGAGGAGGGCCTGCGCGCGCTGGATGCCGGCGGCCTGGAAGTGATGACCGCCGGCCTTGCGCAGTTCGCCGCGGCGCTGCGCCTGGAGAACCACACCCTGAAGCGGTCCCTTACCGATCCCAGGCTGTTCAGCGGCATCGGCAATGCCTACTCGGACGAAATCCTGCACAGCGCGCGCCTTTCGCCGGTGGCCCTCACCGAGCGGCTGAACGACGCGGAAATCGCCCGCCTGTTCGATTCCACGCAAGCCGTGCTGGCCGAGTGGGTGGCGCGTTTGCGGGCGCAGGCCGGCGGCGCCTTCCCGGAAAAGGTAACCGCTTTTCGCGAGGGCATGGCCGTCCACGGCCGCTATGGCCAAGCCTGCCCGCGCTGCGGCGCGAAGATTCAGCGCATCCGCTACGCCTCCAACGAAACCAACTATTGCGCCACCTGCCAGACCGGCGGAAAGCTGCTGGCCGACCGCGGACTCTCGCGGCTGTTGCGCGAGGATTGGCCGCGCACACTGGAAGAACTGGAGGCGTTGAAGAGCCGCGGCAGCGGGCGATGACGGCGACTGGGGGCTGCACGGTAAGCGTTCTGGCAGCGAAACTGTCTTCAGAACGACCAAAGCACGCTTGTGTACCCCGTGTGCGCGTGGAAGTTCTGGTTGTAACCCAACAGGTTGAACTGTTCGGTGTAATCGTAGTATTGCCAGCCGGCGTTCCAGCGGATCTTGGGGGCGATGCGGATGGACAGGCGCGCCAGCGGGGAATGGTAAGTCAGCGGAAACGTCTGCACCGAATCGAGCAGCGCCTGCAAGGGACTCACCCCAATCGTCGCCGCAGCGGATCGCCCGTCCCCGGTATCCTTGGTGATGGTGTAACCGGCATACAAGTCGGCCCGCTTCCCAAACGCGATCCGCGCCCCCAGATTGCCCGAGTGAATGTTGCTGATATACAGAGAAGAGTAACTCGTCTGTAGCTGCGAGGGTGACAACGGCGTGGTCTGTGAGAAAAATGCCAGCCCGTCCAGCGTATCCAGGTGCTGCTTGGAGTAACTGGCGTCCAGCAGGAACCAGCTCCGCGGCGTCCAAGAGGCGCTGCCATTGTAAGTGCGGGCGTGCGAACTGTAATTGGAAAACGACATCGGCGGATTCAGGTTATAGTCCTGCTTATAAGAAGTGGATAGCTGTAGATTCTTCAGACGGTACTGCACTCGCCCGTTGAGGGTATGATAGTCGCTGGTGCTGATCGGCGTCAGCGGATTGGCGGTGCGGCCCACCTCTCCATCCAGGTTGATGGTCAGCGGCTTCAGCGGCCGGAACCGCAGGCCGATCACCCCGGCGTTCTCGTGGTTGCTTACCTGGTAGAGGGACGATGACGATGAGTTGGCGAAGGCGGGATTGGCATTGCCTTCCACCGTGGTTACCAGGCGGTCCGAGTAATGGTATCCGCCGTAAATGCCGAACCATTGGTTTACCTGGTAATTGGCGTCGGTCGAGTTGGTCACCAGCCGCACCCCCAGGTAGCGAAAGTAAATCGTGGTCCCCAGGTTCAACCCATCGTCCGCTTCGGTGTAACTGGACTGCCCGTCGATGCGGTTGCTCGAAATCGACGTATTGTTGACCACCGTCAGGCGGTCGGAGGGAAACAGGCTCAGGTTGAAGTCGCCCGCCAGGTCCGGACGGTTGGCGTTGCCTCCCACGGCGATCTGGCGGCTGGCGGCCGTTCCGAAGCTGCTGATGCCGGTCGCCAGCTCGTCCAGCGCGAAATCGCCCGTGCCGCCGTTGTAAGTGAGGCGCGCATCCACGCCCCATAGCTTGTGCCTACCGTATAAGTTGCCGAGCCATCCGGGATTGGAGCCGTGCACCGGCTGCGAGCGCTGGAACTGCTGGAGCACGCTCTGGTCGTTGGGCTCCGTGGAAGCCTGCACGCCATCGGCACTGAGCGGCGTGTCGTCCTTGAAGAAATCCCAGTGGTGCTGCAGCGTCAGCCGGAAGCCCTTGTAATCCAGGTCCGCGCCCACCCTGTATTCGTTCCACTGGCGTTTGATGTTGGCGAACACCGGAAACCCGATGCCGTTGGCGTCGAACTCCTGGGAAGTGGTCAGCGCCGGCCCATTCTCGGTGTTGCGGCTGTAGCCCAGGTGGAACCGATAATGCGATTGCGGGAACAGCGTCAGGTCGTGGTCCTGAAGGCGCCGGGTGGTATCTTCGAGGTGCGTTCCGCCCGCCACCGTCAGCCCCGGATTGTAATAGGCGTTCAGCCGCCAGGTCATATCGTAGCGATAGATCCCGTTTTTCTGGATACGTAAAATTGCCGCCTGGTAGTTATCATTTCCCAACCCGATGGTATTCAGCGTAATTTCGTCGAAGTAATGCCCGTGGCCGTCCTTGGAGTAAATCCCGAGGCTGCTCGAGAGCAGCCGCAGCCCGTTGCCTACGTCCACCACGCTGCGGTACATCCCCTCGTCGCCGAACACGTCCTTGAACCGGTACCCCAGCTCGAAAGATTGCGTGATGTTATAGTCTCCGGTATTATCTCCGCGCGGCGATCCCGCCTGCTCGGGCGTAGGAACCACCACCTGCTGGGCTTTCAGAGCACCGATCGCTGCGAAGAGAAGTAAGAATCGCCGGGCCATGGTTACCTCAGGAAATACTGATCGGCATTCGATCCGTGAATCCGCACATGGCACGTAGTGCACTGCTGGAACTTCGGATCGAGCAGGTTGTGGCGCGCCGATTGAATATCCACGCCCTGGTTGCGCGTGCCGGAGCCGCCGCCGTTGTGACATTCCAGGCACAGGGTGAAGACTACCGGACGCCGCAGCAGCTTGGCGTTCATCGAGCCGTGCGGATTGTGGCAATATTCACAGCCTTCCACGGCTACGGAAGGATGCTCGTAAACGAACGGCCCGCGCTTGTCCACGTGGCATTTCAGGCAGGCGTCCTCATTCCCCAGCGACTGCTCCACCATGCGCGTCCGCCCCATACCCCAGGTAGCCGCGAAGGATCCGTGCGGATTGTGGCAATCCGAACATTCCATGAAGCCTTCGTTGACGCGGTGTTTGGACGGCATATCGAACTGCGCGCGAATATTGGCGTGGCATGAGTAACACAGCTCGCGCTGCGGCTTGGCCAGCAGAAACTTCGGCGTGGGCGAATGATGGATCGAGTGGCAGCTTGTGCAGGCCACGTCGTTCAAGGTGTGCTCGGACCGGCGGATATTGGCGCGGTTGAAATCTGTCGCGTGGCAGCGCAGGCAGGTGTCCAGCACCTGCTTCGGCGTCATCAGCGAGAAGGCGTGCGGTATGGTGTTCTTGCCGCCGCCCGCCGCTACGTGCGCCTGCGCCGGGCCGTGGCACCCCTCGCATCCGGTGCGGTCAGGCGGCTCCTTGCCCGAGGCGATGCTCTTGAAGTGGGCGTTCTTGTAAAAGTTGAACCAGATGTCGGCGTGGCATACTTTGCAGGCATTGCTGCCCACAAATCCGCCGGCTGCCGGCGCCGGGGAAGGCGCGCTCACGGCCTGATTCTGCGCCCGTGCCGCGCCGCAGGCCCACAGTGTTACCAGCAGCGTTGCGATTGTGCCCCCTCGCGCCATACTCACGATGATACTGGACGAGGCCCATTCTTACGGCCATTCGCACGCAGAATTTACGTTGGTGCAGCGCCGTCCCGTATCCGCGCCGCGAACACCCCAGGGCACTCCGGCAGTGCGGCGAAAATGCGTGCGAGTTCCGCGAAGGCTGTAAAATTAGCGGCCCCGTGTACCAGTGCGCCCGGCGAAGGCCAGAATCTGGTCGCAGGCCTGCGCCGCTCCGCCCGCGCGGACGACATCGCGCAAGGCTTCGGCTGCCCGGCAGTATCGCGGGTCGGCCATCACGCGGCCGGCCACTGCACGCAGGCGGCCGCCTTCCAGGTCGCTATCTTGCAGCCGCAGTCCCACGCCCAGTTCCTCTACCCGCGCCGCCATCAGCCGTTGCTCGCCATCCTGCGGATACAGCAATTGCAACACGCCTGCGCGGGCGCATTCCTCCACCGTCCGGGCATCCCCGCTGGTAATTGCCAGGGTGGCGCGCTCCAGCAATTGCGCTTGCGGCGCAGACGCAACCAAGCGGAAATTCCGGGGCGCCGGACCCGCCGCGCGCCTCTCCTGCCCCTGCCCGAGCCGCACCACCACCGCAAACGGCAGGCCGCCGAAAGCCTCCACGCAGGCGCGCAACAGTGCTTCGCCGCCGTCGAGCGCCGTCTCCAGCGAGACATAGATCAGCGGATCGGTCTCTAACTCGCTCCACGGAGATTCGCCGGCATCGGTTGGATCAGCCGCGCAGCTTCCCACAAAGCGGTAACTTCCGTCTAACTCCGCCGCATCCGCCAGCCAGACTCGCGAGAGCAGCACCAGGTTCAGATCGCAGCGGCACTCCATACAGGCCGCCAGGTCCGCGGTTCGCGAGCCGTATTGCCGGTCGAGCCGCCCGGCCGACTCGCGGTGTTCCGGCGCCATCTTCGCATCGCACAGGTCCCTGCCCACCGGCGGCCCGCGGCGATAGGATATCGTGGGCAGGCGCAACACCTCGCCCGCAATCCTTCCCCAAGTCGCCGCCGCATCCAGCACCACATAATCCGGAAGGTCCGCGCGCAGTGCCTCCAGCACCTCCGGCAGCACCCTTTCGGCGATGTCCATCCGCCGCGCCATGCCGTCAGCTTGTCGCGCCGGGCCTTCGCGCCCGATGCCGTGATAACCGCGGTAAGTGGCGCCCGCGGCTTCCACTGCGTCGCGGTAAGTGGCGCCGGCGTAGATAATAAGTTGCTCGCCCCGGCGCGCCAGCTCGGCGAAGATTTCCAGCGGCGGCCGAATCCCCGGCGCACCCGGATCGGTAAACACCACCACCCGCGCCATCAGT
>DATJRE010000258.1:0-26954 GCA_035505095.1 Bryobacteraceae bacterium | reverse complement strand
GACGCCATCGAGAAACGCGCCAGCGACATCCACATCGAGCCGTTCGAAAAGGAATTCCGCGTGCGCTTCCGGGTGGATGGCGTGCTGTTCAACCAGGAGCCTCCGCCGCGCGAACTGAAGGCCGCCATCATCTCGCGCCTCAAGCTGATGGCCAAGCTGAACATCGCCGAGCGCCGCCTGCCGCAGGATGGCCGCATCAAAATCAAGGTCCTGGGCCGCGAGGTGGATCTGCGCGTCTCCACCCTCCCCACCCTTTACGGCGAAAGTGTGGTGATGCGCCTGCTGGACCGCTCCACGGGGGATTTCTATGACCTCCGCCGCCTCGGCTTCGACGACCACATGCTGGCCCGCATGGAGCATTTCACCAGCCGGCCGCACGGCATTTTTCTGGTGACCGGCCCCACCGGCAGCGGCAAATCCACCACGCTCTACTCGGCGCTCAAGCGCATCAACCTTCCGGACAAGAAAATCATCACCATCGAAGATCCGGTGGAATACCAGATGGACGGGATCAACCAGATCCACGTCAATCCGCAGATCGGCCTGACCTTCGCCGCCGGCCTGCGCCACATCGTCCGCCAGGACCCGGACGTCATTATGGTGGGAGAAATCCGCGACCGCGAGACGGCGGATATCGCCATCCGCGCGGCCCTCACCGGCCACCTGGTCTTCTCCACGCTGCACACCAACGATGCACCCAGCGCCATCACCCGCCTCACCGATATGGGCCTGGAGAATTACCTGATCACCTCGTCGCTGGTGGCCGTGCTGGCGCAGCGCCTGGTGCGGGTGATCTGCGATGCCTGCAAGTTCCAAGACGGCACGGCCATTTCGCCCGATGGCGAAATCATCCCCGTCTACCGCGGCGCGGGCTGCGCGGAGTGTCATGGCCTCGGCTACATCTCGCGCATGGGCATCTTCGAGATGATGGAGATCAACGACGAAATCCGCAAGCTGATCATGTCCAACGCGGATGCTTCCGTGCTCACTCGCGTGGCCCGCCAGAACGGCATGCGCAATCTGCGCGAAGACGGCTGGATCAAGATCCGCCGCGGCGTGACCAGCGTGGACGAGGTGCTGCGCGTGACGCAGGAGATCTAGATGGCCTCCACCTTCTTTTTCCGCGCGGTGGCCTCCGATGGCAAAGTCCGCAGCGGCTCCCTGGCCGCCGAGAGCGAACGCCGCGTGGCGGGGGAACTGCGCAAGCAGGGGCTGACGCCCATCTACGTGGGGAGCGCGCCCAAAACGGCCGGCATCGAACTCAAGCTGCCGGCGTTCCGCACCGGCGGCCGGCGCGACGTCCTGTTCTTCACCAACGAACTCTCTACTTTGCTCAACGCCGGCGTGCCGCTCGACCGCGCCCTCAGCATCACCGCCGAGTTGTGCGAGCGCGCCTCGTTTCGCGCCATCGTGCTGGACGTCCTGCGGGTGCTCAAAGGCGGCCGTTCCCTGGCCGATAGCCTGGCCACCCATCCCGAACACTTCACCGACCTCTACATCAACATGGTGCGCGCGGGCGAAGCTTCCGGAGCGCTGGCGGTGATCTTCCTGCGGCTTTCGGAATTTGAAAAGACCCGCGATGACCTGCGCAATTACATCATCTCGTCGATGATTTACCCGGCGCTGCTGGCCTGCGTGGGTCTCGGGTCAATCACCTTGCTGCTGAATTTCGTGGTGCCGCGGTTTGCCTCGATTTTCGACGGCAGCACCATGAAAATTCCGCTGCCCACCCGCCTGATGATGCAGGCCAGCGATTTCACCCGGCACTATTCCTGGATGATGGCGGTGGGCCTGGCGGCATTCCTCATCGGCTGGCGCATGTACACACGGACGGCGGCCGGGCGGCTATGGTGGGACCGCGTCCGGCTGCGCATCCCGCTGTTGGGCGATGCGCTGCTGAAGGCTGAAACGGCGCGGTTTGCGCGCGCCATGGCGACCCTGGTGGCTAATACCGTGCCGCTGGTGCAATCCATCGGCATTGCCGCGGCTACGCTGAACAACCGCATGATCGCCCGCGCCATGGATGGCGTAGCGCAAGGCGTGAAACGCGGCGAAGGCATCGCCGCGCCCATCCGCAAGGCCGCGGTCTTCCCGCCGCTGGCCGGCCACCTGCTCATGGTGGGCGAGGAAACCGGCCGCCTGGACCAGATGTTTACGCAGATGGCCGATATCTACGAAAATGATACTCGGGCGGCCATCAAGCGATTCACGGCGGTGTTCGAGCCGATCATTATTCTGGTGATGGGCATCCTGGTGGGCGCCCTGATTTTGAGTATGCTGCTGGCGATTACCAGCATTAACGATGTGGCAATGTAAGGCGGATATATCCATGCACAACCGGCGCAAAATGGGACCAAACAGGCGGGGACAGGCTGGTGTCACCCTGATCGAAATGCTCGTGGTAGTGACGATCATCGGGCTGTTCGTGGCCCTGGTGGCTCCCGCCATGTTCAAAAAAGCGGACAGCGCGCGGGTCACCGCGGCGCGCAGCCAGATGGAGAACTTCATGACCGCGCTGGGGTCCTACAAACTGGATACCGGCGTGTTTCCGACCACCGAGCAGGGCCTGGTGGCGCTGCGGGTGAAGCCGCCCGACGCCAACCAATGGGCCGGCCCTTACATGCCCAAGGACATCCCCAAAGACCCCTGGGGCCACGACTACGTCTACAAGTACCCTGGCGACCACGGTGACGAGCCCGACATCATCTGTCTGGGCGCCGATGGCCAGCCCGGCGGCGAAGGGGTGAATGCCGATATCTTCAGTTGGAAGTAGAGGCCGTGTCTTCACCGCGGAGACGCGGAGACGCGGAAAACACAATGCCTGGTCTTCTCTGCGTGTTTCTCCGCGCCTCCGCGTCTCCGCGTCCAGGCGCTCTCTGGCCGGCGTCACCCTCATGGAGATGCTGGTCGTGGTGGCCATCATCGGGCTGATTGCGGCGGTCACCACGCCGGCGGTTTCGGCGGGCATCGATAGCGTCCGGATGAACTCCGCCACCGGCTCGGTGGCCACCTTCCTCAATGCCGCCTTGAACCACGCGGAGCGCCGCCAGACGGCGGTCGAGGTGGTCATTGCGCCCAAGGAAAACCGCCTCGCGGCCTACTCCGCCGAGCCGGGCTTCCGGCGCGAGCTGAAACTGCCGCAGGGCATCTCTATCGAGGCGCTGGTGCCGCCTCTCGACGATCCGGCCGACCCCGTCCGGCGCCTGATCCTCATGCCGGGCGATACGGCGCCTGGCATCGGCATCCAGCTCGCCAACAGCCACGGCACGCACCGCCTGGTACGTCTCGACCCCATGACCGGCTTTCCGCACGTCGAAAGCGTGCATCCAGAGTGACCCGCCGCCATCCAGCCCGCCGCCATCCAGCATCGGAGCGCGGATTCACCCTGCTCGAGATGATCGTGGCCACCACCATCATGGGCATCGCCGTGGTGGGGCTGATGTCCGGCATCTCCGGCGCCACCCGGAATGCCGCCCGCCTGCTCAGTTACGACCGCGCCGCGCAACTGGCCCGCCTGCGCATGAACGAACTTCTGCTGGATCGCAAGATGCCTCGCAATACTGCCATCGCCGGCCCCTTCGACCCGGCTCTGACCGGCGGCATCGAGGCCGGCTGGGAGGCCCGCCTGGAAAATTTCGAGATGCCGCCGCAGCCCCATCCCGGGCAACTGGCGCTCGACCGCATGGAGCTGCGGGTCTGGTGGATGGCCGGACCCGAGCGCCGCTCCTTTACGCTAGACGCCTTCCGGCCGCGCCTGCTCTTGCCGCAGGATCTCGTTCCGGGCGGTGGCTTAGGGGGCACCTCGCTGCCATGAGCCGGCGCCACTCCCAGTCCGGCCTGACCCTGATGGAGGTGCTGATCGCCATCACCCTGCTGAGCCTGCTCTCCACCGCCATGGTGATGGCTATGCGCATCGGCCTGAACGTCTTCGGCCGGGCCACCACCCGCCTGATGGACAATCGCCGCGTGGTGGGTGCGCAGCGCATCCTGGAGCAGGAGTTGCAGGGATTCCTGCCGGTGGTGGCCACCTGCGCCGGCGTTCACGTGCGATTCGGCTTCTTCCAGGGCGAGCCGCTGAACATGCGGCTGGCGACCACCTTTTCGCTGGAGCAGGGGTGGCGCGGCCGGCCGCAATTACTCGGCCTGATGGTGATTCCGGGCGACCAAGGCCAAGGCGTCCGCCTGATCGTCAACGAGACCCCTTACACCGGGCCGCTATCGGCCGGCGGGCTATGTGCCGGGGTGGCGCCCGACCCCCTAACGGGCCGCCTGCTGTTCCGCTTCGTGCCCATGCAGCCGAATCCGGATTCTTTCGTTCTGGCCGACAAGATGGCCTATTGCCGCTTCAGCTATTACGGCCCGGGCCGCTCGGAAAACGATCCGCCCGTCTGGCTGCCGCAATGGCGCGGCCCCGGTTGGCCGTGGGGCATCCGCGTGGAGATGGCGCCCCTTCAGCCGGATGCCTCGCGCCTGCAACCCATCACCGTGATGGCCCCGATCAACGTGTTCCGCTCGCCGGAGATCGAATATGTGGACCAATAGGGCGAGGGATCGGGACCGTGGCAGTGCGCTGCTTGCCGTCTTGTGGCTGTCCGCCGCGCTAGCCGCCATCGCTTTCTCCCTCTCCAGCACCGTCAGGAGCGAGACCGACCGGACCTCCACGGAGGTGGACGGGCTGCGCGCCTACTACCTGGCCCAGGGAGGCATTCATCGCGCCGCGCTGGAGTTGCTCTGGGGCGGCAGCAACCCGGCCCAAACCCTCATTCCGCGCGGAGCCCCGGTGGTCAACTACCTCTTCCCCAGCGGCAACGTGCGCGTGGAAATCATTCCCGAAGCCGCCAAGCTGGATGTCAATACGGCGCCCGTCCAGGACCTCTTCCGGCTGGTGCTGGCTCTGGGGGTCGCGCCCGAGCGCGCCCAGGAAATCGTCGCCGCCATTGACGACTGGCGCAAACCGGCGCTCCAGGGCAGCCCTTTCGATCTGTATTATGCCTCGCTCACTCCGTCTTTTCGCCCGCCGCATGCGTCTTTCCAAGAGATCGAGGAATTACTGCTGGTGAGAGGAATCACGCCGGATCTGTATTACGGCACGTACGTGCCCGGCCCGGAAGGCAGCGCCGAAGATGCCTCCGCGCCCCGCCTGGTGGCGCGCGATGGCCTCGCCGATTGCCTTACGGTCTACGGCTCCGGCGCCCAGGTGGATGCCAACTCGGCCGCGCCCGAGGTGCTGGCCGCCGTGGGTCTGGCGCCCGAAGCCGTCCAGGCGCTGGTGGCCCGCCGCCGCGCCGCGCCCTTCACGGATCTGGATTTGCGCGCCTTCCTCGCTTCTATCGGCGTGCCCGCCGCCCGCCTGCGCATCGGCGGCAATTCCATCATCACCCTCCGCGCGACGGCCCAGTTACGGCTGGCCGATGGCAGACTCTCCGATCTCAAACGCACCGTGGCCGCCCAGGTGAAATACATGCCCGCGCAGTACAATGAGCCGATCCACTTTCTGCGCTGGTACGACCACGCCTGGAGCCACTAACCCGGCATGAGCCTCGCCACCGCCATTCCCAAAGATGTTCGCAAGCTGCTGGCCTTCGGCACCGGTGTCGGCATCGAAATCGGCGCCGCCGATCTGGAAGTGGCTGCCGCGCGCGTCCGCCCCTCGGCCATTCGAGTAGCCGGGCGGCTGAGCATCCACGATTACGCCACGCGGCCCGCGGCCGAATGGGGCGCCGAATATCAGGCCTTCCTCAAATCCCTCGGCATGGCCGAGTGCAGCGCCACCGTGCTGCTGCCGCGCCGCGAAGTGATCGTGCGCCAGGTGTCGCTGCCCGGCGTCGCGCCTAAAGATTTGGAAAGCGCCCTCCGCCTGCAGCTCGACAGCCTCCACCCCTACGGCGATGACGAGGTGGTGTGGGGATGGTCGCCGCTGGAGCACGGCGCGGTGCTCATCGGAATCGTGCTGCGCCGCGTGGTCGACCGCTACGTGCAGCTTTTCGCAGAAGCCGGCATTGCCGCCGCCAGTTTCACCTTCTCGGCCGCCGCCGTGCGCGCGGCCATCCGCCTGAATGGCGCCGCCGATGGTGGATTCGTGGCCCTCAGCCAGGCCGCGGCCGGCGGCATCGAGGTGTATGGCGAAAGCCCCGCGCGCCCGGTCTTCTCCGCCGAATTCGATCTGCCGCCCGAGCGCGCCGCCATCCTGGCGCTTTCCGAGTTGCGCCTGCCGCCCGATACCGCCCCGCGCAAGCTCGAAGACGTGCTACCCGCCCCGGCGGTCAATCCGGTGGAAAACGATCTTTCCCGCAACGCACGGCCGTACGCCACGGCGCTGGCTGGGGCTTGCCCCTGGTTGGCGCCGGCGGCGAACGTACTGCCGGCCGAGCATCGCCGCCTCAGCTCCCACCGTGCCTTCTGGCCCACCCTCATCCTGGCCGGCCTGCTGATCATAGTCGGCGGCGGCATGGCGTTGTACTTCACCTGGTCGCAGCATCGGTACTTGAAGCAATTGGATGCCGAAATCGCCCGCCTGGAGCCGCGCGCCCAACGTGCGGGCGTGCTCGACCGGGCCATCGACAATGCCCGCGCGCGCGCCCAACTGCTCGACGAATTCCGCAGCCGCACCTCCGCCGACCTCAATGTCCTGAACGAGCTGACCCGCCTGATCGAACCTCCTGCGTGGACCAACTCCATCGACATCACGCGCGATTCCGTGCGCCTCACCGGCGAAGCCCAGCAGGCCGCGCCGCTGCCGAAGCTGCTGGATTCCTCGCCGTTCTTCGTCAACACCGCTCCCGACATGGTGGGCCGCGCCCCGTCGGGCTCCGGCGAAACCTTCCAGATCCACACCACCCGGAGGGCCGGCAAATGACTCTCGCCGCCATGGACCGCAAGACCTTCCTCGCGCTGACGGCCGCGGCGGGCGCCGTAGTGCTCGCGATCCTCCGCCTGGCCGGCGCGGGCGATAGCGGCGGCACGGTGGTCTCGGCGACCGAGACCATCCCCCAGGCGGAACAGCGTCTCGATCGCCTGCGCCGGCTGGCCGCCACCGTTCCCGCCAAGGAAGATCTCCTCAAAAAAGTCTCTGCCGAACTGAAAACCCGCGAAGCCGGTGTGCTGCTGGCCGAAACCTCCGCCCAGGCGCAGGGCCAACTGCTCGAGATCATCCACCGCCTCGCCGCCCAGAACGGTTTCGATGCCCGCGGCGCCGAACAACTGGGCGAAGCGCGCCCGCTGGGCAACGACTATGGCGAGGTCTCGGTGGTCGAAACCTTCACCTGCGGCATCGATCAACTGGTCAACTTCCTCTCTGACCTGGCCCGCGAGCCGCGCCTTCTGGCCACCAATGAAATTCACATCTCCGGCGGCAGCGACAAAAAGAAAAATCTGCAGGTGCGCCTGACGCTTTCGGGCGTCGTGCCGCGCAAGCTGGTTCCGGTGAAGCGGGCGGTGGCATTTTGAAATACAAGCTGTGGGTGCTCAACGGCTTGTTGGTGGTGGGGTTGGCCTATGCCGGCTTCGCTTTCCGCAACGCCTGGCGCGCCACCCACGCGCGCGAAGCCTCCGTGCTGCGCGCCAAGGTGAAGGCCGCGCCTGCGCCTCCCTTCAGCCCGCTGCCGGCGGCGCCCCCGGTGACGGCCTCCGAGTATTCGCAAATCGCCCTGCGCACGCTGTTCGATCCCTCGCGCAATCCCAACGTGGTGGTCGAACTGCCGCCTCCGCCGCCTCCGCCCGTGATGCCGCCGCTGCCCGTCTGTTATGGTGTGATGAACCTGGGCGATGGGGTGGCCGCGATTCTCGCCGAGAACGACAAAGCGCCGCATCAATATATGCATCCGGGAGCGACGATCGGCCAATTCAAGCTGGTGGACGTCAATACAGATGAGATCACTTTGGAATGGAATGGCCAGCAGATTCGCAAATCGCTGAGCGACCTCGCCGCGAGTTCCGCCTCGCAGTCCCAGGCGCCGGCGCCGGCCCAGGCCGATAACACGCCGCCTCCGCCGCCCGCTCCGGTGAAAGCCGGCCCGGGCGAGGATACCGGCCGCGGCTGGAAGACCTGCTCGATGGCCGATGGACTGGCCGATGGCACCGTGGCCGAGGGTTATAAGAAGGTTGTGTACACCACTCCCTTCGGCAAGTCGTGCCGTTGGGAGCCGGCGCAGTAGGCCGGGCGTGGCCATCCCGAGGAGTTTAAGCAAATGAGACGAATGAAACCTGCAATGCTTCTGTGTTTCTCCGCGATGGTGCTGGCGATGGAATGCCAGGCCGCGCAGCCCGCCGCCGTTCCCACGGGCGCAGTGAAGGCCGCCGATGGCTACCGCTATACCGATCCGCAAGGCCGTCAGTGGCTCTACCGCCCGACGCCCTTTGGCATCGCCCGCATTCCCGCGGCGGACGCCTCGGCGTCGAAAGCCGCCCGCTCCGCCGCCGCGGCCGGAGAAACTCTGCGTGCCACCGACCACGGCGATACGGTGAGCTTCGAGCGCCCCGGCCCCTTCGGCGTGTACCGTTGGGAGCGCAAGAAGTCCGAAATGGATGCCGTCGAGCGCGCCGCGTTCGAGCGCCAGGCCGTGTCCGCGAGCGACCGGAAATAGCTGCCATGCGCTGCTTCGATTGGCTGACCGCCGGAACCCGCGCCTCTCTGCGGCAGGCGCTCCGCTTGTGCCTGCCCCTCCTCGCGGCCGCCACGTTGTGGGGCCAGGCGGCCACGCCGCGGATTGTGCCGGTAACGCCTCCGCCCGATCAAAACAAGCCCCAGCCGCAGCCGCCCAAACCGGCGCAGCAGCCGCAGGCCAATACCCCCACCACTCAGCCGCAGGCCGCCACTCCCCGCTTGGCCACCACCGAAGGGCTCATGATCAATGGCGAATCGCTCACCCAGATGATCGACATCCTGGCGCGTATGCTCAAGCTCAACATCATCATCGACCCGCACGTGAACGGATCGGTGATTGTCCACACCTACGGAGAGGTCAAATCGGTGGACCTGATGCCGCTGCTGGAAACCATCCTGCGGGTGAACGGCGCGGCCATGGTGCAGGTGGGCAACGTCTACCGCATTGTGCCGGTCAACCGGGTTTCCAGCCTGCCTATCAGTCCCGAAGTGAATGTCGATCCCAAGACTCTGCCCGATGATGAGCGGATGGTGCTCAACCTGGTGTTCCTGAAGTACGCCACCGCCGAGGAAATCGATAAGCTGATCAAGCCGTTCATGGGCGAGGGCGGCACCAGCCAGCCCTACGCCCCTGCCAATTTGCTGATCCTCCAGGACAACAGCCGCAGCATGAAGCGCATCCTGAATCTCATCGCCATGTTCGATTCCGACAGCTTCGCCGGCCAGCGGGTGCGCCTCTACGACGTGGAAAACAGCCGCCCCACGGACCTGGTGAAGGACCTCGACAACGTATTCAAAGCCTACGCGACCTCCGAAAAATCCGGCGCGGTGCGCTTCATCCCGGTAGACCGCATCAATGAGGTGATTGCCGTGGCCGCCAATCCGGGGATCTTCGACCAGGTGGAGGCTTGGATTAAGAAGCTGGATGTGGAGGTCAAGATTCCGGCCGGCGCGGTGAACAATTACGTGTACCGCCTGCATTATGGGCGTGCCGAAACGCTGGCCATGGCGATTATGGCGCTCTATACCGGCAATACCATGGCGCTGGTGCAACTGGCGCAGATGAGCGGCGCGGGCGGCATGGGCATGATGGGTAGCCTGGGGCCGGGCTTGGGCGGTGTCGGCGCGGGCGGCATGGGTGGCATGGGTGGTTACGGTGGAATGGGTGGCTATGGCGGGATGGGCGGTTATGGCGGTTATCCCGGAGCGGGCGGTTACGGTGCGATGAGCGGCGTCACGTACGGCACCTATGCGGCGCCGGGCGGCCTTCCGGTGTCTCCTACCGGCAACCCGCTCAGCCCGCAAGCCCAGGCGGGCATCGGGCAGACCGGGCAGCGCCTGGGAGGCGCGGCCGCCACGGCTGAGGAAGCCGGCAACCGCATTCCTCACGTCATTCCCAACCCGTTCGACAACACTCTGCTGGTGCAGGGAACGCCCCAGGAATGGGAGCAGATCAGCAACCTGATCCGCCAACTGGATGTGCCGCCGCGGCAAGTGCTGATCGACGCTAAGATCTATGAGCTGGATTTGACCGGAGCCTTCTCTTCGGGCGTGGAGGCCTATGTCGACCAGGCCAACACGGGACCCTTTTCGCGCGCTCTGAATATCGCCTCCAGCGGCGGATTGACGCTTTCGTTAGGCGCCCTGGTATTGAAGGGCAAAGAGCTGCTCACCGCGGTTTCTCTGGCGGAGACCCGCAATCAGGCCAAAACCATCGCCTCGCCCAGCATCATCGCCACCGATAGTGTGCCCGCCGTTATGAACGTTGGGCAAAGCGTGCCGGTGCTGACATCTTCCGGCGTCGCGGTGACCGGCAGTTCGTTCAACTCGGTCTCCAATCAAACCACCGGCACCAGCCTGGCCATCACAGCGCGCGTCAATTCGAGCGGCGTGGTGACCATGGTGATCGACCAGGAAGTCAGCGAGCCCGAGGCGAACAGCAGCAGCACCATCGACTCGCCGTCGTTTTCGACGCGCTCGTTCAGCACCCAGGTGACCGTGCGCGACGGCGACACGATCGCGCTGGGCGGCTTCATTCAGGACAGCAAGACCCTGGTCGAGACGGGCATCCCCTTCCTGCAGCACATTCCCGGCCTGGGAGCGCTGTTCGGCTCCAAGTCCTACAGCGACGCCCGCACCGAGCTGATTATTTTCCTGACCCCGCGGGTAATCTACGACACCAACCAGGTGGATGATGCCACCGACGAAATCAAGGGCGGCCTGCAGAAGTTGAAGAAGATGATGCAGTAGGGAAGCGCTTATCCCTCGATCATTTTCAGCAGCTCTTCCTCGCCAATCACCGCGACGCCCAGTTGCTCGGCCTTGGCCAATTTGGATCCGGCGTCTTTGCCGGCTACCACGTAGCTGGTCTTCTTACTCACCGACCCGCTGACTTTGCCGCCGGCGGTTTCAATCAGCCGCGTGGCTTCCTCGCGCGACAGGTTCGGCAGCGTCCCGGTGAGCACGAAGGTGCGGCCCTGAAACGGTCCGGCCTTGGGACGCTTCCCCTCATAGATGAACTGCAGGCCGGCGGCTCGCAGGCGTTTTACCAACTCCTGGTTGCGCGGCTCGCGAAAGAACAGGAAGACGCTCTCGGCCACCTTGGGGCCAACTTCCTCGGCCACCTGCAATTCCTCGCCATCCGCTTCCGCAATGCGGTCCAGGGAGCCGAAGGCCTCCGCCAGAAACACGGCTGTGCGCTCGCCCACGAAGCGGATGCCCAGGGCATTCAGCACCCGCGGCAGCGGGCTTTTCTTGGAAGCCTCGATGTTGCGCAGGATGTTGCCCGCCGATTTCTTGCCCATGCGCTCCAGGGTCATCAGCTTTTCGAGGGTGAGATCGTAGAGGTCGGCCACGCTGGACACCATGCCGCGATCCACCAGTTGATCCACCAGCGCTTCGCCCACCCCGTCGATATTCATCACACTGCGCGCGGCAAAGTGCAGGATGGATTCCTTCAGCCGCGCCGAGCAGTTGGTATTGATGCAGCGCCGGGCCGCTTCGCCTTCCACCCGTACCACTTTGCCGCCGCACACCGGGCATTCGGTGGGCATATGAAAAGGTCTGCGGTAAGACCCTTGCGAGTGAACCCGCACCACCTTGGGGATCACGTCGCCGGAGCGTTCGATCACCACCTCATCGCCGATCTCGAGCCCCAGGCGCTCGATTTCGTCTTCGTTGTGCAGCGTGGCGCGGGAAACCGTGACGCCGCTTACCTCCACCGGCTTCAGCCGCGCCACCGGCGTGAGCGCGCCCGTGCGGCCCACTTGCACTTCGATATCCTCGACGGTGGTGACGGCCTGCCGCGCCGGGTATTTGTAGGCGATGGCCCACCGCGGGGCCTTGGCGGTGTAGCCGAGTTGCTCCTGCTGGGCGATGGAATCCACTTTCAGCACCACGCCATCGATTTCGTAAGGCAGCTCGTCCCGCTTGGCCTCCCATTGGGCGCAGAAGGCCAGCGCCTCTTCCACGTCGGCGCACAATTTGCGGTGGCTATTGACTTTGAAGCCCAGGCGGACCAGCTCGTCGAGCGACTCCCAATGGCTGGGGAAGGTGGGCCGCCCCTCGCGCAGCAGCCAATAGCAGTAGTAGTCCAGGCGCCGCGAAGCGGTAATCTGCGGCTCCAGCACGCGCAGCGAGCCGGCCGCCGCGTTGCGGGGATTGGCGAACCGCGAGAGGCCCTTTTCATCCCGTTCGGCGTTGAGCCGTTCGAAGGCGCGCCGGTTCATCACGGTTTCGCCGCGCACCTCGAAGGCGTCCACGGTAGTTTTCACGTGCAAGGGCAGGGAACGGATGGTGCGGGCGTTTTCGGTGACATCCTCGCCCACGGTGCCATCGCCGCGCGTGACCGCCTGGGTGAACTGGCCGTCGCGATAGTGCACCGCCATCGAAAGGCCGTCCATTTTCAGCTCCGCCACATAGCGGAAGGAGGCGTCCCCCAACAGGTCGCGCACGCGGCGGTCGAAGTCCCGCAGCTCGCCTTCGTTGAGGGCGTTGTCGAGGGACAGCATGGGCGCGCTGTGGCGCACCTTGACGAATCCCTCGCGCGGTTTCCCGCCCACCCGCTGGGTCGGGGAAGTGCCGGTCAGCAGCTCGGGATGCTCGGTTTCAAGCTGCTGCAGGCGGCGCATCAGGCTGTCGTATTCGGCGTCGCTGATCTCCGGCTGGTCCAGGACGTAGTACAAATGTTCGTGGCGGCGCAGCTCGTCTCGCAGCTCTTCGATTTCCCTGGCGGGATCTTTCATGGTCCCCTCAACTATAATCTAACGAGGAACCTGGAGAACGCGCTATCAAAGCCTACAGAAACACGGTGCTGATCTATAACCCCCGGGCGGGCAAATTCGGGCGGAACGGACAGTCCCAGATCGAACGCGCCGTTCATATTCTTGAACACCGCGGCCACCGCGTGACGGTGGCGCCCACCACCGGCCCGCGCACGGCCGGGGCGATTGCCCGCGGCTATATCGACGGCGGCGCCAGACTCATCCTGGCGGCGGGCGGGGATGGCACCATCAATGAAGTCGCCGAGGGGATGCTGCACACCGAAGTGCCCCTGGGCATTTTGCCGGGCGGCACTGCCAACGTGCTGGCCATGGAAATGAAGCTGGGCAGCCGCCTGGACCGCGTGGCGGAACGCCTGGACGACCTGTGCCCGCGGCGCGTTTCGGTGGGCCATGTGATGTGCGAAGACGGCCGCGTTTCGCGCCATTTTCTGCTGATGGCGGGCGCCGGTCTGGACGCCCACATCGTCTACCATGTGGATGGCGTGCTCAAGGCCAAGATCGGCAAGTTCGCCTACTGGGCGGCCGGCTGGAGTATGCTGGGCCGCCGTTTGCCGCAGATCCAGGTGCAAGTCTGCGGCCAGCAACGGCAGTGCTCCTTCGCGCTGGCCAGTAAAGTGCGCAATTACGGCGGCGATTTCGAAATCGCCCGCTCGGTGACGCTGTTTCAAGACACCTTCGAGGTGGTCCTGTTCGAAGGCCGGACCTCGCTGCCCTACGTCAAATACTTCCTCGGCATGGCGGCCAACCGCCTGAGCGGAATGAAGGGCGTAACGGTGCTGCGGACCGGACATCTGAAGCTGTCCTGCGCCGATAATCCGGATGTCTACGTGCAGATCGATGGCGAGTTTGCGGGCCAGCTCCCCGCCGAGCTGCGGATCGTCCCCGATGCCCTCACCCTGCTGGCGCCGGCCGAGTACGGAGACCCCGAGGGCCAGGTGGCCACCGCGGGGCGGGACCGCGCGTAGGGGCGCACGAAGTTCAGCGGTGTTCCACCCAGGAAGGGCCTGGAGAGAAGCGGCCCGGACCATTTTGCAGAAGCTGTCCCTCGGCATCGAACTGATAGTAATCGTTGAAACGCACATACTTGAAGCCGCGAAGCTTCCCAAAGAACGGAACCTCCCCGCGGTACCGCCGCTTGTAGGACAGCATCAACTTGGGCAATGCCGCCAGTTGCTCCGGAATCGGCAATGCCAGGATCCTCTTGGGGATCCGAATCACAGTCCAACGCTCGTGCCCGCCTGTCATGCCAAAAATGCAGATGCCGTGAGGGACGGAATCCTCGCCTTCCGCGTTCAAGTACGGTTCGAACTGGTCCGCCTCTTTCGGGATCAAGGCAGCCGGGTCCACGCCTGCTGCTTTCATGGCCGCTGTGTTCGCGAGCCGCTTCTGCAGCCGGCCAGCTTCGTCCGGGTATGCCGCGGCGATTGCGGCGATGATGGTCGGCGGGCCGTCGGCATTTTGTAACCACGACTCCAGGTCCGCCTCGGCGGACGGATGCCCGAGAGCCAGCACGAAGCCATAATTGGAATAGCCCGAGTTCCGGACGATTCTTTCGATGCACTGCGAGATTGGGTACCACGAAGCGCTCTTAGACATTGGTTGTCCTCAAGCGCATTCAGGTCGGGATTTGGTTGGCCGCTCCAATGCGTGAATCCCCATCGGAGCCAGCCCACATCGCCGGCAAATTAGCGAGGCCGGCCATCCACCGCGGTTTCCCGGAACCCGGTTGGCAAGCGCACGAGCGCTTTTCCTGATGCTCGATTGATGGGACGGCTTCGGCCGCGGCTGGGTTTCGCGAGCGGTGTGCCGCAGGCAATGGCCCTTGGTGGGTTGGCCCGAGTCGCTGGCCCGCGTCGCTGGCGCCGCGCCGCTCAGCATCGAAAACAATCCGAACCCGCAGTGGAAGTTTTCGCACAAATGTTTTATACTGCCGGTTCGGAACTACAGGAGGGCCAATGACCCAATCTACCGTGCAGATCGTGTCCGGTGTGCTGGCCGTTCTTCTGATCGGGATAGTAATCCTGCGCCGCAAAGGCAAGAAAAAGAAGGAAGACGAGGAAGAGTTCTAGCGCCTGCGCGGGCCGCGCCGCCGCGCACGGCTCACTTCTTCAGCCCCAGAACCTCGTTGAGCGATCCCTGGCGGTAGCCCTCCAGATCGAGGGTCACGTACTGGAATCCCAGCCCTTTAAATATCTCCGTAAACCGGCGTGCCATCTCCAGCGTAAGGGCCTTGGCTAATTCATCCGGAGCGATTTCGATGCGCGCGATTTCGCCGTGGAAGCGCACGCGGAACTGGCGGAAGCCGAGTGCCTTGAGGGCCTCTTCGCCGCTCTCCACGGTCTTCACGTTCTGGGGCGTCACCGCCGTGCCGTAGGGAATCCGCGAACTCAGGCACGCGGAGGCCGGCCGGTCCCAGGTAGGCAGGCCGGCCTGCCGGGAAAGCTCGCGAATCTCCGCCTTGGTCAAACCGGCATCGGCCAATGGCGCATCCACGCGATGCTGCCGCGCGGCGTTCTGGCCCGGCCGGTAATCGCCCAGGTCGTCGGCATTCACTCCATAGATGATGTGCTGGTAGCCCCGCTCGCGGCCTACCTGTTCCAGCACCGTGAATAGCTCGTCCTTGCAGTGGAAGCAGCGGTTGGCGTCGTTCCGCAGGTAATCCGGGTTGTCGAATTCGTGGGTCTCCACGTATTCGTGGGCGATGCCGAACTGCCGCACAAAGGCCTCCGCATCGCGTTTGTGGGATTCGGGCAGGGAAGCCGAATCGGCGGTCATGGCCAGGGCGTTGGCCCCCAGCACCTGCCGGGCGGCCCACGCCAGATAAGCCGAATCGGCGCCGCCGGAATAGGCTACAATCACCCGGCCCAGCCCGCCCAGGTGCCCGAAGAGACGCTCCTGCTTTTCCTTCAGGCGCGACGGATTGGAGAGTTCGACCAGTGCTGCCATGTTCAGCCCCTACCAGTTTACTTTACTGGAGTGGCAGGCTCTCCTGCCCGTTGCCGTTTCCGGTGGGTCCCTCGGCTTCCGGAATCACCGAAGCGGCCGCCACCTTGTCGCCTTCCTCCAGAGTCACCAGCTTGACGCCCTGCGAGGAACGGCCGACCTGGCGGATGGTAGCCGAATCGATGCGAATGATTTTGCCGTTCTGGCTGACGATAATCAGCTCCGAATCCTCCTTCACCGAAAGGATGGCCATCACCCGCCCGGTCTTGTTGTTGGTCTTCATGTTGATGACGCCTTTAGCGCCCCGGGCGGTCAGCCGGTAATCTTCCAGCGGCGTCCGTTTGCCGTAGCCATTCTCGGCGATCGAGAGGATCATCCCCTCCATGCCCACCACTTCCATGCCAATCAGGTAATCGCCCTCGGCCAGATCCATGGCCCGTACGCCGCGCGCCTGCCGGCCCATCGGCCGCACCTGGCTTTCGGCGAACCGGATGGCCTGCCCTTCGCGCGATCCCAGGAAGATGTAGTTGTCTCCGTGGGTGATCTTGGCGCCGATCAGTTCGTCGCCCTCGTCCAGGGAGACCGCGATCAGCCCGCCCGACCGGGGGTTATCGAATTCGGTCAGCTCGGATTTCTTGATGACCCCCTGCTTGGTCACCATTATGATGTACTGGTCGGGCACGAAATCCTTCACCGCCAGAAACGCTTTGACGGTCTCATCGGGCTGCAGATTGATAAGGTTGGAAATGTGCTTGCCCTTGCCGGTGGTAGAGGCGTCAGGCACTTCATACACCTTCAGCCAGTAGAGCCGCCCGCGGGTGGTGAAAATCAGCAGATAACTGTGCGTGGAAGCGACAATCAGGTACTCGACGAAGTCCTCCGCGCGGGTGCTCATGCCAATGCGCCCCTTGCCGCCGCGGGTCTGCCGCCGGTACGTGTCCACGGAGGTGCGTTTCAGGTAGCCGCCGCGGGTCACCGTGACGGCCACGTCTTCCACCGCCACCAGGTCTTCCAGGCGGATCTCCCCGGTGTCCTCGACGATGGCGGTCTTGCGCTCGTCGCCGAACTCCTTCTGCACCTCGCGAAGCTCCTTCACGATCAGGTCGCGCAGCACTTTATCGGAGCCCAGGATTTCCAGGTACTCGGCGATGCGCCGCTGGATATCGGCCAGCTCATCGAGGATCTTCTGCCGCTCCATGCCGGTCAGCCGCTGCAACTGCAGCTCAATGATGGCCTGGGACTGCTTCTCGGTGAACTCGAAGCGCGCGATCAGCCCGTCGCGGGCCTCGCGCGGAGAGCGGGCGGCGCGTACAATCCGGATTACTTCGTCCAGGTTATCGAGGGCCTTCTGAAAACCGAGCAGGATATGCTCGCGGTCGCGGGCTTTGCGCAGCTCGTACTCAGTGCGGCGGCGGACCACTTCCACGCGGTGGTCGATGAAAAACTTCAGCATGTCCACCAGGCCCAGCTCTCGCGGCTGGCCGTTGACGATGGACAGCATGATGACGCCGAACCCGGACTGGAGGTTAGTGTGCTTGTAGAGGTTGTTCAGTACCACTTCGGCTTGTTCACCGCGCTTCAATTCGATCACGATGCGCATGCCGTCGCGGTCGCTTTCGTCGCGGATATCGCCGATGCCATCGATGCGCTTCTCGTTGACCAGCGAGGCCATCTGCTCAATGAGCTTGGACTTGTTGACCTGGTAGGGGATCTCGCTGATGACGATCTGCTCGCGGTCCTTGCCCATCTTCTCGGTGGCCGCCTTGGCGCGGATCTTGAGCTGGCCGCGGCCTTTGGTATAGGTGTCGATGATGCCCTGCCGGCCGAGGATGGCGCCGCCGGTGGGGAAGTCGGGCCCCTTCACGATTTCGAGCAGCGCCGAAAGCGGCGTATCGGGCCGGCGGATCAGCGTCACGGTGGCCTCGATGATTTCGGTCAGGTTGTGCGGCGGGATGTTAGTGGCCATGCCTACGGCAATGCCCGAGGAGCCGTTCACCAGCAGGTTGGGAACCCGCGTGGGAAGGACCTCCGGTTCGAGTTCGCTGTCGTCGTAATTGGGCCGGAAGTCTACGGTTTCTTTGTCCAGGTCTTCCAGCAGGGCGGCGGAGATGCGCGACAGGCGGGCTTCGGTGTATCGCTGCGCCGCCGGCATATCACCATCCACCGAGCCGAAGTTGCCCTGCCCGTCCACCAGCGGATAGCGCATGTTGAAGGGCTGCGCCATGCGGACCAGGGCATCGTAGATGGCGGCGTCGCCGTGGGGATGGTACTTGCCCATGACGTCGCCCACAATGCGGGCGCACTTGCGCGTGGGGCGATTGAAGGCCAGCCCCATCTGCTGCATGGAATAAAGGATGCGGCGGTGGACCGGCTTGAGTCCGTCGCGGATATCGGGCAGCGCGCGCCCCACGATCACGCTCATGGCGTAATCGAGGTACGACCGCCGCATCTCGTCTTCGATGTTGATGGGCAGGAGGTTATCGCCACCGCCTCCGGGCGGGGGTGGGGGCGGTGCCTGGGGTGGTTGTTCCTGGTCTGCCAAACGTTCTCCTTTTTTGTGGGTAAGTCCTATTTTAACAAGAATTTAGTTGGAAGAGAAGAGGGGCTGGCAGACGGCCGCCGGGCGGGTCCTCGGCGCGGGTGGACTGCTCACGAATCGCCGTGCGGGGGGCACCGGGGCGCCGCAGCGCCAGGCTGGGCCGGTTCGATCTCGTCTACACGCCGGCTCTGCTGGACTACAGGTCCGGCCGCGCCGCCAGACGCCTCTTTCTCTTGCTCCCGGACGAATTCCAGGATGTCGTAGCGTTTGGGCTGTCTGTCCGGGAAGAAACTGTCGACCGCGTCCGGCTCGGTCTTATAAACCTCAAAAACGGCCTCGAGCCTCGCCAGGACTATCAGGTTCATATGCCGTGGGCTGAGGTTCATCAGTTTCAAGGAGCCGCCGCGCTTGAGGAGATAAGCCTTGCAAAAGACCAGGGCGCCCAGGCCATCGTCATCCATCTCGGCTACGTGCAGAAAATTGAGCACGATTCTGACGATGCCGCCGTCCGCCAATGCCACCACATCCGCCCGAAGCGCGCCTTCGGAGTCGCCGATCGTCAGACGCCCGTGCAACTCGAGGATCCGAATCCCTTCGTTGTCGTGTTGTTGGATTTGGAGTTCTGCCGCCATCAATTGAAGGATGGCACAGCTAAAGCCATCTTCCTACCCTCCAGAGGGTCGAACATCGCGGCCATTGCGTGCCGGGCGATTGATCGCGAACAGTTCCCAGAGCCGATATCCGGAGCCGCGTATGCAGGAGATCCTCCAGTCGGTCCGCAGCATCGCCACCGGGTCGGTGCCCGCGGCGCGCCACACCGCCGGCAGTGCGCCCACCAGCGCTACAAACAAAATAGCCAGCGACGGAAGCGCCAGCATCCCCGCATCGGCCGGCTTCACCTGGTAAAGCAGCGTCTGGCGGATATCGCGAAAACCTCCGCGGTCACGCGCCTCGCGATGTCGCCGGGCCGCCCGGCAACCGCCTGAACCGATGCAATTCCGGCAGAAATCGGGGTGCAACTCCGATAGGAAAAAAGCATATCGGATCTTAAATTTTGATCTTGATTTGTAAAACTCCAGTGGTATCCTGTATCTTCTACCCCGGAATATCTGACTGGTTTAGGACAATGCTGATGCCCATCCACGAGGTAGTACTTTCCCGTAAGCCGGACGCGTACGACATGCGGCGGCGGGCCCTCGAACGACTCTATTTGCGCAAAGCTGCCGTGGACAAACTGATCCAATCGTTACAGAACTATCAGAAGACGCAGCGCGCCAAGGCCCCCTGCATCCCCTTCAGCGCGGTGCGGAAGTGCTCGTGAGGTTGCGCTCGATCGCAAACTTCACCAACCCCACCAGGTCGTGGACATTCAATTTGCGCATCAGGCTGGCGCGATAGGTGTCGACTGTCTTGGGGCTGATTTCCAGCCGGTCGGCGATGTCCTTGGCGCGCAGTCCGCTCACCAGATAGGAGAATACTTCCATCTCGCGCGGGCTGAGGGCCGCCAGCGGATCTTCGGCGGCACGTTCCGGCTTGGTAAACATGCCCGCGCCGCGGAGCAGCGGGGAGACATACACTCCGCCGTCCTGGATGAACGTGAGGGCGTCCAGCAGATGGCGGAACGGGCCGTCCTTCAGCAGGTAGGCATCCGCGCCCGCGCGCAAGGCTTCCAGCACGCAATTCTCTTCCCGGCTGATGGAAAGGATCAGCAGCTTGGTGGGGCAGCCCGCGCCGCGCAGCCGCCGCACCACGTCCACGCCGGTCATTACCGGCATATGCAGGTCGAGAATGGCGAAATCGGGTTGCAAGGTGGTGATGGCCTGCAGGGCGGCGGCGCCATCCGAGCATTCCCCCACCACCCGCATGCCGGCTCCCGTACAGAGGGCGGCAAAGCCTTCCCGTACGATTGCCTGGTCGTCGGCCACCAGCACTGTTGACTCGCGCGATTCCTGCATTCCTACTCCTTCAAGTTGAAGCTGTGGGGGACTCGTGTCCTGGAACGGAGACTTCCAGTGTAGTGCCATCCGGGCCACTGCGCACGGCGAATTCGGCGCCGATCGCGGCGGCCTGCTCGCGAATGGCGCGCAGTCCGAGTCCGCGGCTCAGGTTGGCCGGGGCGCTCAGCAGGGCAGCCACGTCGAAGCCCACTCCGTTATCGTGAACGGTCAAAGTCAGGCGGCCGCCGCGCAGTTCCAGCGAGAGCGCGACGATGCTGGCGTGGGAATGCCGCGTGATATTGGAAATCGCCTCCTGCACGGCCCGGTAGATCAGGATCTTGGCTTCCAGATCGGGTTCCAGCAGACCGGGCGGGATGGAAACGGTGGCCTGGGTGCGCTGCGGCAGGCCGCTCAGGTCCCACAGTTGGCGCACCGCCTCAGCCAACGTAAGCCGTTGCCATTCCGGAGGATGCAGGCGCCGCGAGAGCGACCGGACCTGGTCCAGCGCCTGGCTGGCCAGAGCCGAGACGCGGTCCAGAGCCTGCCGCACGGCGGCCGGCGGCGTGGGCATCTGCGAATCGATGATTTCCAATTGCAGGCGCGTGGCCGCCAGCATCTGGCCCACACCAGTGTGCAGGTCGCGCCCCAGGCGCTGCCGCTCCAGTTCGATCTGCTCGATGGCCTTGCGGCCCACGCCGGTCTTTTCGCGGCGCGCCTGTCGGAGCAGCTTCTGCTCCACCTGCTGCAGACGGAAGTACCGCTGAATAAAGCGGTTCTGCAGATCCACCAGGGTCGCCGCATCGCTTCGCGCGGGTTGCCCGGCGGCAGGCGCACCACGCACCCAGCCAGGCTTCAGACTGCCCGCCGCGAGAGGAGCGGGCCGCCAGGTCTTCCTGTCAGCTCCACCGCCCGAGTCGCCGGGTGCTGAAGCCCGCGGGGCAACAAACCCGGCTTCCGATCCCCGCTGCAATCAGAGGTCTCCTATTCCAAAGGAACTATCCTAGTCAGAATGACAGTCTTTGGGGAGCATCAGAAGTAAGGTAAGTACTTGGTACGCTTCCCTATCGGAGCGTCTAGCCAGGGGCCTTGCAGGAAGGTTGGCATAGTATTATAAGGAAGACACCGATGCAGAAATCGTTGGATTACATTCCAGGCATTGCCTTATTCCTGGTGGGGGTCGCGGCAGGCATTTTGACCGCCCGGAAGACCCCCCAGCCGGCAGGCAGTGCGGCGGGTGAGCGCAGCGGTGCCACGGACACCGGCGGCGTATCCGGCCCGGCAGTTAGTCAGGAATTGAAGCGTTTGATTGGTAACATCGAAAGCCGGCTCTCCGCCCAGGAAACCGCCGCGGCGGCACGGTTCGGGCAGGTGGAGGCGCGCCTGGAAGAGCACGCCGCCAAACTGGCGCAAGTCCCTTCTACTTCTCAGATCGTGTCGGCCATGGAACAACTGCTCTCGAAGACTATGGCTTCCCTGGATGATCGCCTGTCGACACAGGCTCACTCCATCGAAGTGTTGAAAACCACGGTTTCGCAGACCGACAGCTTATTGGAAAGAGTGTTGGAGTCGCTCGATTCATTGCAATCGAATTCGGAATCCTCCGAGCTGCCGGAGGACGGACTGTTCAGCCGGGCGGTTTAGTTTCCCCGGCCTGGTCTCGTCACACATCCGGGAGTAGTGGACAGTCAGGAGTTGCCGTGGATCTGACAAAAGTGTTGGCCCAATTGCGCCAGGAACTGGAGCACCTGGATATGGCTATTGCCAGCCTGGAAAGGCTGGCGGCGCAGAAGCAGCGCAGCCCTTCCGAGGCGCCGGTAGAAGGAAAACGCCGCGGCCGCCCGCCCAAACATCCCAGCCCGCTTTCGGATGCCGGCATGGCCGTCGAAAAGCGCTCCGGCAGTAAGTAGCCGTTTTAGTAACCGTTTCACTCGAACGAACTCGCCGCGCCAATTCTTTGGCAGCGGCGCAGCCAATGCGGACCGAGCCGGTCATTCCGCGCGGAGCGCCTTCAGAGGATCTGCCAGCGCGGCCTGCCTGGCCGGACGCAAACTGGCCGCGGCCCCGATGGCCAGCAAAAGCAGCCCCGCCCCCGCGTAGGTCACCGGGTCGCTGCTGCCGATTTCGTAGAGCAGGCTGGCCAGCAGCCGTGAGAGGAAGAAGGCGGCAGCTACGCTCAGTGCCAAGCCGGCAGCGAGCGGCAGCATGGCATCCCGGAAGACGATGGCCATCACTTGGCCCGGCGTCGCGCCCAGGGCTACCCGGATCCCCATCTCCCGCGCCCGCAAGGCCGTGGTGTAGGCGATTACACTGTACACGCCGGCCGAGGTGAGCAGAAGGGCCAACCCACCCAGCACCGTGAACACCCAGGCGGAGAAACGCGGCCGCCAGATGGAATCCGCCACCACGTCTTCCATGGTCTCGACCTTCAGCACGGGCTGGTTCGGATCCACATCCCACACCGCCTGCCGGATGGCGCCGGCGAGGGCCAGCGGATCGCCGGAAGTCCGCGCCACGATCGTCGACAGAAACACACCAAATATGTACTGTTGATATGGGCGATAGATTTCCCCTTTGGCCGGCTGCTCGTAGCTCATCTGGGCCGCGTCCCTGACCACCCCCACGATGGTGACTGGCGGCCCACCGCCGGGCATGATCTGCCCCAACGGATCGCGGCCGGGAAACAGTTGCCGTGCCAGGTACTGATTGATGATCGCCACGCCGGGCGCATTGGCCGTGTCGTCATCCGTGAAGGTCCGGCCGGCGATCAGCGAAATGCCCATCGCGGCGAAGTACTGCGGGCTGATGGTGCGGCCGGCCAGCATCACTATCTGGTTGTCCGGCGCGGTATATTCCAGGGTGGTGTTGGCGCCGGAGAGCGGCAGGTTGTTGACGATGGCGATGGCGCGAATTCCGGGGACTTTTTCCAGGCGGTCCATCATCTCGCGATAATAGGCCATCTGCAGCGGCTTGTTGCCATACTTCGATGGCTGGCTGCGGAAGTTGCCCACCGGCACGCGCAGGGTCAGCACGTGATCGGCGTGGAAGCCATGATCGGCCTGCTGGAGGCGGATCAGACTGCGGATCATCAGCCCCGAGCCGACCAGCAGCAGGAATGCGAACGCCGCCTCACTGGCGATCAGGATGGAGAAAACGCGCGCCGATCCGCGCTTCCCGCCTGCCGCCGGACTGCCCCGCAGCACCGCCTGCAGATCCGTCCGCGACGCCAGCACCACCGGCCCCAGGCTGCAGAGGCAGGAGATGACCAGGCACAAGACCGCATTGAAGACCAGCGCCCTGCCATTCAGGCCGGCGGCGCGGACGTGCGGCAGCACCGCCACCAGTGCCGGCAGCGCGGCTACCTGTTTCAGCAGGAACCCCAGCAGGTAATGCGCCAGCAGAACCCCCGCCGCGCTCCCGGCGACCGCCAGAACGAGGCTTTCGCAGAGCAACTGCCGCACGACGCGCCAGAACCCCGCGCCCAGCGAAGCGCGGATGGCCAGTTCCCGCTGCCGTTGCACGGCGCGGCTCAGCAGCAGGCTGCCCACATCCGCGCAGGCAATCAGCAGCACCAGCCCCACCGCCCCCAGGATGAACACCAGGGTCAGCTCGTATTGGCGGCCGGTCTCTTCGCGCCACGGCGTCACTTCGATTTGCAGGCCGGCCCGGTTGTGCGGGTCCTCCTGCTCCCATTGCCGGGCCACAATGGCCAGCGCGCTCTGCGCTCGCACGAGAGACACGCCAGACGCCGTTCGCGCGGTCACCTGCAAGAGATATTTGGATGCCGGGGTCACCTGCAGCGGAACCCACATTTCGACATCGGAATAGGGATATTCGAATTCCGGCGGCATCACCCCCACTACGGTAAAGACATCGGGCGCCGCGGCGATGGCGCGGCCCAGCACGTTCGGATCGGCGTGGAAGAGGCGCCGCCACAGCCGGTCGGTGAGGACGACGGCGTTGGGGAAAGTCCGCTCGTCGGATTCCACCAGGGTACGGCCCAGCCGGGCTCGCGCGCCCAGCATCGCAAACGCGCTCGCGGAGACGCGCTGCACCACCACCTGGTCCGGGTTGCCGATGCCCGTCACGGTGACGATGTCCTTGATGTTCGCGGCCGCCTGTTCGAACAGGTCGCGGCGCTCGCGGAGGCGCAGGAAATCCTGTGCCGGCACGCCGGAAATGGCCTGCCGTGTGCTGCGCTCCTGGATCCGGACCAGCCGCCCGGGATCGCGGTATGGCGCGGGATGCAGCAGCACTGCATCGACCACGCTGAATACCGCGGTGTTGGCGCCAATCGCCAGCGCCAGGATGGCCATGATGACGGCGGCGAAGCGGGGATTCCGGCCGAGGGCACGCAGGGCCCATTGCAGATCGCGAAGCATACTAACGAATTAGTATAGACCGGGTTGGGCGCGCGCGGCAAACCCGGGACGCGTGCCTCGGGGCGCGGCGGTTGGACCATGCGGCGACTCGAGGGGCCCAGGCGGCGGACGCGTGCGATGGCCCCCTGCGTTGGGCCACCGGCTGGCACGCTCGCGGCTGGCGGTGCGGCGAGCCTTGGGTCCCTGACTAATTCCGCGCGGCGGCTCTCTCCACTTCAAAAAGCACGCGGCCGAAGCTCCAGGAGCGGAACGGCTCGGACACGCGGCCCTGCGGGTCCACCACCCAGATGAGCGACATCAAGCCCAGCCGGCCGCCGGCCGGGTTGCCTCTTCCGAACAACTTCCGGATCAGCATCCAGTCGGCAATCACCGGAAAGGTGAATTTCGTCTGCCGAATGTATTCGGGTGCGTGCGTGTAATCGTAGTCCATGCAAAAGGTAAGCACCTGGACATTCCCGGCGTTTCGCACCTTATCGTAGAAACGCTGCAGCTCCTTCAGTTCCGGCAAATCCCAACCCACGCTGCGGCGGCCCTGGCCAGCGTTCCAGTAGGTGCCCCAAATGTAGACCAACGTGTACTTCCCCAGCATGTCCTCAGATCGCCAAATTTTTCCGCGGATGTCCTTGGCCTCGAATTGGGAAAGTTGCGGCCCGAATCGAAGCGAATCGGAAAGGGCAGGCGGCACGGAAAGAAACGGCGATGGCGCACCCACCGCCTGCGCCGATGTCTGCTGGGCGAACGCTGCGGGCGCCAGGAGCAGTAGCCATGGCCGGAAAACGGCGGCCATCCAACGCCCTCCTTCCGAATCCATTACACCACGGGCGTACGGCCACCAGCGGCGCCCCTCGGTACACTGAAGACAGATGCCCAAAGCCGTCTGCCTCCTGAGCGGAGGCCTGGATTCTTCCACCTGCCTGGCGTTTGCCCTGCGCGAGGGCTACTCCTGCTACGCCCTCTCTTTCGATTACGGGCAGCGGCACCGCATCGAACTGGAAGCCGCCGCGCGCGTGGCCGCACGCCTTGGCGCGCAGCAGCACCTGGTCCTGCGCGTCCCTCTGGATGCCTTTGGCGGCTCCGCCCTGACGGCCGATCTGGCGGTGCCCAAGGCGCGCTCCACGGCCGAGATGGCCCACGGCATCCCCATCACTTATGTACCGGCTCGCAATACCGTCTTTCTGTCGTTCGCGCTGGCCTGGGCCGAGGTGCTGGCAGCCGGCGATCTCTTCATCGGCGTGAATGCGCTGGATTATTCCGGCTATCCGGATTGCCGCCCGGAGTTCATCGAAGCCTACCAGCGCATGGCTAACCTGGCAACCAAGGCCGGCGTGGAAGGCCGCACGCACCTGCGCATCCACGCCCCGCTGATGGAGCTGAACAAGGCGCAGATCGTGCGCCTGGCGCGCGACCTGGGGCTGGATTTCTCGCTCACCCACAGTTGCTACGATCCCCTTCCGGACGGGCGCCCGTGCGGCGAATGCGACGCGTGCCTGCTGCGGCAGAAGGGGTTCCAAGAGGCCGGCATTGAAGATCGCTGAGCTGTTCTACTCGCTGCAGGGTGAAGGCTCGCTGGTGGGCGTGCCTTCGTTCTTCATCCGCACCAGCGGTTGTAACCTGCGATGCGCATGGTGCGACACGCCGTACACCTCCTGGCGCCCCGAAGGCACCGAACTGCCGATCGACCAGATCCTGGACGAGTGGCGGGCCCACTCCGCGCGCCACGTGGTGGTTACCGGCGGCGAACCGATGATTGCGCCGGAAATCGTGCCGCTCACCCATCGCCTGCGGGCCGCCGGGGCGCACATCACCATCGAGACCGCCGGCACGGTCGCGCCGCCGGTGGCCTGCGACCTGATGAGCATCAGCCCCAAACTGGCCAACAGCACGCCCCCTGCCTCCGGGCCGGAAGCCGCCTGGGCCTCCCGCCACGAGCGTCTGCGCATCCAGCCGCCGGTGCTCGCCGAGCTGATGGGCCGCTATGACTACCAGCTCAAGTTCGTAGTGCAAACCCGGGCCGATTTGGAGGAGGTGCGCGTGCTGGTACACGAGCTGGGCGCGCCCGCCGAACGCGTCATTCTGATGCCCGAAGGCGTCACCGCCGAGGTGTTGCGGGAGCGCTCTCTTTGGATCGCGGAGGCGTGCAAGGAAGAGGGATACCGCTTCAGCCCCAGGCTGCACGTAGATCTCTATGGCAACCGGAGAGGAATCTGATGGACCTGAAAACCGCCCTCGTCGCCGACCCGATTTTTCGCAACCACCTGGCCGGCCGCCAAC
>DATJRE010000257.1:0-7692 GCA_035505095.1 Bryobacteraceae bacterium | reverse complement strand
CCCACCAGGTCCGCCAGCCGGAACGTAGCAGTTGGCGGCCAGCCGATGGCGGGACCGGTGAGGGCGTCCACCTCTTCGATGCTGAGGTCTTCTTCCTGCATCAGGCGCACCGCTTCCAGCAGGATGAAGATGCCGATACGGTTGGCGATGAAGTTGGGAGTGTCGCGGGCGAAGACGATTTCCTTGCCCAGGAAGACATCCGCGAAATGCGTGACGGCGGCGATGGCGGCGGGGTCGGTTTCGGGCGTGGGGATGATTTCCACCAGGCGCAGGTAGCGCGGCGGGTTGAAGAAGTGGGTGCCGAAACAGCGCTGCCGCACCTCGGGCGGAAGGCCGGCCGCAATCGACGCAATGGAAAGCCCGCTGGTGTTGGTGGTCAGGAAGGCGCCGGGCTTGAGGTGCGGCACGACCTTCTCGAACAGGGCTTGCTTGATGCCCAGGTTCTCGGTGACCGCTTCGATCACCCAGTCGCAATCGGCCAGCAGGGCCAGATCGTCTTCGAAGTTGCCCGGGGAGACGCGGGCGGCCAAGGCGGGGTCGAAGAAGGGCGCCGGCTTGCTCTTTTTGAGGGCCTCCAGGGCCTGCGCGGCGATGGAGCTGCGGGGGCCGTCCTTGGCCGGAATATCCAACAGAACCACGGGCAAACCGGCGTTGGCGAGGTGCGCGGCGATGCGCGACCCCATAGTTCCGGCGCCCAGCACGGCGGCCTTACGGATTACCGCGGGCGCCGTGCGGTGAGCCTGCGGCATGGCGGCCGGTTCCATTACGACATCTGCTTCAACGCTCATCGGAGTTCACTCCTGCTTGGAAACGATGCTCAACCTGGCGGGCCTGCGGGCCAACCCGCGCGTCAACGTGCGGGCAAACTGGCTGGCGATTTCTTCCGCAGACAGGGCGCCATCGGGTTCATACCACATGCAGATCCAGTTCAGCGCCCCGGCGATGGAGAAGGCGGCGATCTTGCTGTCGCAGGGCGCGATGGATCCATCTTCGATGCCTTCCTGGATGAAAGAGCGCAGGCGGCGGTCGATTTTTTTCTTGTAGGCGCGGACTTCGGCGCGCGCTTCCCGGGTGAGGTCGCCCTCATCCAGCCGCATGACGCAGCGCCCGAATTTGCGCGTCATCACGCCGGCGTAGGAGTGGATGAAGGCCTCCACCTTCTGCAGCCCGTCCCCACTTTGGCCGGCGATTTCACTGAGGATCTCCTCGATCAGCCCCACCCCCAGGCGATAGCACTCGATGAGGATTTCTTCCTTGTTCTGGAAGTAGTGGTAGAGCGCCGGCTTGGTGATGTGGAGGCGGTCCGCGACGTCGTTCATGGAGGTGCGGCCGTAGCTTTTTTCGAGGAATAATTCGGCGGCGGTGCGCAGGACCGCTTCGCGCTTGGTGGCCGGATCGCGGCGGCGGTTGGCGAAGGCCCTGCGCGGAGCGGGCGATGGGGAAGCGGCTCGGGACATGACGAACCATGCGCCCGGCCGTCGGCACGGTTAGGGCGCTGCTGATATCTTACCCACGGGTAAGATAGAAACGCAAGCGGATTTCGCGCGGGGAAACACGCCTGGCGCGGATGAGCCGCGAAGTCCTCAAAATGTGGGCACTTGGCGCCAAGGACCGGGTGCGGCGGGCGGTGCGCTCTGTTACAGTCAGTGTTCAATGCCATGTCTGAAAAAGTAGCCGTATTCGACACGACTTTGCGCGACGGGGAACAGGCCGCTGGCACGCGCCTGGGAAGCCGGGATAAGATCGTCATCGCCAGGCAGTTGGCGCAACTGAACGTGGATGTGATCGAGGCCGGGTATCCGAACTCTTCGCCGGAGGATTTCGAGGCCGTGGAGCGGATCGGCCGCGAGATCCAGGGACCCGCCATCTGCGCGCTTTCCCGCGCCGTGGCCGCCGATATCGAGGCCTGCGGCCGAGCGCTGGCGGGGTGCAAGCGGCCGCGCATCCATACCGGGATCGGCGCCTCCGATATCCACATCGCCGGCAAGTTTCAAGATGAGCGCTACGGCAAGACGCTCGAAGAAAAGCGGCGCAAGATCCTCGCCATGGCGGTGGACGCCGTCAAGCTGGCCCGCCAGTTCACCGATGAGGTGGAATTCTACGCCGAAGATGCCGGGCGCGCCGACCGGGCGTATCTTTTTGAAATGATCGCCGCCGTCATCGCCGCCGGCGCCGGTGTGGTCAATATTCCCGATACCACGGGCTACACGGTTCCCGAGCAATATGGCGCCCTGATCCGCAGCCTGCGCGAGAATGTGCCGGGGATCGAGCACGCCGTGATCAGCGTGCATTGCCACGACGACCTGGGGATGGCGGTGGCCAATTCGCTGGCCGGCGTGCTGAATGGCGCGCGGCAGGTGGAAGGCACCATTAACGGCATCGGCGAACGGGCCGGCAATGCGGCGCTCGAAGAAATCGTCATGGCGCTGCGCACGCGCGCGGATTATTTCGGCGTCCACACCGACATCGATTCGCGCGAGCTGGTGCGCACCAGCCGGCTGGTGGCCGACCTGCTGGGCTTCCAGGTTCCCCGCAACAAGGCGGTGGTGGGCGAGAATGCCTTCTCGCACAGCTCCGGAATCCACGTGGATGGATTTCTGAAACAGCGCGAGACCTACGAAATCATGCGGCCGGAAGACGTGGGCATGGGCGAGAGCCGCGTGGTGCTGACGGCCCGCACCGGCAGGCACGGCCTTTATGACCGCCTCGCCCGGTTGGGCTATCCGTTGGAAGACCAGGAACTGGACCAGGCGTACCGCCGCTTCCTGGCGGTGGCGGATAAAAAGCAGGAGGTCTTCGACGAGGACTTGCTGGCCATTCTGCGTGACGAGATTCACCCGCTGCCGGCAGTTTATGAGCTGCAATACCTGCACATCTATAGCGGCACGTCGGCGATTCCCACCGCCACCGTACGGCTGCGGGTGAAGGGCGAGACCGGCGAGGGCGCGGCCATTGGCGATGGCCCGGTGGACGCCGTGTACCGGGCGATCGCGCAGGTAACCGGCACGCGCGCTACGCTCCAGCGGTATGAGATCCGGGCCGTGACCAGCGGCACCGAGGCCATGGGCGAGGTGACCGTGCAGGTGGAGGAAGGCGGCCGCAAAGTGGTGGGACGGGGAGCTTCCACGGATGTGATCGAGGCCAGCGCCAAGGCGTATCTCGACGGCCTGAACAAGCTGGCCAACCTGGGTGGGGGCAGTGCGGGCGCGCCGCTCCCGGCGGGCGGGTAAAGGAGACGGTTCGCGCCGCGGTGGATGTTGCCGGTTTCACAACGGCCCTCGGTATGCGCCCCGATTGGCGGTTGAGCACGGATCAGACCAATCCAGCGCGCTGGCGCCTGCTCTGGCGGGCTCTCCATGCGCGCAACTACCGGCTGTTTTTCGAAGGCCAGAGCGTCTCGCTGATCGGCACCTGGATGACCCGCGTGGCCACCAGTTGGCTGGTTTACCGGCTCACCAATTCGCCTTTTCTGCTGGGATTGGCCAGCTTCGCGAGCCAGATCCCGATCCTCTTCCTGGCTCCTTTTGCCGGGGTGTGGGTAGACCGCTGGGACCGCCACCGCACGCTGGTCATCACCCAGACGCTGTCGATGCTGCAATCGTTCGCCCTGGCTGCCCTGGCGCTGAGCCACACGATTACGGTTTTGGAAATCATCCTGCTGGCGCTGTTCCAGGGGGCTGTGAATGCCTTCGATATGCCCACGCGCCAGGCGTTCGTGGTGCAGATGATCGAGCGCCGCGAAGACCTGGGCAACGCCATCGCGCTGAACTCTTCGATGGTGAATGGCGCGCGGCTGATCGGGCCGGCCATCGCGGGGGTAATCATTTCGGCGGTGGGCGAAGGCTACTGTTTCCTGATCGACGGCATCAGCTACATGGCGGTGATCGCCTCGCTGCTGGCCATGCGGGTGGCGCCGCGGGCGGCGAGCGGCAAGCCGTCCCTGCTGGCTACGGAGCTGCGCGAGGGATGGCACTATGTGAAAGGGTCGGACCCCATCCGGACGGTGCTGCTGTTTCTGGTGCTGGTGAGCCTGGTGGGGATGCCCTACACGGTGCTGATGCCGGTTTTCGCCCGCGCGGTGCTGCACGGTGGCGCCTCCACCCTGGGATTCCTGATGGCGGCGGCGGGCTTGGGCGCGCTGACCGGCGCCATCACGCTGGCGATGCGGCCCAGCGTCCTGGGGCTGGGCAGGGTGATTGTGTGGTCGGCCAGCCTGTTCGGCCTGGGGCTGATCGGCCTGGGGCTGTCGCGGATGCTGTGGCTCTCGCTGGTGGCGGTGGCCGCCGCGGGATTCGGCATGATGCGCCATATGGCCTCCACCAACACCATCCTGCAAACCATCGTGGCGGAGGACAAGCGCGGGCGGGTGATGGCCTATTACTCCATGGCATTCCAGGGCTTGGCGCCTTTCGGCAGCCTGGCGGCCGGAGCTATGGCGGCCAGGATCGGAGCGCCGTGGACCATTATGATGGGCGGCACCCTGTGCCTGGCCGGGGCCGCCGGCTTCGCCGCTCACCTGCCGCAGTTGCGCCGGGTGATGCGGCCTATTTATCGGGAACTGGGAATCCTGCCGCCGCTGCCGCCGTCGCCCGAGGAGTGAGGGAAGGCTACTAGCTGAAGTAGGGCAATCTGGTACCCACTCCACGGGAGATCGGGACGATTCCTATTCCCTGCCGGGCGCATCTACTATATAGTGAGATTCTGCCCTCAATGCCACACTTTTGTGGAAGAACCCACAGTACCCGCGACCACCGCTTAGCCGTGGTCAGTGACCATCTACGCCCCGGCGCCTCGGGGCTGGCTCCCGGCGGAGCCATTATGAAAACCGCCCTGACGGGCGTCGCCAATTCCACGGCGGGGCCCGTGCGCACCGCCGCCGCGCCGGGCATCGGCAGCACCGCCCGTCCCGCTAACCCGCCCAGCCACGAGCAGATTGCGGCTCTGGCGTACTCCTATTGGGAAGCCCGCGGGCGGCAGGGAGGGTCGGCGGAAGACGATTGGCTGCGCGCCGAACGGAAACTCCGCGGCCGCTAACCACGGTTCAACGGCCCGCCGGCTGCGCGTGTGAAGATTCGTCCAGTCCCGGCATCTGTGATAAATTAGGCCCGTAAGCCTCCCCGGCCCCCTCATGGCAGACTTCGAAGGTGTCAATGTCGCCGCGCTCACGCCGCGCGGGAAGCAGGGCGATGTGGACCTGGGAGTGGCCTTCGAGCTGGTCGATATGCTTTGCCGGGCCGGCGCGGCGGGCATCGCGCTGTTCACGGCCACCGGCGAATACGCCGCCTTTTCGCCGGATGAGCGCTCCCGCCTGGTCTACCTGGCGCGCAAACGCAGCCGCGTCCCGGTTCTGGTGGGGGTGGGCAGCGCCACTTTGGAAATTTCGGTGGCCCTATCCCGCGAAGCCCGCCAGGCCGGAGCCGCCGCGCTGCTGCTGCCGCCTCCGTTCTATTTCCGCTACCAGCAGGACGATATCCACGCCTTCTATCACCAGTTCGCCCAGCAGTTGGGCGGCGGCATCCCAGTGTGGCTGGTGAATTACCCAGCCTTCACCACCCCCATCGAGCCCACTACGGCGGTGTGTCTGCTGGAAACCGGGTGGTTCGCCGGGATGGTGGACGCCAGCGGCGATCGCGCGGCATACGCCGGCCTGGAATCCGCCGCGGCGCGCTGCTCCCTCCCCATCCTGGCGGGCCACGACACCCTGCTGCTGGAAGCCGGGGCGCGCGGCTGGCTGTCCCCCGCCGCCAGCGCCATCCCCGAGCTGGTGGTGGCGCTGTATCGCGCCCTGGCCGCCCAGGACCGCGCCCGCGTCGATCGCCTCACCCCGCTCTTTCAGCAATTTGTGAGCTTCGCGAACAGTCTGCCGGAACCGGCGGTTGTCAAACTGGCCGCCGCACTGCGAGGATTAAAGACGGGACCTCTGGCGGTGCCCCTGCCGCTGGCGCGGGAACGCGAGATCGACCGCTTCCGCGAATGGTTCCAGGGCTGGCTGCCGGAGATGAAGAAGATGGCGGTGAATGCTTGAGCGGGCCGGTGGCGTAGCGGCAGCGCTGCTTGCGGCGGCCTGCGCACTGCCCGCCCAATCGCTTTCCCTGCGTAGCGCCACTCCCCACGGCACCGCCCAGGTTCTCACTTTTCATTCCACGGTGGACGATTCCGACCAGCCCTACGCGCTCTACCTGCCGCCGGGGTACGACCGCGCCCGCAAATATCCGCTGGTGGTGAGCCTGCATTCCGAGGATTCCAACCACCGCCTGAACATGCGGCAGTTATTCGGCATCGCGGTGCGCTACGGGGAAGCCGATCCGCCGGACATGCGCTACTTCCCGGTGACCCGCGACGCCGATTTCCTGGTGGCCTGCCCGTGGGCCCGCGGCGCCATGGGTTACCAGGGCATCGGCGAACAGGATGTCTACGACGTGCTGGCCGATGTGGAGCGCCGCTTCCCGGTGGACCAGGACCGCGTCTACCTCACCGGCATCTCCATGGGAGGGGGCGGCGCCCTGTGGCTGGGGCTGACCCGGCCGGACGTCTGGGCGGCCATCGCCCCGCTGTGCCCGGTGCCGCCTCCGGGGACCTGGGAAACCGCCCTGAACGCCTTCAATCTGCCGGTGCGGATATTTCAGGGCGAGATCGATCCGATTGTGGCGCCGGCCATTGCGCGCTCCTGGCAGCGCCACTTCCTGGACCTGGGAGCGGCTGCCGGGTACATCGAATACCCCGGCGTGCGCCACAATATCTGGGACTTCGCCTATCGTAACGGCGCGGTGTTCGATTGGTTTGCTTCCGTCAAGCGCAATCCCTATCCGCAGCACGTCCGCTTCGCCACCCGCTCCTACCGCTATGCCAAGGCTTACTGGGTGAATATCGATGGCCTGACGACCGGCACCGAGGCTTCCATCGACGCAACCTGGACCTCCAGGAGCGGCCTCAAGGTGGAGACCACCGCGATCGACGGGTTCACCGTGACTCCAGCGCAGGTTCCCACCACCCTGGTGACGGCCGTGATCGATGGCGCCACCCTGCGAGTTCGGCCGGCGCCGTCGCTCTCCTTCACCAGGGCCTCCGGCCAGTGGCGCGTGGGACGCTTGGCCCCCTCCGGCAAGCGGCCGGGGTTGGAAGGGCCGATCTGGCAGGCGGTGGCCTCGCGGCACATCTATGTATATGGCAGCAGCGGGGCGACGGCCGATGAGCTGGAATTCCGCCGCGAGCGCGCCGAAACGGCCGCCGACTGGTCCACCCCGCGCGCCCGGCTGTCGTTGAAGCTGCCGGTGAAAGCCGATACCGCCGTGACAGCCGAAGACCTGGATTCGGCAGACCTGGTGCTGTTCGGCAACGCCGGAACCAATAAGCTGATTGCCCGCTTCGCCGCCCGCCTGCCCCTGGCGCTGAATCCGGGCGCGGCCGATTACGGCCTGCTGTTCATTGCCCCGATCGGCAAGCACTACGCGCTGGTGAGTTCCGGCCTGCCCTGGTGGACCGGCGCCGAGGAAGCCCGCCCGCCGGTCGGAATTTCCTTCGCCCCGCCGCGTTTCCGCCTGCTCCAGACCTTCGGCGATTTCATCTTATTTAAAGGCTCCCTCGCCAACGTGGTGGCGGAGGGCCGGTTCGACAGAAACTGGAAGGTGCCTCCGGATGCCGCGGCCCGGATGGAGGCTACCGGTACGGTGACGATCCGGTAGACAGCCGCGC
>DATJRE010000256.1:0-13224 GCA_035505095.1 Bryobacteraceae bacterium | reverse complement strand
GGCTTTTTGGCGGGATCGGGCGGCCGCTTGGCGGGTGGGGCGGCAGGGTCGGTGGTGGCGGGAGCCGGTTTGGCCAGGGGGGTTGCCCGGCCGCCGGTGGGAGCATCGGCAGGCTGTTCAGCCGGAGGCTTCCTGGCAGGCGCCGCGGGGTCGGTGGTAGCGGGTCGGGCTCCCTCGGTTGGCGTGCGGCTGCCGGTTGGACCCGTGGCTCCGGTGGCGGGCGCGGCGGTGGCCGGCGCGATCCGCCCCAAGCGGGTGAAATCCGGGGGTGGAGACCCGGGGGCGCCTTCGCCAAAGGTGTGGTGCTCGGCGTCTCCCACGGCTTTGTATTGCTGGCGCAGCTTGTCGGCCACGGTTCCGCCGGGCGCGAGGGGAACGCCGGAGGCATCCGTGGGCGCCCCGGCCGAACCAGCCACCGGAGCGGGAGGCGCCGGAGCGATGTACACCGGCTGATTCACGGGCGGCGTGTCGGGGATGTCCTGGTGCACGCCTTCCACCACAATCAGCACGTCCTCCACGCCGTGCTGCAATCCGCTCGGCTCCACGAGGATCTCCTGAAAGGGCTGGCCGGGGTGCACCACGCGGACCTGGCCCACCGGGAAACCGCGCGGGAAAACGCGGTCGTCGCCCGAGGTGTAGAACCATTCGCCCTCGGCGACTTTCTCCTCCGGAGGCACATAGTCCACCTTGCCCAGAGGGGTGCCCTGCCCTTTGTAAGTTCCGCGCACCTGGCCCTTCTGGGAAATGACCCCGGCGGCGAAATCGGGATCGGTCACCAACAGCACTTCCGAGGCGGTCGGGTAGGACGCGATCACCTTGCCCACGATGCCGTCCGGGGTGACCACCGCCATGCCGCGCATGACTCCGTCGTGCGACCCGCGGTCCACAAAGACCACTTTGGAATTCGACCCGGCGCCGGTGTCGATGACGGTAGCGGCCAGCATTTTGGAGGGCGTGTGCGCCTGGAACAGTTGCAGGGCCTTGGCGCGCTCGGCCGAGTTGAGCTCATTTTTCAGGAAAATGTTTTCGATTTTGAGGCGGTCCAATTCGGCCTGCAGGCGGCGATTGTCGGCGTCGGCGTCGTGCAGCATGATGTAGTTGTGGACGAAACCGATGCTGCCGCGGCGGGCTCCCTCGAGGACGCGCGCCATGGGAGTGACGGCGCTCACCGTCCACAGGCGGATCAGGTGCACATCCTGATCGTTCTTGACCTGCACGGCGAGCAGCACAAGCTGCGCGAAAATCACCAACAGCAGTACGGTGATATTGCGGTAGCGGTTGAGGAACGACTCCATCCAGGCGGGCCGCCTTGTCCCTAGTCTATCGAAATCTTACGCAGCAGCCGGAAATCGCTGAGCATGCGGCCAGTTCCGAGCACCACCGAGGCCAGCGGATCGTCGGCAATCGAGACCGGCAGCCCGGTCTCCTCGCGGATGCGTTTGTCGAGGTTTTTGAGCAGCGCGCCGCCGCCGGTGAGCACGATGCCGCGGTCGCTGATATCGGCGCTGAGCTCGGGGGGCGTACGCTCCAGCGCGACACGGATGGCGTTGATAATGGTGGCCACGCACTCGGCCAGGGATTCGCGGATTTCGGTATCGTCGACGGAAATGGTGCGGGGCACGCCTTCGATGAGGTTGCGGCCCTTGATTTCGATGGTCAGCGGCTTATCCAGCGGAAAGGCCGAGCCGACCTCCATTTTGATGGTTTCGGCGGTGCGCTCGCCGATCAGCAGGTTGTACTTGCGCTTGAGGAACTGCATGACGGCGTCGTCCATTTCGTTGCCGGCCACCCGCACCGAGCGCGAGTAGACGATGCCGGAAAGCGAGATGACGGCTACGTCGGTGGTGCCGCCGCCGATGTCCACCACCATATTTCCGGAGGGTTCGGTGATGGGCAGGCCCGCGCCGATGGCGGCCACCATGGCCTGTTCCACCAGGTGCACTTCGCTGGCTTTGGCGCGATAGGCGGAATCCATGACGGCGCGCTTTTCCACCTGGGTGATTTCGCTGGG
This sequence comes from Bryobacteraceae bacterium, assembly GCA_035505095.1. GTDB lineage: Bacteria > Acidobacteriota > Terriglobia > Bryobacterales > Bryobacteraceae > JOPF133. Next base: position 11,213 of record DATJRE010000256.1, on the reverse strand, counting down.
CACGCCGATGACAATGCGCGGGTGGACCAGCATTTTGCGGCCGTGCGCCTTCTGAATGAAGTAGTTCAGCATGCGCTCGGTGACCTTGAAGTCGGCAATGACGCCGTCCTTCATGGGCTTGATGGCGACGATGTTGCCGGGCGTGCGGCCGAGCATTTCCTTGGCCTCCTTGCCCACGGCTTCCACCTCGCCGGTGTTTTTGTTGATCGCCACGATGGAGGGTTCGTTGACCACGATGCCTTTGCCCTTGGCGTACACAAGGGTATTGGCGGTGCCCAGATCGATGGCAAGGTCCGAGGAGAAAAGGCTGAAAAGAGAGCGTAAACTCATGGATTAAAAAGGTGCACTTCCGGGAAAGGCGGCAATCCGCGGCCACGGCGGATTCCTACTGAATGTTAACACACGGCGGCTGGCGGCGCGCCTGGCGGGAAGGCCGCCAAAGTTGTTCGGAACATTACCCTTTGGCGGAGGCGCGGTGGGAGCGGCAGGCCGGCGATTGCCACGCCCGCAGGAAGGGTGGGGCGGCGGTTTTGAACTTTGGTTGGGCGGCTGGGGGAGGGAGGGGAATTGCGTGGCGGGGGCTCCGTGCGAACGGCTGGGGTCGCGGAGGCGCTACTTCCTGGCCCGCAGATGGCAGCGGATATCCAGCGCGGGGAAGACCCACGCGGCGTGGCGCTCGTACCAGGGCGTCGAAAGACGGGCCAGCAGACGGCCGAGGTTGTCCAGCACCAGGTTGCCGCCGAAGGTCAGTTCGACCTGAACGATCTCGAAGCGGAACGGCGATCCGCGGAAGCTGGGGAAATCCTTGCCCGTCAGGTAGACGAAGCTGGCGGCGGCGAGGTGGCGCTTGTGGGTGGGATCGACGTAGGAATTGTGCGAGCTAAAATGCGGCGTGGTGACAAAGACATCGGCGCCGTCGGCGGCCACCCGATGCACTTCGGCCATGGCGCGCATAGGGTCGTCGAGGTGCTCGATCACATGCGACATGTGGATGCGGGCGAACTGGTTGTCGTCGAGAGGCCACGGGTAGACGTCGAGATTCCAGACGTGCTCGGCGGCGGAATCGGGCGAGATATCGATGCCGATGGCGCCCGGTTCGATTTTGCGCGTGCCGCAGCCGATGTCGAGAACCATTCTTCTATCAAAGTAGCAGGCTGCGGCTGGGCGAACGTGGCGAACCTCGGAGGCGAAGGGCAAACCTGCGGCGGGCTAGAATGCCAGTATGCCGCCTAGAACCGTTCTCCTGGGGTTGATCCTGGCCGGCGCGGGCTTCGCGCAACGGCCGGCGCCGCAGGTGATTTTCGGTGGCTCGGGCGACGACTCCATCCACGCGGCGGCAGTGGACGCGGCTGGCAACGTGTACGTGGTGGGCACCACGCTGTCGTTCGACCTCCCGGTTCGCAACGCGTTTCAGACCGCCAACAGCGGGACGCAACTGATCGCCAGCGCGGATGCCGGCGCCACGTGGAGGCCGGTGGGGACGCCGTTTCCGTCGGTGACGCCGCTCCAACCACTTGCGATGGCGGTGGACCCCACCAACGCGCAGGTGGTCTATTTGGCCGCCGGAAACAGCCTGTGCAAGAGCACGAATGGCGGCAGCCAGTTCGAGTGCGCCACAATCGCGTTCGCCTCCTCGCAGACCACGATCAGTTCCCTGGTCATCGACGCGCAACAGCCGCAGACCCTGTACCTGAGCGCTACGGTAAACGGCGGCGTCTTCAAGAGCACCGACGGCGGGCAGACGTGGGCGAACGCCAGCCAAGGCCTGCCGTCCCAGGGTTTCATCGACTCGGTCACCATCGACCCGTTTCATCCCAACGTGCTGTGGGCTTGGGCGGGCAGTGGCGGTTACGTGTCGACGAACGGCGCGGAGACGTGGTCGGTGTCCGCCATGCCGTGGCCGCAGAACACTTCCGTCTCGGGCGGGTTGTCCTTTTCCTTCGACCCGGTGACGCCGGGAATCCTCTACGGCCCGGCGTTTCCGGTGAATCAACTGGGGGTCCAGAAAAGCACCGATGGCGGGGCCACCTGGAGCCTGTTGAATACGCCTTTCAGCAGTTGTTGCGTGGTGCCCGACCCGCAGGTTTCATGCGTGCTGTATCAGGTGGCGCAACTCTACTCGGCTACCGGAAACTCCTCGGGCCCGGTGCAGTTCTGGAAGAGCATCGATGGCGGCGCCACGTGGACCTCTTCCGCCGTGCCCGCGGAATTAATCGGCCCGCTTGCCGTGGACCCGGCAAACCCGCGAATCCTGGTGGCGGGGGACTTCCGCAGCACCGATGGCGGCCAAACCTGGACTCCCACGAACGCCTCCCGCCAGATTCAGCCGGTATTTGCGCCATCCGCCGCCAGCGTGGTTTACGCCACGGCGCCGATTAGCTCCGACGCATTCCTGGCCAAGTTCCTGCCCGACGGGAAGACGCTGGTTTTTTCGACGTACTTCGGCGGCATGGGAAGCGACGCCGGGCAAGGCATTGCGCTGGATGCGGAGGGGAACATCTGGATTACCGGAACCACCTCGTCCTACGACCTGCCGGTGACGCCGGGCGCCTTTCAGACGGCGCTTAAAGGGGCGGCGAATGCATTCGTGGCGAAATTTTCGGAGGACGGAAAGCTGCTGGCGGCGACTTACCTGGGCGGATCGAACGACGACGCCGGGTTGGGGGTTGCCATCGGCCCGCAGGGCAATCCGTGGCTGACCGGCTTGTGGAATTCCACCGATTTTCCGTTCACCGCGACGGCTTTGGCGCCGGGCACGAATGGGGGCACGGGCTTCCTGGCCGAGCTGGATCCAACCGCGGCGCGGCTGCTGTACGCGGCCAGCGCCGGCGGCACGTTGGACGCAAACGGCAAAGGCATGGCCCTCGATTCCGCGGGAAATATCGTCCTGGTGGGATCGACTTACGGCGCGTTCCCCATCACGCCGGGCGCTTTTCAGGGCGGCACTGCCAACCCATACTCGCCCAAGGTTTTCGTGATGAAGGTCAGCGCGGCGGGGCAGGTGATTTATGCAACCTCATTCGGCGGCACCGAGGCTGCCCCAACGCCAGGGGGTTACGAGGCCGAGCACGATTACGGTGTGGCGGTGGCCGTGGACGGCGCAGGGAACGCCTATGTCACGGGCTACACCAGCGGCGCGGATTTCCCGGTCACGCCGGGCGCCTACCAGACCGCCTTCGCCGCGGGTTGCCCGTACCCGGCGTTTTCGATCGATACCGGGATGATCGGCACAATTTCGGAGTGGTACGTGGACGATGTCTTTGTGGTCAAGCTGAGCGCGGACGGCACGACGGCGCTGTATTCGACGCTGCTGGGCGGGTCCTGCTACGACCGGGCGAGCAGCATCGCGCTGGATGCGTCAGGGCAGGTTTATGTCGCGGGGGAAACGGATTCGGGCGACTTTCCGGCGGTGGACCCGGTAACAGGCGCCCCGGCAACCGGCCAGTTTGCATCGTTTCTGTCGGTGCTCAATCCAGCCGGTTCCGGGTTGACGTTCTCCACGTACCTGTACGCGGGAGCGAATCCCGACGTGGTGGTGGCGCCCGGCGGCAGGACGCTGGTGGCCGGAACGACAGGCAGCGGGGCGCAATCCCAGCCGTTCAGCGGCTTCGTCAATCCGTTCCCGGCCAGCGCTACGGATGGGTACCTGGTGTTTCCTAAGCCGTTGGGGGCGCTGCGGGGAAGACAGTAGATGACGTGGGACCCGTGCATGCGAGCATCTGGAACCCCGGGGGATCGGGCGGCGGGGGCCAAGGACCGCATCGTAGGGGCCGCGGTGTAGTCGCCGATGAAATGAAGCTGCTGGCGTTGCGGGTGGTGCTGCCGCTGGATACCCGATGCGAAGAGGAGAGGCGGCCCAGCGCGTCAGTTCCGGGCTGGTGTTCAACCCGTCCGGGCTGGGGCGAGCATGCACCGCACGTGAGACAGCCGGAGGCTTGGAGATCCTCGTGGGAGTTTCGATCTTTCCGGAATCGCATGGGGAAGTCCGAAAGCTCGACTGTCGGAAGCCGACTTGCGGGGAGTGATTGGGGTGCATTTCGTTTCAACGCGCTCACCGGCAGTCTGAGATTGGAGACTTGCACATGCCACGCGACGACTCGCGCGGTTGGATCAGGTGTTAACATTGGGACGATAACCGTTCCTTTGCAGCGAGAAGCCCTGCCTTTCCCGATCGAGCGCTCTAGAATCTAGCGAAGTCTTCCATCTCAAACCGACGGGGCAGCTAGACGCGGCCTTCGTAGAACTCTCGCCAAGCCGCCAAGTCGCAAAGAACGCAAAGCGAGAGGGGCTATTGGCGAAATCCGCACGACGGGAGATATCCCGATTCCAGGTGTCCGCGGAAGGAATTGCCTGGACACTGTTCCATATGTTTCGTTTTGGAACAATCTGGGACACGGGTGTGCCAAATTTGCATTCGGAGACATGCAAATGAGTATCTGACCGGAGGTTTTATTGCGGCTTAAGATTTGGTCAGGCGATTGCTAGTAAGTCGGCGTGACTAAGTTTGCAGGACCCGGGGAGAGACGATTGACCTCGATGGAATGCCCCCACCTTACCAGTCACCTCGCATAAGATCCGCTCGTTTCCCCTTTACCCCGCGACCGTCTCTCCCCGGGCCTTCGCCATCAACGGCGGAGCCCCTCGCGGTACCATGGACCCATGGCTCATGAAATGTTCGATGTGGAGTGCCCGTGCTGCCAGGCGATTCTCAAGATCGATCCCGAAACCCGCACTGTGATTGCCCATACCATCCCGGAAAAGCCGCGGCCCATCGAAGACCTGGCCGCCGAGGTGGCCAAGCTCAAAGGAGCCGGCGCCCGGCGGGAAGAGGTCTTCCGCAAACAGTTCGAGGCCGAAAAATCGCACGGCAAAGTGCTGGAAAAGAAGTTCGACGAGCTGTTCAAACGGGCCAAAGAGAATCCCGACGCGCCCCCGCCCAAGCGTGACATCGATTTCGACTGATCCCATCTGTTCGCGGCCCTCTTATAATGTTCCTCCCGCAATCTGCCGATAAGGTTTCTGTGCGGGAGGTAACCGAAAATGATCGCGAACCACAGCGATTTACCAGCTAAGTCCACCGGAGCGGCGGCGACCGCTTCAGCGGTGTCGCCCTGTTATCTGGCGGCGCCCGCTCTGCCCGATGTGCTCAACGAACAGATGGCTTTTCTGCTCGAACACGCGGGTCATAACGCGGCCGGCTGCGCGGACTGCCTGCGCCTGGCGCAAGTCGTGCGGCTGCTCATGCGGCCCTTCGAATAGTAAGCCCCGTGCGGCGGGCAGGAAGTTGACACTTGTCCCCTGACGGTCACACCGCCGGGCCCATGTTCAGCGGGGCACTCGGGGCCCCAGACCGCCCCGGACTATTTCTTCTTAGTGGCGGTCTTGGTGTCGTCCACCACGTCGCCGTAGCGAATCGTCGATTTGCCTTCGTACTTCTTGTAATCCTGGTACCGCACGGTCATCCGGATGCGCTGCGCCTCGCCATTTTTGAAGTGCAGGGTATCGTCGGCGTGGGTATAAGTGGGGAACCAGTACTTGCCATCGATCTGCTCGCGATAGGTCTCAAATCGCGGGAATGCCTGGTTCTTGCTCGACCCTGATTTCAGTTCGCCAACACCCTTGCCGTCGGTTTTCACGATCTGCAAATCGCGGTCGTCCACCCATACGGTGCCTTCGAAATAGCGCTTCCCAGTCACCAGCTTTTTCGGGCGTACCGAGAATTCGTACGTGCCGATCTCGTCCAGTTTCTGGCGGCCCACATAGTTCAGGATGTAGTCGCCGATATCCGCCGTGGTGAGCACGAACGGCTGCACGTTGCGCAGGTCCGCCACGTCCTCAGGCATCAGCATGATGTGCTGCAAAGTCTGCACCGGCGCATACACCACTTTTTCGGCGCGCTTGCCGTCCATCGTGAAGTAAATGTCGTCGATCTCTTCCCATTTGCCGCCTTCGGGGTTGCCGCTGGCGTCCAATTCCTCCAGCTTCACACTCTGGCGATAGGTATAGTTGTTGCGCGCTTCCTTGAACTCGGCTTCCTTGGCGGCAAACTTCTGGATGATTCCCGGTACATCGACGTTGTCGCCTCCCGTGGTGACGGCATTCGGGTCGATCTTGGCGGTTTGAGCCAAAACCAATCCGGGCAGGCACACCACGGCCGCGGCAGCCAGAAGAACGATTTGACGCATGTTTTTCCTCATTCTACAGACGATCTCATTTCCCTAAGAGTTTCTTGGCAATGGTCAGCAATTGGATGTTGCTGGTACCTTCGTAAATCCGGCCGATCTTGGCATCGCGGTAGAGTTTTTCGACCGGGTAGTCCTTGGTAATCCCCACGCCCCCGTGTACTTCAATGGCCTTCGAGGCAGCCTTTTCGGCAATTTCCGAGCTGTAGTACTTGGCCATGGCGGCCTCCGTCAGGAAGCTCATTCCGGCATCCCGCAGCCGCGCCGCATTGTAAACCAGCAGGCGGGCGGCTTCCACCTCCGTAGCCATCCGCGCCAGCTCGAACTGCACCCCCTGAAATTCCCCAATGGTCTTGCCGAATTGTTTGCGTTCCCGCGCGTAGCTCACGGCATGCTCCAACGCGCCGCGCGCCAGCCCGATCATCTGGGCCCCGATGGCGATGCGGCCCTCATTCAGCGTCTCTATAGCGATTTTATACCCCTGCCCCACCTCGCCCATGACGTTTTCGCGCGGCACCCGGCAGTTATCCAGGATCAGCTCACACGTCGAGGAGGCCCGCAGCCCTAACTTGTCTTCTTTCTTACCAACCTGGAATCCCGGAAACTCGCGCTCGATCAGAAACGCCGTCACGCCTTTATACCCGGCGGCCGGATTGGCGTTGGCGAACAGCAGAAAGAAGCCCGCTTCGGCGGCATTGGTAATCCACAATTTGCGCCCGGTTAGCAGGAAATAATCGCCCTGGTCTTCCGCCCGCGTGGCCATGGCGAAGGCGTCCGATCCCGATCCAGCCTCGGAAAGCGCGTACGACGCCACCGTCGTCTCCGCCAGCCGCGGCAGGTAGCGGGCCTTCTGCTCCGCCGTGGCCCAGCGCAGCAGGGCGTTGTTGCAGATGGTGTTCTGCACATCCACGATTACCCCGGCCGAGGGGTCCACCGCCGACAGTTCTTCCACCGCCAGGATGGCCTGAAAGAAGCTCCCGCCCTGCCCGCCGTATTCCTCGGGGATCTCGATACCCATCAGCCCCATCTCGAAAAACTGGTGGATCAGGTCCTTGCGAAACACCCCCGCTTCGTCCATGGCGCGGACGTGCGGGCGGATCTCCTCGCGCGCGAACTTCCGCACGGTGGACTGGAAAAATCGCTCTTCTTCGGAAAGCGCGGTCAGCGGCGCGGCCGTCTCAACCTGAGTAGCCCGCATGACATCGAGCTTACTCCACGGCTGCCATGGCGCGCCACTGGCGGCCCTGCGATTGGGCCACCCCGCGGTGCGTCACGTAGCCGTTATAGGTGTTGACGCCCTCCCGCAGAGCCGGCAGCCGTTCGCAGGCCCCTTGCAATCCGTGGTTAGCCAGTTCCAGCAGGTACGGGAAGGTGGCGTTGGTAAGGGCCAGCGTAGAGGTATGCGGCACCGCCGCCGGCATGTTGGAAACGCAGTAATGCACCACGCCATCCACCAGGTAAACCGGCTCGGTGTGGGTGGTGGCGTGGGAGGTCTCGAAGCACCCGCCCTGGTCGATGGCTACATCCACCATCACGCTGCCCCGTTTCATGGCGGCTACCATATCCCGCCGCACCAGCTTGGGCGCCGAGGCGCCCGGAATCAGCACCGCACCCACCACCAGGTCGGCAATTTTCAGGTTCTCCCCGATGGTCCAGGCGTTCGAGGCCAGGGTGACTACCTGGCCGTTAAATATGTCGTCGAGCTGGCGCAGGCGGTTCAGGCTGCGATCGATGATAATCACGTGCCCGCCCAGCCCCAGCGCCACCTTGGCGGCATTCACCCCCACGATGCCACCGCCCAGAATCACCACGTTGGCCGGCGCCACCCCCGGCACACCGCCCAGCAGAATGCCGCGCCCGCCATTGGGCTTTTCCAGGTACTGCGCGCCTACCTGCACCGACATGCGCCCGGCCACTTCGCTCATGGGCGTCAGCAGCGGCAGCGACCCGTCGGATTCGCGGATGGTCTCATAGGCCACCCCGCTCACGCGCGCCTCCAGCAGGCTCTCGGTGAGATCCGGCAGCGGCGCCAGGTGCAGGTAAGTAAACAGAATCAGACCCGGCCGGAAATAGGCATATTCGGAGGGCTGCGGCTCCTTCACCTTGACCACCAGGCCGGCCTTCCAAACCTCGGCTGCGGTCGCCACGATCTGCGCGCCGGCATCCATATACTCCTGGTCCGTGAGCGAACTGCCCTCGCCAGCGCGCGTCTCGACGAGCACCTCGTGCCCCGCCTCGCGCAGCGCCGTCACCCCGTGCGGCACCAGCCCGACGCGCGTCTCGTGGTCCTTAATTTCCCTGGCAACTCCTACAATCATTCACCGCCTCCGCACGATAGAGTAACACCGTGATGGCCTGCTCTCGCCGAGACGTGCCTTCGTTCTGCACGCCCGCGCGGCGTTCCCGTCAAACCTGTGGGAGGCTCCATGTCCACCGGTTTCGGACTCGATCTCCGTTACACTCTGCGCACCGCGCGCCGCAATCCGGGCTACGCCGTTTCGGCCGTGTTCTGCCTGGCGCTCGCCATGGGCGTCAATGCCACCTTGTTCAGCTTTCTCGACAGCCTGTACTTCCGCCGGCTGCCCGTTCCCGGCGCGGCCCGCGTGGTCCAGATTCACCGCGGCCACACCAACCCCTGCACCTGGAGCGAGTACCTGGATTTCCGTCCCGGCCTGCGCTCGCTTCAGGCCGCGGCGTGGTTCCGGTTTGGCGCCTACGACGATATCGATGGTGTCAACCAGATTCTCAGCATCGAAACCGCTTCCGCCAACTATGCCCAGGTGCTTCGTCTGGGCGCCGCTCTCGGCCGATGGTTCACCCGGCAGGACGACTCGCCGGCAAGTCAACCTGTGATGGTGATCTCCTATCGTCTGTGGAAGTCGCAGTTCCACGGCGACCCCGCGGTGATCGGCCAGTGGATCCGCACCGATGTGCAATCGTTCCGCGTGGTCGGCGTGGCGCCCCAAGGCTTTCAGGGAGTGGCGCCGCCGATTGCCGATGGCGCCTGGGTGCCCGAGGCCACCCTGCTCAACCTGGGCGTGCCCCCGAGCCGGATGCTGGTGAACCTTACCGCCCGCCTCGCCGCCGGAGCCACCCTCCAGAGCGCCCGCGCCGAAATCCAGGTGCTCGATGCGCACCTGCGCGCCGCCAGTCCGCGCGCCCCGCGGGCCCGCGACCCCCTGCGCGTCGATTCCACCGCCGGCTTCCTCTGGACCAATGGCAGCCGCTTCTTCCGCCCGCTTCTGCTGCTGCTGAGCCTGGTCTGCGGAATGGTCTTTCTGATCGCCTGCGTCAACGTGGCTAACCTGCTGCTGGCCCGTTCCGCCTCTCGCCGCCGGGAAATCGCCCTTCGTCAATCGCTGGGCGCGAGCCGCGCGCGTTTGTTCCGCGCCGCCTTCACCGAAGGCCTGGTGCTGGCCGCCGGAGGCACTGGCGTGGGCCTCGCAGTGGGCCATCTCTCCGGCCGTCTTCTGGAAAGGATGCTGCCGTCCATACCCTCGGGCACCTACCAGGGAGTGGCGCTGGGAATCGACTGGAGAGTGGTGTTGTTCCTGGGCCTTGCGGGAATCCTCAGCGCGCTTCTCTTCAGTCTGCCGCCGGCCCTGGCGCACCGCCGCGGCGACCTGCTCGCGGGCTTGAACGGCCGCGGAGCCATCCAGGCGCCTCGGCAGCGCGAGCTCTATTCGCTCATCCAGGTGGCCCTCTCGCTCACCCTGTTGATCGCCGCCGGCGTTTTGCTGCGCGCTTTGGGCAGTGTCGAGAACGCGGACCCCGGATTCGCCCGCGACCATCGCCTCTACGTCAGCCTCCTGGCGCACCCGAACCCATCCCAGCCGGATGCCGCCGCGGCCCTGTTCACCACTCTGCTGGAGCGCGCCCGCGCTCTGCCGGGCGTCCGCGCCGCCACGCTATCTTCGGTCTACTTCGAACACACGCCCGGTGCCTGCGCCGCCCAATCTGCGCTCGAACCGCCGCGCAAGCTGGGCGCCGGCGTGGTGGAACCGGGCTATCTGGAGACCATGCGCATTCCCATCCTGGAGGGCCGCGGATTGACAACCGGCCGTTCCGCCGGCGCCATTCCCCTGGTCATCAACCAAACGATGGCGCGCAACTGGTGGCCCGGGGAAGAGGCCGTCGGCCGGACGCTCTGGCTCGGTTGCACCTCACCCAGCCGACGCCTCGCCCAGGTTGCCGGTATCGCCCGTGACAGCCGCTACGCCGGCCTCGACCGGCCCGCCGAACCTTTCTATTACATCTCGCGCCTCGATGAGCCGTCCGAAAACTCCTTCGCCCTGATTCTCGAAACCGAATCCAACCCCTACCACTGGGCCAAGCCTCTGATGCAACTGGTGGAGAGCGCCGGACCGCGGCTGCAGATCGGCGAACTGCGCAGTTTCGAAGACGCCGTGGCCCTTTCGCTCTGGGAACTCAAATGGCAGACGGCCTTGCTGGGAAGCCTGGGGCTGCTGGCGATGGTTCTCTCCGCCATGGGCCTCTACGGTGTGATGTCCTACAGCGTCACCCAACGGACCCGCGAAATAGGGATTCGCATGGCGCTGGGCGCACAACCCGACGCGGTTTGGCGGATGGTGATGGCCCGTGCCCTGGGGATCACCGCCATCGGCGTAGCCGCCGGACTGGTCCTCAGCGCTGGCAGCGTTCGCCTGCTGCGCAGTTGCCTCTACGGCCTGAATCCAATCGACCCGGTCGCTTTCGCGGCCGCCAGCGCGGTGTGGCTGGGCATCGCCATCCTGGCCAGTTGGTACCCGGCCCGCCGCGCTATCCGCGTGGACCCGCTTCAGGCGCTGCAGTACGAGTAAAGGCGACAACTATTCGATGATGCGGAAGGTGTAGATCTTGCCGATCGAAGCGCTGCTGTGCGAAGCACCCGCTCCCGGCGGCAGGAACCCGTACTCGCCCGCGCCCAGGCTGGTGGGCAGAAGCACCTTATACACACCCTTCTGCACCCGCTTTCCTTCGAACGGAACCACGTCGCGCGTGGCGCCGCCCGATTCGTGCATCACCCCGCCG
>DATJRE010000255.1:0-8446 GCA_035505095.1 Bryobacteraceae bacterium | reverse complement strand
GCATCTTTATCAGCGTTCCTCTGCGTTCATCAGCGGCTATGATCGGCCACGGGAGGAACCGAGATAAGAAACCAAGACAATACCACTCGGTTTGGTTTGGTCCGTGCCTGTCTACGGTCGCCCGCGCGAAGCAATTAGCCGCTGATAAACGCCAATGAACACTGATAAAACCACGATCCTCATGAATCGCATCTTTATCAGCGTTCCTCTGCGTTCATCAGCGGCTATGATCGGCCACGGGAGGAACCGAGATAAGAAACCAAGACAATACCACTCGGTTTGGTTTGGTCCGTGCCTGTCTGTGGTCGCCAGCAGGAAGAAATTAGCCCCTGATGAACGCCGATGAACGCTGATAAAACCACGAATCTCATGAATCTCATCTTTATCAGCGTTCCTCTGCGCTTATCAGCGGCTATGATCGGCCACGGGAGGAACGGAGATAAGAAACCAAGACAATACCACTCGGTTTGGTTTTATCCGTGCCTGTCTCTGGTCGCCCGCACGAAGCAATTAGCCGCTGATGAACGCCGATGAACGCTGATAAAACCACGATCCTCATGAATCTCATCTTTATCAACATTCATCGGCGTTTATCAGCGGCTATGATCCATCCCCTCGGACACCCAATCCCCGGAAGGTATAACCGATGAAGCTTGGCGAATACCTGGAAAAATTCGGCAGAACCCTCTTTGAAGCCCCTCTGGCGCAGGGGCGCCCGGAAGAGCCGCCGGAGCTGGCGGAAATCCGCCTGGCGTTGCTCGACCAGGTCCGCGAGAAGATCCAAACCCTGGGCGGCCGCAAGGTTTTCCCCTTCGACCTTCTGCGCGTCGAACTGCGCGGCGCCGAAGAGGCCCGCCAGTCCGTGTTCAGCGGCCAGTTCTTCCGCCGGTACCTGGAGCAGGAGGTTCGCAGCGCCCTGACGGCGGCCGGCTGCAAGTATCCCGATAATCTCCGCGTGGAGGTCCGCGCCACCGCCGAGTTGCCCAAGCCCGAAGAACCGTGGCTGCTGGTGGAGGCCACTTCGCAACGGCCGGCCGGAGTGGCCCGTGCCGCAGCGCGCCTCATCGTGCGCCAGGGGACCGCCAACGTCCCCGAGATGCGCCTCGACAAAGTCCGCATCAACATCGGCCGCGTGGTAGACGTGTACCGCTCGCAGGGCATCTACCGCCGCAACGACCTGGTGTTCGCCGAAGACACCGAAATCAACCGCTCCGTCTCGCGGGAGCACGCCCACATCACCTATGACCCCACCACCGGCGAATACCGCCTCTTCAACGATCGCTGGTACGCCCGCGGAGGCGCGCCCGTGGCCGTCCCCGCTGGAGAGCTTGCCGGTCCCGGAGCGTGGATCGTCCGCGACAGCATGAGCCAGGAAGTCCACCGCACCTCCCGCGGCGTGAAGCTGCAATCCGGCGACGAGATCCATCTCGGGCGGGCCATCCTGGTGTTTGAGATGGAGTAGCGGCCATCAAGTTGCCCGTCTGCCGGTGAGAACTCTCGTGAAAACCAGCCAGGAACGCCTCCGGCGCCGGTACCAGCCGACGAAGGTTCGACTTCTATTTGTCGGCGAGTCGCCACCCGCTTCGGGCCGCTTTTTCTACCAGCGGGATTCGGGGTTGTATCGCGCCATACGGGATGCCTTTTGCGCCCTCGATCCCTCGGTGACGGATGAACAATTCCTCGGGCGATTTCAAAGCGCCGGGTGCTACCTGATCGATGTGTGCGCCGAGCCGGTCGACCATCTCGATGGGCCGGCGCGGCGCGCGAGCTGTCTTGCCGGCGAGCCGTTCCTGAGCCGCAGCATCAGGCGGTTTCAACCAGCCGCCATCGTGATTTTGTTGCGGTCCATCCAGGGGAATGTGCGGCGCGCGGCGGAACGCGCGGGCTGGCGGGGCCCCATGATCGAGCTGCCCTATCCTGGACGCTGGGTTCGCCATCGCGAAGCGTTTTTGCGTTGCCTGGTGCCACAATTAAGGGAGCACCTGGGTTTGGAGTTCGGAGGATGACCGGATGCCCCGCCTGATCTCACTGAACGTCGGCCTTCCCCGGGATGTGGCCTGGCGCGGCGCCACGGTTCACACCGGCATCTGGAAACAAGCCGTGAGCGACCGCCGCATGGTGCGCCGGTTGAACATCGACGGCGACGGCCAAGGCGACCTCGCGGGGCACGGCGGCGAGCAGCGCGCCGTGATGGTTTATCAACTCGACTCCTACCGCCATTGGGAGCATCACCTCAACCGCAACGATTTCGTCTACGGGCAGTTCGGCGAAAACTTCACCGTCGAGGGTTTGCCGGACGACGAAGTCTGCATCGGCGACCGTTACCGGATCGGCGGCGCGGCTTTCGAAGTAACGCAGCCGCGCGTCACTTGTTACCGGGTGGGCATCCGCATGGACGAGCCGCAAATGGCGGCCTTGCTGGTTTCGCATCGGCGTCCCGGTTTTTACTTTCGCGTCATCCAGGAAGGCCTGGTGGGCGCGGGCGACGAGATTGTGAAGATGGCCGAGGGCGCGGAGCATGTGACCATCGCGGAAGTGGACGGCCTGCTGTATCTTCCGGGCCATCCGCGGGATGGGTTGGAGCGCGCCTTGCGGGTACAGGCGCTGAGCCCGGGCTGGAAGGGTTCCCTCCAAGCCTTGCTGGTGCAGCATGACAACGGCTCCCCAGGCAGGGGCAATGCGGGCTTGACCACCACTCTTCCCCCGCCGGCATGGACCGGATTTCGTGTGCTGCGGGTGGCGCGCGTAGAACCGGAGACCGCCGACGTGGTATCGCTGGTGTTCGCCGCTCCGGACGGCTCGCCGTTACCAGCCGCAATCGCAGGCCAGTTTCTGGTACTGAGAGTCCGGCCGAAGCCGGAGCTGCCGCCGGTGCTTCGCAGCTACTCGCTTTCCGGCGCTCCCGACGCGGGCGTGTATCGCATCAGCGTGAAGCGCGAACCGATGGGCGCGGTGAGCAATTTCCTGCATCGCAGCGTCAAAGCGGGAGACTCGCTCGAAGTGGCCGCGCCGCGCGGCAGCTTCACGCTCCAGCAGGACCGCGACCCGGTGGTTCTCTTGAGCGCCGGGATCGGAGCCACACCGGTAATGGCCATGCTCTACGCGCTGGTATCGCGGAACGAGACGCAGCGCCCGGTCTGGTGGCTGCAGGGCGCCCGTAATCGGGGGGAGCATCCGTTTGCCGACGAGTCGCGCCGGCTGATATCGGAGGTTGCCAACGGGCGAAGATATATTGCGTATAGCCAGCCCGAACCAGCCGATCAGATGGGGCGGGATTTTGATGCGGCCGGCCATTTAGACATCGCCACTCTGGAACAGCTCGGCGTTCCGCGGCAAGCCGATTTCTACCTCTGTGGGCCGGCAGGCTTCCTGGCTGCTTTTACGGCGGGGCTGAAGGGCTGGGGCGTCCAAGCGCAGCGCATCCACCGCGAGATCTTCGGACCCGGCGAGTCCATCACTCCTGGCATCGCCGCGCCTAAGACGCCGCCTGGACCACCGCGATCCTTGCCCGGTGCGGGGCCCGGTGCGGGGCCTCAAGTGTCATTTGCCCGCAGCGGGGTTACGGCTTCGTGGGGTCCGGCATTCCAAAGCTTGCTCGAATTTGCCGAAGCCTGTCATGTTCCCGCGGCCTGGTCCTGCCGAACGGGCGTCTGCCACACCTGCGAATGCGGACTTGTCGGCGGCGCCGTGGAATATCAACCCGAACCGCTGGAGCCGGCCGCAGAAGGGAATCTGCTGATCTGCTGCTCCCGACCCAAGGGGGATGTGGAAATCGATCTCTGAGGGTCCTCCGTGTCAAAACCGCACTCCCTCGAGCGACTTCAAGCTACCCTAAGTATGAATGATCGATTGGAAACAGGACCCCCACCGCCGCTTCAATCCTCTGACGCGGGAATGGGTGCTGGTTTCGCCCCACCGCACCCAGCGGCCCTGGCAAGGGCAAGTCGAGGAAGCGGCCGTGGAGAAGCAGCCGGACTACGATCCGCAATGCTACCTCTGCCCCGGCAATGCCCGCGCGGGCGGGGTCCGCAACCCCGAGTACACCTCCACGTTCGTTTTCGATAACGATTTCGCTGCGCTCAAGCCCGATACCGGGCCGGACCGTTTCGAGCGCGGCGGGCTGCTGCTGGCCGAAACCGAGCCCGGCCTCTGCCGCGTGGTGTGTTTCTCCCCCCAGCACAACCTCACCATGGCCAATATGGACCTGGAGGCGCTGCGCCTGGTGGTGGACACCTGGGTGGACCAGTTCACCGAATTGGGCGCGCGGCCGATCCTCAATTACGTGCAGATCTTCGAAAACCGCGGCGCCATGATGGGCGCCAGCAATCCGCATCCGCACTGCCAGATCTGGTCCAGCCGCAGCATCCCCAACGAAATCGTCAAGGAGGAGAACGCCCAGCGCAACTGGCGCGAGAGCCGCCGCGCCTGCCTGCTGTGCGACTATCTGCGCCTGGAGAAGGCGGCACAGGAGCGCATCGTGGAGGAAAACCAGGGCTTCGTAGCGCTGGTGCCCTTCTGGGCGGTGTGGCCGTTCGAGATCATGCTGCTTTCCAAGCGGCACATGACCGGCATCGACAAGCTGAACCCCGCGGAGCGCAGGGGGCTGGCGGAAATCCTGCGCAACGTCACCGGGCGTTACGACCGCCTGTTTCAGACGGCGTTTCCCTACTCCTTCGGCTTCCACCAGCGGCCTACCGACGGGCTGCCGCATGAGGAGTGGCACCTGCATGCGCATTTCTACCCGCCCCTGCTGCGGTCGGCCACCGTGCGTAAATTCCTGGTGGGGTATGAAATGCTGGCCGGTCCGCAGCGCGACATCACGGCGGAAATGGCCGCCGAGCGGCTGCGGGAGGCATAGCGCCTTTACCCGCTCTCTTCGCCCAGCCTTCGCCGGAGCAACCCGGGCACATCCGCCTGCCGCTCCACGGCGAGGACCTCGAATCCGGCGGCGCGTCCGCTGGCGATTCCTGCCTGAGAATCCTCCAGCACCAGCGCCCGCGTGACTCCCAGGAGGCTGGCGGCCAGCAGATACGGGTCGGGCGCGGGCTTATGGTGTTCCACCTGCTCGCCGCCTACCACGGTATCGAAGTGTGGGCGCAGGCCTCCGGCCACCAGCAGCGGCTCGATTTCCGAACAGGAGCTGGAGCTAACCACCGCCAGCCGGTAACGGCGGTGCAAGTCCGCCAACAGGCCGTCGAGGATGGGATCGAACGCGGGCTGGGCGATCATGCGGGCACGGAAACGCTCCTTTTTGGCCGGGTAGCGGGCCCACAGGTCGCGCCAGTCACGCGGCGGGTCGGACTGGGTGGCCATCATGCGCAGCATGTCGCGGTCGTCGATGCCGATGCAGGACTGGCGGTAGAAGTCCCAGGTCAGGGTGACGCCCAAGGGCGCCAGTTCTTCGGCCCAGCAGGCGCAGTGGACCGGTTCGCTGTCCAGCAGGACACCGTCAAAGTCGAATAGAATGGCTTGGAACTCGGGCATGCCGCGGGAAAGCTTAGCGTAGCATGGGCAGGGTGTGGTATCACTGGAAACAAGCTATGCCGTCTGAAGAAGAACTACAAGCTGAGATAGAGCGCCTGCGCGCCGAAAATGAGAATTTGAAGAAGCCTGCGGTACGGGGCCAGATGTCCCTGAAGGTGAGCGAGAAAGGGGCGCTGTCGGTTTATGGGCTGGGGCGCTTTCCGGTGACGCTGTACCGGGAGCAGTGGGAGAAACTGCTGGGAATGTCCGAGGAGATCCGGCGTTTCATCCAGGACAACGATTCGCGGCTGAAAAAGAAGGAATAACCGTGGCGGCCGGGCGGCCCGCGGGATCAGAGGCGGAGGGCGGATTTTCGCGGCGCCGCGGAGCAGCGTGGGCGCGGGCGGATTTGGCGCGCGCGGCCGATGAGCGTACGCCCTGGGACGGATTCTCGCGGGGCCGCGGAGGAGCTTGCGTCGATTCGGCGGAACGCTGCCAGAGGAGCGGAGGGGATCTGGGATGGGGCCGGTAGCGCGGCGCCCGCCGCCGGACGGTGCCTACGCGAGCGGAACGACGGGGAACGAGCGTCCAAACGTGGATGAGCCTTTCCAATCCGGCGGAGTGCGGGGCGTTTTGCACCGTCCGGATCGGCCGCGCGGCGACGCCATCGCGCTTACGCACGGGGCCGGCGCCAACCGCGATGCGCCGCTGCTGGTGAAGCTGGCGCGGGACTTTGCCGAATCGGGCTACCTGGTGCTGCGTTACGACCTGCCGTTTCGGCAGCAGCGGCCCAAAGGTCCGCCGTATCCCGCCGTGGCGGCGCGCGACCGGGAGGGCGTCCGCGAGGCGGTGGCGGCGCTGAGGCCGATGGCGCCGGGGCGCGTGATCGCAGGCGGGCATTCCTATGGCGGGCGGCAGACGGCCATGACCGGCGCGGAAGACCCCCGGCTGGCCGACGCGCTGCTGCTGCTCTCGTATCCTTTATATCCCCCAGGACGGCCGGAGAAAAAGCGCACTGCGTATTTTGGAGACTGGCGGATTCCGGCCCTGTTTGTGCACGGAACCAACGATCCATTCGGCTCCCCCGAAGAACTGCGGGAGGCTGCGGCAGCGATTCCCGGGCGCACGGATGTGCTGGTGGTAGAAGGGGCCGCTCATGATTTGAAGCGCGCCGCCGGCCTGGCCGGCGAAATCCTCACGCGGCTGGAAGCATTGCTGCCGGCGGCCGGCACAAAAGCGGAAGGGCGGGAATTCCCATCCGAGCCGGGCGTATAAGTTGTCTAACTGCCGGAAGAACCGTTTCAAACATGCTGGACGATCAACGGGCGCGAGGCCGAGGCAGGTGTCACGTGCTGCCAATTTTCAGGGTTGGAGCGTCCGGGGCCAGGTTTTCCGGCCGCGAGGTCCGTTCCCTCACGGGCGCAGCTCGGTTTCGATGTTGAGCCGCGCGCGTTAGCAGGCGGGCGAATCACGCGGTTGGGGACCGAGTCTCTCCTTCGTTGCCTGGCGCGCGGGCACCTGCCGCCATTTCGGGGATGCCCGATTCCCTGTAAGTGCCCGGTTCGCGTGCTATCCTGAAACTCACCCACAGGGAAATTCCCATGCGCGAAACAAGCTACACGACTCCCCACGGGATCAAGGTCACGCGCAGCGTTTCCAAAGCCGGCTTCCGCCGGGGCCTGAAACATCTGCTGCACGATCTGGACCGCCACCGTGGCATCTACCTCTCTTCGGGATACGAATATCCCGGACGGTATTCGCGCTGGGATATCGCCTCCACCTGCCCGCCCCTGGAGGTGGTCGCTTATGACCGCCAGGTGGAGTTCCGCCCGCTGAATGAGCGCGGCAAAATCATCTGCGGACTGCTGGCGCCGGTTCTGGCGGACAACCCGCACTGGGAGAGCTTCGCCGTTGCGGATGGCGGCATTCGGGGCCGCCTGAAGCCTTTGCCGAAGCTGTTTCCGGAAGAGGAGCGCAGCAAGCAGCCTTCGGCGTTTTCCATCCTGCGTGCGCTGATCGAGGAATTTCGCGGCGAAGAGGAGCCGCGCCTGGGCCTGGTGGGGGCCTTCGGGTACGACCTGCTGTTTCAGTTCGAGCCCATTGAGAAAAAGCTGCCCCGCAGCGGCCACAAAGACCTGCACCTGTACCTTTGCGACGACATCTGGTTCATGGACCGCAAGAAGGAACTGGTGGAGCGCTACCGGTTCGATTTCTCGCGCGAAGGCGTGTCCACCACCGGCTTGCCGCGCGATGGGGCGCTGGTGCCCGCGGCGCCGGCCGGTGAACCGGGTCCGATTGTTTCCGATCACACGCCCGAAGAATACATGGCCAACGTGGAGAAGGTGCGCGAGGGCATGCGCCGCGGCGATTACTACGAAGTGGTGCTGCGCCAGACCTTCCGCACGCCGTATTCCGGGAAAGCCTCCGAGCTGTTCGAGCGCGTGCAGCGCGCCAGCCCCAGCCCTTACGAGTTCCTGCTGCAATTCGGCGAAGAGCAACTGGTGGGGGCGTCGCCCGAAATGTTCGTGCGGGTGGAAGGGCACCGCGTGGAGACCTGCCCGATTTCGGGCACCGCCAAGCGCACCGGCGACCCGCTGCGCGACGCTGAAAACATCCGCGAGCTGCTGAAATCGACCAAGGAAGAATCCGAGCTGACCATGTGTACGGACGTGGACCGCAACGACAAGTCGCGGGTCTCGGAACCGGGCACGGTGCGGGTGATTGGCCGGCGGCTGATCGAATCCTACGCCGGGGTGTTCCACACCGTGGATCACGTGGAAGGCTTCCTCAAGGAAGGCTTCGATGCGCTGGATGCGTTCCTCAGCCACATGTGGGCCGTAACCGTGATTGGCGCGCCCAAGAAGGCTGCCGCGCAGACCGTGGAAGCGCTGGAGCGCGATGCGCGCGGCTGGTACGGAGGCGCGGTGGGGATGATTTCGCTCAACGGCGACATCAACACCGGCATCCTGATCCGCACCACGTA
>DATJRE010000254.1:0-14389 GCA_035505095.1 Bryobacteraceae bacterium | reverse complement strand
CTGCCCATGCGGTTGTTCAGGAAGCTGCGGCCATCGCGCACGGCAGTGCCGCTGAAATCGCCGAACATCTGGCCCACCAGGTCCAGCACCGCCGCCGGCTCCAGAATCACCGTGTAGCGGCCCGCCGGCAACTCGCGTGGGTTGGCCGACCGGGCGGCCTTCTCCGCCGCGGCGCGCGCCAGTTCGGCCGGCCGAAGCGCGCGGTGGTCGCAGTGGCTGGCCTTGGCCCAGCCGGAGCTGCCCGGAGCCATCGCCGTAATCGAAAAGCGCGCCATCGTCTCGGCGTGGCGGGCAAACACGCCGCGCGAGTTGAGCAGCGCATACACCGATTCGCCCGTCGAATAAATGCCCGCCGCCGTCTGCCCCGCGCCTTCCACCACGGCGATGGCTTCGGCCACTGTCTGCGCGCGCTCCTCGGGGGTGGCCCGCGCGGTGGCTGCGAAGTAGCGCTCCACGGGTGTGTAATCCGCCGGCCCCGCCAGCTCCGGCATGGTCGGGTCGGGCGCGGTCAGCCGGGTGATGGCGACAGCTTCCTCCACCACCCGCCGGATCGACTCCGCGTCCAGCCGGTTGGTAGACGCGCGCGCCGTGCGGCCCTCAATCACCGGCCGCACCGAAAGATGCGCCTCCCGCTCCGCCACGTTTTGGTGAATGGCATTGTTGGCGAAGCGCGTCAGCGCCTGGCTTTCAAACGAGACGATGGCCTCGATCTCGCGTACGCCCATCCCTCGCGCGGCATCCTCCACCTGGCCGAACAGCCGCCGGCAATCTTCAGCCTGCATACGCGCTCCCGATTTTGATTCCGCCAAAGCGCGCCGGGCTGGCCCCGTGGCCCGTGCCCATCACCTGCTCCGGCTGCCCTTTGCCGCAATTTGGCACGCCCCACAGCGTCCAGTGCTCGCGCCCGGCAATGGCCTGGCAGGCGTTCCAGAACTCGGTCGTAATCCCGCTGTAGCTGGGGTTCTTCAGCATCCGGATGCGCTTGCCGTGGCGCATCTCCCAGCCGATCTCGCAGCCGAACTGAAAGTGGTAGCGCTTGTCGTCAATCGACCAGCTCCGGTTGGTCTCCATGTAGATCCCGTGCGGCGTGTCGAAGACTTCCTCGAGCGAATGCGGCCCCGGAACCAGCGAGACATTGGTCATGCGGATCAGCGGCAGCCGCGCCCATCCGTCCGCCCGCATGCACCCGTTCGAGTGCGTGTCGCCCACAGTGGCCGCGGTCTCCCGCGAGGTCATGTAACCGGTGAAGCGGCCCTCGCGAATGATATCGGTGGATTGCGCCGGCACGCCCTCATCGTCGAACAGAAAAGTGCCCAGGCCGGGGCCGTGCTCCGGGCGCGCGTCGCACACCACGTTCACCACCGGCGAGCCGTAGCGCAATTTGCCAAGCTGGTCCAGCGTCAGAAAACTCATCCCCGCGTAATTGGCTTCGCTGCCTAGCACACGGTCCAGTTCGATGGGGTGCCCGATGGATTCGTGAATCTGCAGCGCCAGTTGCGAGCTGTCGAGGATCAGGTCGAAATGGCCTTCCGGACACTGCGCGGCCGAGTGCAGGGCCACGGCCTCTTCGGCGATCCGCGGCGCGTTTTCCAGCATCCGCAGCTCGTCGATCAGCTCGTAGCCCTTCAACTGGAATTGCCCGCCGAACGAGTTGGGGTACGACCGCTTCTGAATCTCGCCCTCGCGGAAACTGAGCGCCGAAAAGCCCGCCCCGGTCACGAAGCGCGTCTGGTCAATCAGGCTCCCGATGGTGGAAGCGAACACCTGGCGCCGCCGCTCGAAATGCATCGCGGTTTCCGCCAGGTTCACGCCCGCGGTGCGGCGCAGTTCCTCATCCACCGCCAGCAGCGCGCCCAAGCTGCGGTCCACCGGCACGGTGAACGGGTCAATGGCGACAGGCGAAACCCACACGGCCTCGTGCTTCTCTTCGGGCGCCAGCGAAACCTCCTGCTTGCGCGCCGCCGTGCCGGACCGGGCAATTTCCAAAGCCAGTGCGCCGGCCGCCTGAAGGCCCTCGCGCGAAAGGTCCCCCGTGGCCGCAAATCCCCAGCAGCCGAAGGCCAGCACGCGAATGCCGACCCCCACCGATTCCCCCGCCGAGACGTGCCCGGCCTTGCCGTTCTTGGTCGAGATATCGCGCGAGCGAATCTCCACCGCCCGGGCATCCGCGTACGTGACGCCCCGCCCCGCCACTGCGTCCAGCGCTTCCAGCGCAAGCTCTCTCATCTGTCTCATTGTCGCAGGAACGCGCTTCAGCGTTCCGCGCCGAGCGCCAGCGTTCCGCGGTGCAGTTCCTCGCCCGTCCACGGCCCAGGCGGCGGCTTGAAATCCGGATCGCGCTTCACCCACAGCCACCACGCGCCTGGCACAGGGAGCGCGTTCGCGCCCAAGTCCAGGCGGTAGTGCTCCACGCCATCGGTGAAGCCGATGGTCGCCCCTTCGGCGGTCGCCAGCCGCCGAAACCCGGCGCGGGGCGTGGCGCTGAATGACACCCTGCCCAGCCACCGGCTATAGATCCACACCAAAGGCCCGGAAATGCCGAATAGCGGATTGTCGCCCAGGTCCGAAGTTTCACTGCGCAGGTGCGGCTCTTCGAGGCGCACCAGCGTCCCTGCGGCAGCGTAGCCCGGAAAATCGCGCGGCATCGGCAGGGTCGCCACGCCGGTGCCGCGGTAAGCCATCGCGTAGCTGTCCACAATGCGGACGCCCGTTTTCGAGTTCTCAAGCACCGGAATATCCACGCGGTCCCCATCCCCGATGGTCACCGCCGCAGGCAGTTTTGAAAACGACCGCAGGCCGCTCGCGGGCCTCGCCACCGTGATCCTGAAGCTACGCCTGGCGCGATCGGGCACGATAGAGAGGTTGTAGCCAAAAGCCGGTTTGCCGGAAAGGTCCGGAAATACGCGTTGGACCATATTGCCTTCTGCAGCGCGATTCCCACAAAGTGCGCGAAGGGTGCGCTGATCGTGGTGCGGGTCGTCGATGCCAGACGCTAGCACTGTAAGCACTACGTGGGTTTCGCCGAGGTAGATGGAAGTGTTGCAGACGGCGGACACCGCTGCCAATCCTGTGGAGGGCAATAAGAGTGGGATCAGCCAGCACCGTCTCATGGCCGGACCTCCGGCGAAGTGACCCTCGCGCTGGTGCGCAGTTGCGGAGCGGCCACCGGCTCAAACCCGCCCATGCGTTCGCGGAAGGAGCTTCGCGCCGCGCTTTGCCATCCGGACCACGCGCCCCAGGCGAGCAACAGCAGCAGCGCCGCTGCCGGAACCAGCGTGGGAATCGAAACGCGCAGTTCGATTCGCCGTTTCCAGAACGGCCTCCGCCGAGCATGGAATCGCGCCAGCATACGGTCATTCATCCCCGGTGAAGCATCGGGTGCCACCCACTGGCGGATCAGAGCTTGTATTTCGGAATCGTGCTCCATGGTCAGAATCCTTCCTTCGCCAACCAGCTCAACTCGCGCTTCAACCGCTGGCGGCCTCGATAGAGTCTCGATTTGAGCGTGCCGGTATCGGTGCCCGCCACGGCGGCAGCATCTTCGAGCGACAGCCCTTCGTATTCAAACAGAAACAGTGCTTCCCGTTGCAGCGGCGGTAAATTGGCGATGGCCGCATTCAGGATGGCGGCACACTCCGCGGAAGCCAGTTGCGCGGTCGCCAATTCCGGCGCCGGCAAATCCGCACCTTCATCCGCCAGCCCGGTTTCCAGTTGAGCCTTGCGCCGGCGGATCGAGCATTGGTTGCGCGCAATCGCCAGCAGCAACGTCCGCAGCGAAGCGCGCGCCGGATCGAAACGCCCCGGGCGTTGAAGCAAAACCAGAAAACATTCCTGCGTGACGTCTTCGGCCGCGGCCGGGTCCCGCAGCATCCAGCAGGCAAAGCGGTAGATGGCTGCCCGATGCGCATTCCAGATCGCCTGGAAAGCCCCGACATCGCCGCGCGCGGCAAGCTCCGCCAGCTCAAATTCCGATGCCACTATGTATGCTTAGCGGAAAGCGCGAAAAAGATACGGCCCGAAAAAGAAAATCAGCCGCGGTCCACCCGGGGCCGGTTCCCCCGCGCGCCTACTCGCCCGCCGGGGTCCGCGGAAACCGCGTGTGATAAGCCTCCGGGTACTTCAGACCGGAGCCGGTGTTGTACAGCACGATGCGGTCCGTAGGCTTCAGGAATCCCGATGCCAGCAGCTTTTGCGCGGCCGTTACGCAGGCGGCGCCTTCGGGCGCGGCGTAGATGCCTTCGTCGGAGGCCAGTTGAATTCCGGCGTCCAGCATCTCGTCGTCGCTCACCGCGATGGCCGTGCCGCCGCTTGCGCGGACTGCCTCCAACACCAGAAAATCGCCCAGCGGCTTGGGTACCCGCAGCCCGGCCGCGACCGTCTGCGCGCCCTCCCAGAAGCGGCTGCGCGGTTCGTTCTCCTCAAAAGCGCGCACCACCGGCTGGCAGCCTTCCGCCTGCACCACCACCATCTTCGGCCGGCGCGAACCGATCCACCCCAGGCGCTCCATCTCTTCGAACGCCTTCCACATGCCGATCAATCCGACCCCGCCGCCGGTCGGATAGAAAATCGCGTCGGGCAGTTCCCAATTCATCTGCTCGGCCACTTCGTAGCCCATGGTCTTCTTGCCTTCGATGCGGTACGGTTCCTTGAGCGTGCTGATGTCGAACCAGCCTTCCACCGGTCCGCGCTCCGCCACCATGCGGCCGCAATCGCTGATCAGCCCATCCACCAGCGTCACGTTGGCGCCGTAAGCTTTGCACTCCAGGAAATTCGCCTGCGGCACATCCCGCGGCATGAAAATGAAGGCTTCGATGCCCGCCGCGGCGGAGTACGCGGCCAGCGCGCTGGCGGCATTGCCGGCCGAAGGGATGGCCACCTTGTGGATGCCCAGCGCCACGCACATCGAGATGGCGCACGACAGCCCACGCGCCTTGAAAGAAGCCGTCGGATTGAGGCCCTCGTCCTTCACCCACAGCGATTCAGCGCCAATGCGCGCGCCCAGCCGCCGTGTGCGGATGAGCGGCGTCCAACCCTCTCCCAGCGTCACGATCGATTCGTTCGGCGCCGGCAGAATCGGCGCATACCGCCACATGCTCGAAGGACCATGCGCCACCTCGCGCCGCCGCCAGCGGTGCCGCAGTGTATCGATATCATAGCGGACCAGCAGCGGTCCTCCGCATTCGCAGAGATTGGCGACGCTGCCGGCCTCCAAAACCTTGGCACACAGGCTGCATTCCAAATGCGTCACTTTGGTCATGTAAATAGAGAGTTTAGCATCCGGCAAAGGCGAGCGAAGAGCCGCGGCGGCAGCGGCTGCCGTCCGTCCATCGGCTACACAGCGAACGGCGTCGCGCCATGGCTCCAGGGCCCAGGACGGATTCCGACTCAACCCGCCTGGGGAAGCCGTCTTTCGCGCAATGGGTCGGGTTTCGGGCGTCTTCGTGCCGCTGCTCAGCGCCGGGACTTTAGCCTGCGGCCGAGCCCTGCTCCAGCGCCAAAAATGGGCCTGGTGGTGCGCCGTGGCGTTATTCGCCGTCGATGCCTGCGGCGATACCGTGGGCCTTGCCATGACCCGAGATTGGCTGCGAACCACCGCCGGCCGCCTGATCAGCTCCGCGTTTCTCTACGCCCTGCTCCGCGGCCCTCGTTCGGCAATACTTCCAGATCTAAGCGAAAGCCCGCCGCCGCTGGCCCCGCCGTGCCCCGGAGAACCGCTGACGCGCGGCTTGTTTTCCTCCGCGCTTCCTCCGCCTCTCCGCGCCTCCGCGTCGAATGGGCTCCGCCGCCCGCCCCGAGAACGTCGCCAGCAGTCGATCCGTTTCTCTACGCCGCCCCGTTCGGCGATACTTCCAGCTCTAAGCGAAAGCCCGCTGACGCGCGGTTTGTTTTTCTCCGCTTTTTCCTCCGCTTCCCTCCGGATACTCCGCTTCCTCCGCGACCTTGCCTTTCCTTGGCTCTTCTCCGCGCTTCCTCCGCCTCTCCGCGTCTCCGCGTCGAATGGGCTCCGCCGCCCGCCCCGAGAACGTCGCCAGCAGTCGATCCGTTTCTCTACGCCCTGCTCCGCGGCCCCGTTCGGCGATACTTCCAGCTCTAAGCGAAAGCCCGCTGACGCGCGGTTTGTTTTTCTCCGCTTTTTCCTCTACGACTTTTCCTTGGCTCTTCTCCGCGCTTCCTCCGCCTCTCCGCGTCTCCGCGGTGAATGGGCCCCGCCGCCCGCGCCGAGAACGTCGACCCCAGCCCATACGTCTCCTCCGCGGTGACCTGCGGCAACCGGAACAACGGCCCCCCTCCCGGTCCCCCGCGGCCGATGATGCTAAACTGAGGATGATCCGGAGGGGACTATCACGTGAAGTTTTTTCTCGACACTGCGAATCTGGAGGAGCTTAAGAAAGGCGCCGGCTGGGGCATCCTCGATGGCGTCACCACCAACCCGTCCCTCATCGCCAAAGAGGGCCGGCCGATCGAAGAACAGGTCCGCCTCATCTGCGACATCGTAGATGGCGATATCAGCGCCGAAGTGGTCGCCACTGAGTCTTCGGCCATGATCCGCGAAGGCCGCAGCCTTTCCAAAATCCACAAGAACATCGTGGTCAAATGCCCCCTCACCCGCGACGGCATCATGGCCTGCGCGGCGCTCAGCAAGGAAGGCATCCGCGTCAACGTCACCCTCTGCTTCTCCGCCACCCAGGCGCTCATCGCCGCCAAGGCCGGCGCGTATTTCGTCAGCCCTTTCGTCGGACGGCTCGACGATATCAGCTCCTCCGGCATGGAACTCATCCGCCACATCGTCCAGATCTACAAGAATTACGGATACACCACCCAGGTGCTGGCCGCCTCCCTGCGCTCGCCCATGCACGTCATGGACGCCGCTCTGGCGGGCGCCGACATCGGCACCATGCCTTTCAAAGTGATGGACCAGCTTTTCAGCCATCCCCTCACCGACAAGGGCCTGGAGCAGTTTTTGAAAGACTGGGGCAAAGTCTTCAAGGAGACGCCCGTCGCCGGGTAGGCCGTTTTCTAAATGCCGGGTGCTCTGGCTTCTCTCTCGACCGCGGAGACGGTCACCCTCATCCTGGCCGGAGTGCTCGTCGTCCTGGTCGCGCTGATCGGGTACCGCGCGTGGAAATTTTCCCGCATCACTCCCGCGGAACGCGAACGCCGCCGCCGCCGTGCCCTGGCCGCCTTCGGCAAAATGGCCGACGCCACCCTGGTGGAATTGCGCGGCGAGATGCTGTTCTATTCCTACGACGTGCGCGGCGTGGAATACACCGCCTGCCAGGATATCGGCCCGCTCAAAGCCATGCTGCCCCCCGAGTTGGTAGCGGCGGCGCCGGTCTCGGTGAAATACGATCCGCGCAATCCCGCCAATTCCATCGTGCTGGCCGAACAGTGGAGCGGCCTCCGCGTCGGTAAGCCGCATTGAGGAAGCCATGCGCAAGAATGCCGGTGTGAGAGCCGGCCCTTCCAAAGCCTCTCCGCAAGCCGCGCCGCCTCCGCCTCCAACTCCGCCCAAGCGCGAGGAACGCTGGCGCCGCATCCTCCCGGTGGCCGGTTTGTGGCTGCTTACGCTGTTGGCCTACTCCAATTCCTTCAGCGCCGCGCTGGTCTTCGATAACGCCGCTATCCTGCTGAAAGACCCGCGCATCACTGCCGTCACATCCCGCAATCTGCACCTCATCTGGACCACCGAATACTGGTATCCCAATTCCGGCAACGGCCTGTTTCGCCCGCTCACCACGCTCTCTTACCTTTTCAATTACGCCATCCTCGGCAACGGCCCCCATCCCGCCGGGTACCACTGGGTCAATTACCTGCTGCACGCGCTCGCCGTCACGCTGCTCTACCTGCTCTGCCTGCGGATCTTTCGCCGCAGGGCGCCGGCCCTGGCGGTGGCCGCCGTCTGGGCGGTGCACCCCGCCCTCACCGAATCGATCACCAATGTGGTGGGCCGCGCCGATATTCTGGCCGCCATCGGAGTGCTGGCCGCGCTGCTCTGCCACATCCGCGCTGCCGCGGACCAGGGACGCCCGAAGCTGATGTGGCTCGGCGGCGTCGCCCTGGCCACCGGCATCGGCATCTTCTCCAAGGAAAGCGCCGCTACCGTGGTGGGCCTGGCCCTGCTTTACGACCTCGCCTTTCCAAGCCGCATCCCGTGGCGCAGCCGCCTGCCCGGTTACGGCGCCATGGTGCTGGCCGGCCTGGCTTACCTGGCCGTGCGCCCGGCCATGCCCACTCCCCATTTCCCCTTCACCGATAACCCCATCACCGGGGCCGGTTTCCTGTTCGGGGAAATGACCGCGGTGAAAGTGCTCGGCAAGTATCTGGCCTTGCTGCTGTGGCCCGCCAGCCTGTCGTGCGATTACTCCTACCGCGCCATTCCGCTCTTCACGGGCGACCTGGGCAGCGCGGAAACCTGGAAAGCCCTGCTGGCCCTGGCAGCCTGCCTGGGTGCTGTCGCCGTAGCCTTCTACGCATGGCGGCGCAACCGGCCGCTGTTCTTTTTCGTGAGCTTCTTCTTCGTGGCCATCGCTCCCACTTCCAACCTGCTGGTGCGGTTCGGAACCATCATGGCGGAGCGCCTGCTCTACCTGCCCGCCATCGGATTCGCCGGTTGCCTGGTGCTGGCAGTCGAAGCCGCCGCCGCCCGCTTCGCCAAGGCCAAGCCCATGGCTGTCCCCGTGGTGGTCGCGTGCATTTGCCTGGCCCTGGGCGCCCGCACCTGGGCCCGCAACCTGGATTGGCGCAGCGAAAAAGCCCTCTGGGCCAGCGCCGTTGCGGCCCAGCCGGATAGCTACAAGACCCATCAAACCTATGCCGGCACCGGGCTGCTGCTGGCCGACGCCATTCGCCAGGTGACAAGCGCGCTGGACATCATCGGCGAACTCCCCGACTACCGCTCCACTCCCATGCCGTACGTCAACGCCGGCGAGTGGTACCGCCAGCGCGGCGACGAACTGGCCAAAACCGACCCCGCCCAAAGCGCCGCCTGGTATGGCAAATCGCTGGACGTGCTGTTGCACGCGCAACGCATCTCCCTGGCCACTCACCAGGTGCTTCCGGAAATTGACCAGGAGTTAGGCCGCACTTACTTGCGTAGCGGCGATTCCCGCGCGGCCGTAACCGCCCTCGAACAGGCCGTGCATTACCGCTTGCGCACCGACTTACTCGAATATCTCTCGCAGGCGTATTACGAAACCGGCAACCTGCGGCAGGCCGAGATCGCCCTCCTGCAAGGCCTCGTCATGAATCCCGATAACGCCCGCTTCGTCACCGAACTGGTGGATCTCTACCATCGCAGCAATCCCGATTCGTGCGCCGTGGCCACCTCCGGCGGTTCCTCTTCCATCGACCCTAATTGCCCGCTGGTGCATGAGCAGTTATGCACCGCGGCCGGCAAAGTGCTGGATAGCTATGTCGCCGGCAACTATCAGGATCTGGCCGCTCAGACCCGCGCCAGCATGGCCGGCGCCTACGGCTGTCCCGCGCGCTAGGTCCGCTGCCCCGCCGCCATCCGGCGCCGCCAGCCGCCAGCCACCGCGCAGCCGTTACCGCCCCTCAATCCTCCGGCACTCCGAACCGGTCGCCCGTGTCCGCCACCCACTGCTTCACCCGCGCGATCAGCTTCTTGCGTTCGGGCCGGTACCGGTTCAACTGCGCCAGGTTGATCTCCTCAAACGGATCGTCGTTCAGGTTGAATTGCAGCCACGAGCGCCCTTCGAAGCAGACATACTTCCACCCGTCGCGGGTCACCACCCCGCGGTACGGCGTATTCGGCGTGTCGAGCTGATCGGGCACCACCACGCACTGCAAAAACGCCGAGTCCGGCTCTGGCCCGGCCGCCGGTTTGTTGCTGATGCGGTGGTGCGAAAGGTCGGTTCCCTCCATCCACGCAGGCTTGGGAATGCCGCACAATCCCAGCGTGGTGGGCGCGATATCCACGTGGTTCGAGACCACCGGCATGCGCCCGGTCGCCCACGGCTGGTAGCGCGGCTGCCCGCCCGAAATAATATACGGCGTCCGGATGGACTCCTCAAACGGGCAGATCTTCCGCAGCATGCCGTGCGAGCCGTGCATATCGCCGTGGTCGGCGAAAAAGAAAATGTGCGTGTCCGGCAGCAATCCGGTCTGCTCCAGCGTCTGCACCACGCGGCCGTAGTTCCAGTCCAGGTTCTCGATCATGGCGTAGTAACCGGCCAGGTCGCGGCGCACCTGCTGCTCCAGCCTGGGAACGTGCGCCACATCCGCGCGCAGCTCGATCCGCTCTGGATTGTAGTTGGCCATGAACCCCTCCGGCGCCACGTAAGGGTCGTGCGGCGGCTGCACGCTCATCACCGCGAAGAACGGCTTGGCCGCGCCCGCGCCCGCACCCTTGCGCTCCGCGGCGCGCTCCTTCAAATACCCGATCAGCAGATTGGTCAGCTCGTCGGTCTCGTATCCCGGCAGCCGGTAATGAAACGCGCTGAATCCCGAGCCGCCGTGTACCCAGCAATCCCACTGGCTGTTGTTGTTTTCGTAGCCGGTCCAGGTCTGGAATCCACCGCGCCGCGCCGGATCGGTGATAAAGAATGCCGCCCGCCCGTCGCGCTCGTGAAAGCCTCCCAGGTGCCATTTGCCGTAATAAGCCGTGTGGTAGCCGTTGGCATTGAAAACGTCCGCGATGGTCTTCTGCCCCTCCGGCAGCGGATATTCGTGTCCCGGCACGCAGTGGTGCGGATAGCGGCTGGTGAGCATCGATCCGCGAAACGGGCAGCACAGCGGAAAGCCCGAAACGTGGTTGGTGAAGGTGACCCCGTTCACCGCCGCGCGGTCCAGGTTGGGCGTGCGCGCGTTAGGGTCGCCGCTCGCGGCCAGCGCCTGCGCGCGAAACTGATCGCCCAAAATCCACAGCACATTCGGCCGCGGATTCGGAGCAGGCTCGGCCACATGGTGCCCGGCCGGCTGCGCGTTCTGGAGTGCCGTGCTCTGCAGTGCGCCCGCCGTCCCCAGCGAAGCGGCTTCGAGAAAAGATCGGCGGTTCATGGTATCCGCTTCCCATAATAGTCGCTGTCAGGGAAGCGGTTCGGGCGCCGCCGGACCCCCGCCGCCAGGTCTCAGGCGCCCGCGGCCAATGCCGATTTCACCGGCTGCCGGAAATAGCGAGGCGCATGAAACGGCTGGAAGCGATAGCCGATTCCAAAAATCGTCTCAATGTACTGGTCCGCGTATGCGCCCAGCTTCCGGCGCAGCCGGCGTACGTGGACATCCAGCGTGCGCGTGCGAATCTCCGCGCCGTAGCCCCAGACCCTCTGCAGCAACACGTCGCGCGGAATGATCTGCCCGGCATGCTGCACCAGCAGCGCCAGCAGGTCGTATTCCTTGCGCGTCAGAAGCATCCGCGTGGTGTCCAGCTCCGCAACCTGGCGGTCGAAATCTACCGCCAGATGTTCATCGCGGTAGGCCGGTATCGACTCAGCTACCGGTAGCAATCCCATCAGCCCCTCCTCACTTGTGCAAGCCCTGAAGTTATGCTACGAGGGAGTTTACAAAAGGTCATTGTCGAGTTGTAAAAACTTTGTAAAAAGCGGTCGAAAACTCACCGGGTTCATAGGGACGCCGCCACACTCGTTTGGCGATGGTACGGCATCGCACCCTCTGCGGCCCAAGCGTCCGCTTTCGTATGGGGCGTCCGCTTTCGGATAGAATGCGGAAGTGCTTTCCGGACGCGAGTCGCGTATTCTCTTTCTTCTGGTCATCTCGGGTTTCCTGAACTACGTGGACCGCGCCAACCTCTCGGTGGGCCTCACCAATATCCAGAGCGAGTTGCATCTTTCCCCATACCAGTTGGGCTTGATGCAATCGGCGTTTTTCTGGACCTACGCCGCATTCCAGCTCTTCGCCGTCGCCGGATGGCTGGTGGACCGCTTCAACGTCTGCTGGGTGCTGGCGGGCGGCTTCTTCCTCTGGTCGGGCGCCACTGCCGTCACCGGCCTGGTACATGTCTTCGGCGCGATGTTCGCCTTGCGCCTGGTGCTCGGCATGGGCGAAAGCGTAGCCTACCCTTCTTACTCGCGCATCCTGGCCAACAATTTTCCCGAATACCACCGCGGGTTGGCCAACGCCCTGATCGATGCGGGAACCAAGGCCGGCCCCGCGGTGGGCACGCTTCTGGGCGGTTTGCTGATCGCCAGTTTGGGCTGGCGGCCGTTCTTCTTCGCGCTGGGCATCGCCAGCCTGTTGTGGCTGGTGCCGTGGATTCTGTGGATGCCGCGCGCCAAGGGCGTGGAGGCGCGCGAAGATCCCGCCGCCATTCCGGCGGTGGCCGCCCTGCTGCGCCAGCGGTCCGTGTGGTTCACTTCGATAGGCCTGTTCTGCTCCAATTATTTCTGGTACTTCCTGATCACCTGGCTGCCCTACTACCTGGAAGAAGAGCGCCATTTTGCCAAACCCAAGATGGCCGTATTCGGCTCGCTCTCGTTCCTGGCGGTGGCGCTTTCGAGCGTGTTCAGCGGCTGGCTCTCGGACCATTGGATCGCCCGCGGCGGATCGCCCACCCGCGTGCGCAAACTCTTCGCCGGCGTAGGCCTGACTTTTTCCACCATCATTCTTCCTGTCGCCCTGGCCCACAACACCGATCTGGCCATGGCCCTCCTCATGCTGGCCTGCCTCTCCTTCGGCGTCTACACTTCCAACGTCTACGCCATCACCCAGACGCTGGCCGGCCCGCGCGCCGCCGGCAAATGGACCAGCCTGCAAAACGGCGCCGCCAACCTGGCCGGTGTGGCCGCTCCCTGGCTGACCGGCTGGGTGGTCCAGACCACCGGCCAGTTCTACCTCGCCTTCCTGGTAGCCGCCGTCATCGTGCTCGCCAGCGCCGCCTGCTTCGTGTTCGGCGTGGGGAAGGTAGAGCGGGTGCAATTCGGGTAGCGGTTTCCCCCCGCCCTCTCGACGCTGGTTTTCTCCGCGTTCTTCCTTCGCCTCTCCGCGTCTCCGCGGTGAGGACAGGGCCAGCACGCCGAGATCCCGCCTACTTCATCGCATAATCCAGAGGCGGCTTTCCATCCACCGGCACGTGCGTGGTCCACTTTCGGCCGGCCAGGCGCTTCGTGTAAGCCTCCCGCGCGGCCGTCACCTCGGCGGGGTGCTCCAGAATATCGACTCCGGCCAGCGCCAGCGTACGTGCCGCCACCACCATCCCCTTCCGCCCGATGCTCGATCCGGCACACGCCGCCGCCTGCCAGGTGTGCGCGCTCACCCCGGGCACGAACGTGGCCGCGGTGAATTGCGCGGTGGGAACCACCCAGCTCACATCGCCGGCATCGCTCGACGCCGAGCTCACGGTTTCCGATTTGCTCGTTTCTATGTGTTCCGGGCCGGGCGTCTTCACCTCGAACCCCAGCGTCTTCTGCAACTGCTGGGCAAAGCTGCGCTCGGCAGGCGTGTACTCGTAGCCGCCGGCCTTCTGCATGGCCCGCGCCAGCACTTCCTCCAGCGCATCGTTGGGCAGCACGTTCGCGTAATTGGTGCCCTGCACGAATTCCATGCGCGTTCCCGAAGCCAGCGCGCCGGCACGCGCGCAGTTCATGATCCGCTCCCAGATCCCATCGAGCACCTGCGCATCCGGATGCCGCGCGATCAGGTTGGCCTCGGCGAACGCCGGTACGATGTTGGCCGCCGCGCCGCCGTTGGTGATCACGTAATGTATCCGCGTCTCCTGCGGAACGTGCTCGCGCAGAAACTCCACCGCGTTGAGCATGATCATCAGCCCATCCAGCGCCGAACGGCCGCGCTCGGGAGCCGCGGCGGCATGCGACGCCACGCCGTAGAACCGGAATCGCCCGCCGTTGTTGGCCAGGAGCGACCCCAGGTTGACCCGGTTGGCATCCGCGGGATGCCAGGCCAGCACCGCATCCACGTCCCGGAACAGCCCGGCGTGGATCATGTAGATCTTGCCCCCGCCGCCTTCTTCGGCCGGTGTCCCATAGTAACGGATGGTGCCCTTGATCCCGCGCGCCTGCATCTCCTCCTTGATCGCCACCGCCGCCAGCGCGGACGCCGACCCCAGCAGGTTGTGTCCGCAGCCGTGCCCGGGCGCGCCCGGCACCACCGGCAGAAGCTGCGGCACATCCTTCTGCGAGAGGCCCGGCAGGGCGTCGAATTCGCCCATCACCACCAGTACCGGGCTACCGCTGCCGAAGCTGGCCGTAAACGCGGTCGGCATTCCGGCCACTCCGGCCCGCACCTCGAATCCGTTGGCGCGCAGTTCCTGCTCGAGCAGCGCCGAACTCTTGTCCTCGTGGAAACCCAGTTCGGGCGTCTCCCAGATCTGGCGCGACACCTCACCGAAGCGTTCCGCATGGGCGGCCACGCGGGTAAGCACGTCGTCCGCCGCCGGAAGCCTGCCGGCAGCCAG
>DATJRE010000253.1:0-15230 GCA_035505095.1 Bryobacteraceae bacterium | reverse complement strand
AGCCGCAAGACGCTCATCGAGCGATGTCCCGTCTGGGCGGCAATCAGCAGCTCGCCGGCGCCGCGCTCTCCCGCCTCCGTCACGAAGCCAGCCCGCAGCGAATGGCCCGCGAATCCGGCCGGATCGAGGCCGATGCTCTGCACCGCCGCCTTGACGATCGCCCCAATCCGGTTGGGGTGCAACCGCTGCCCGGTAGGCTTGCTTCCGTGCAACCTCGAGAACAAGGGGCCGGCCAGATCGCCGCGGATCCCCAGCCAGGCGCGCAGGGCCGCTACCGGGCAGGTGCCTGCATGCCCGCGAGGCACGCCGATGTCGCGCCCCCGCCCGAGTTGGTCCTGTTTCTCTCTCCGCACCCGGACGATGATCCCCTCCTGTTCGAACCGCACGTCCGCCAGGTCGAGGGCGCACAGGTTGCTCCTCCGCAGGGCCGTTGCAAAGCCTACCAGCAGCACGGCGCGATTGCGCACGCCTTTGGGATCCTGGCCCAGGCGGGCGCACATCTGGCGCAGGTCTGCCAGGCCTATGGGCGTTTTCTGCTGGGGCTGCTCTCCGCGAAGCCGCTGGGCCCCCAGCAGCAGTTGCCGCACCTCGCTCCCACAGGGAGAGAGGAGGCCGGCCGCGCGGTGCGCATGCGCAATGCCGCTCGCGTGCCGGGTCGCGGTGGTCACACGCCGCCCTTGGCGCAACAGATCGGTGAGGTACTGGAGAACGGTTTCGACGGCCGCCGGCAGCGCGACTTGCTCAGCGCGGCTGCACCAGGCGGTGAAGGATTTCCAATCGCTCGCGTATCCAGCGAGCGTGCGTGGGGCGCGGATGCCGGCAGCCAGACGCAGCCGTTCCGCGGTGAGATCCGCAACGGGAATGAGGGGGAGGTTGAGTGGTTCGGTCACCCCTCATGTGTAACTGCCTGCGGGAGCCTCGGTGAGCCATGGGCGGGGAGACCTAAGCCGCGATTATCGCGCGCGGCGCTTAGGATGGGGCGTCCATGGACATTTTGGCCTGGCGTTCGCGGAGTTCCTCCGGCGTCAACTCTTCCTTCTTTGTGGTGATCGCCCACACGAACCCAAACGGGTCTTTCACCTGCCCGTAGCGATCGCCCCAAAACTGATCCGCCAGCGGAAACGCCACATCGCATCCCGCCGCCAGCGCCTGGGCCCAGGCGGAATCGGCATCCGGCACGTAGAGGTTCAGGACCATTGGAAGGCGCCCCTGCGCCAGCGGCGGCAGGTGGAATTCTTCGGCGAAATCGTCCGCCAGCATGAGCATCGAATCGCCAATCTGCAGCAGCGCGTGGATCAGCTTACCACCGGGCCCCAGCGCGCGGTTGATCTCCATGGCGCCGAACGCCTCTTTCAGAAATTCGATGAATCGGGCCGCGCCATTCACCATGAGGTGCGGCGTAAGGGTGTGAAAACCGGGCGGAATGGGATTTGCGGATTTCGACATGGGGCTCAGAATATCAGACCGGCACTGTAATTTTCAGTCACAAATGTGAATCTGCGTGCGGTCCGGCACAGCCTCAGGCGCGGGCCGGCTCCGGCGATTGTGGCGCCGGGCGGGCGGCTTCCGGCGGAGGAACAATTTCCACCTTCCAGCGATTCATCCACAGGAACAGCGTCAACAGGCCCCACAGATGGTATCCGGCATTGATACGCCGCTCCATATGATCGCGAATCAGGTTTTGGATGGCGCGGGAATCGAAAATACCGGTGGCCTCCACCGCTTCGGGACGCAGGGTTTCCATCAGCAGCTCCCGCAGAACGCCGCGAAACCAGCCGTGCGCCGGAATATCGAACCCGGTTTTCTCGCGCCGTAACACCGCTTCCGGCAGTTTGCCGCGCATCAGCTCGCGCAGTAGATATTTCTGTTGCGAGCCGCGGATCTTCAAGCCGGCCGGCAAGGTGGCGGCAAAATCCACAACCCGCGGATCGAGAAACGGCGGGCGCACTTCGAGCGAATGGGCCATGCTCATGCGGTCCGTCTTGTATAAGATGTCGTCCGCCAGATAATAGGCCTGGTCGATGCGCAGAAACCGCTCGACGCCGCGGGCGCGAATGCCCAGGCGCGCCACCAGTTCCTTCAGGCCGCTGCCGCCCGCGGTTCGGCAAATCTCCCGACGCTGCTCCCGCGAAAAGGTGCCGTTCCAGAAGAAATGCGCCTCATCCGGGTCTAAAAGACTTCCCTCGATCCACCGCTTGAGCTTGTACTCCAGGCTGATTTTTTCGTCGGAAACCGGCACGTAGCGATTGAGTGCTCCCCGCATCAGGCGCCGGAGCCCGCCGGGCACCAGGCGCAGCGGACGCGCCAGGCGGTCCGCCATGTAGGTGAGGTAGCCGCCGAACAGCTCATCCGCGCCTTCGCCGGAAAGTGCCACCGTGACGTGCCGGCGGCTCATGCGCGACAGGTACCACACCGGCAGCGCTCCGGCATCGGCGCTGGGTTCGTCCGAGTAGTAGGCGAAGTCTTCTATCGCCGGCCGCAGCTCCACCTCGGGGTTCAGGTCGAACTCGTGGTGATCGGTTCCGAACACCCGCGCCACTTCGCGGAAATAGGGACTCTCGTCGAAGCTGCGACCGGCGAACGACACCGAGAAAGTCTTCAACGGTCCGCTGGCGGCCGCCGCGGCATAATGCAGGATCGTGGAGGAATCCAGCCCGCCCGAGGCCCATACACCGAGAGGCACATCGGAGACCAGGTGTTCGCGTACCGCGTCGCGCAGCAGGCAGTCCAGTTCCTCCTTCGCGGCGCCGAGCGAAATCCGGCGCGGGCCGCTCGACGCGGCGGGCAACCCGGCCCAGGGCTCCGTGCACGTGCGGCCGGCGCGCCATTCCAGGAAATGCCCCGGCTCTACCTTGCGGATGCCTTCGATGAGCGTGTGCGGCCCGGGCACGTAATTGACCGAAAGATACAGGTCCAGCGCGGCAAGGTCCAGCCGCCGCGGCACGTCGGGATGCTCCAGAATGGCCTTCAGCTCCGACCCGAAATAGACATCCTCACCGGCACGGTAGTAGTACAGCGGCTTGATGCCCATGCGGTCGCGGGCCAGCACCAGGCGCTTCTGCGATTCGGTCCACAGCGCCGCCGCAAACATCCCGCGCATGCGGGCGAAGCACTGCGTATCCCACTGAAGAAAAGCGTGCAGCACGGTTTCGGTATCGCAATGCGAATGGAAACGGTGCCCCAGGCCCTCCAACTCGCGGCGCAGTTCCAGGTGGTTGTAAATCTCGCCATTGAAGGCGATAGCGGTGTCGCCATCCTCGCTGACGATGGGCTGATCGCCGCCGCTCAGGTCGATGATTTTCAGCCGGACGGCGCACAGGGTGGCGAGGGATCGTTCCAGGACGCCCTGCTGATCGGGCCCGCGGTGCACCAGCGACCGGACAAGGCGCTGCGGCAAGCCCCCGGACGGGCGTCCGTCGATACTCGTAAACCCTGCAATGCCACACATTTAGATCAATCGCCGAGGTTCGGGAAACGGTCCGGCCCCCCGCGCCGGGGAAGCGCGCGGCAGGGTCTGGCGGATACCTCATCTTAACGGATTTTCGTATCAACCATTCCCGTTCAAGCAGCGTCTAATCTTCGAGACCGCATCCATGAGGCTTCTTCTGCGCGGGCTAGTCACGGCGGCACTGCTGGTACTACTGGGAGGCTGCTCGCGTCCCGGCAGCCCGGTGGCCGAGGCCGCTTCCGCCGGGACGGTACCTGCGGCATCCACCGCCAGCGTTCTCCGCGAAGTGCGGCTTACCGGCATTGTGGAGGCGGTGCATTACTCCAAGGTGCTGGTCCCGGCAATTTACGGGCAAGGCGGCGCCCTCACCCTTACCCACCTGATCCCCAACGGGTCGCAGGTGAAGGAGGGCGACCCGATCGCCGAATTCGACGCCACCACGCAGGCAGATAACGCCCGCGACGCGCAGGCCAAGTTTGACGACCTGGGCCACCAGGCCGAGCAGAAGCGCGCGCAAAACCGTGCCGACGCCGAAAAACGCGCCGCCGATTTGAAACAGGCGGAGGCCGACCTGGCCAAGGCCGAACTGGAGTTGCAAAAGGGGCCCCTGCTGGCGGAGATCGACCGGCTGAAGAACGAGGCCAAGGCCGAGCTGGCCCGCGAGCATGTGGCCAGCCTGAACAAATCCAACGCCGCGCACGACCGCTCCGATGCAGCCGCCCTGAAAATTTTGGAGTTGCAGCGCGACCGGCAAAAGGTGGCGTTGGAACGCGCCCGCAACAACATGCAACTGCTTTCGGTGAAGGCGAGCCTGGCCGGGGTGGTGGCCCACCAGAACGTCTACCGCAACAACTCCGTGGGCCATCCGCAGGAAGGCGACCAGCTCTGGCGCGGCCAGGCCATCGTCAGCATTTTCGATCCTTCCAAAATGCTGGTGCGCTGCGCGGTGGGCGAGCCGGATGGCGCGGTGTTGGTGCCCGGTTCCAAGGCCACGGTTTATCTGGACGCCTATCCCGACCTCTCGTTTCCGGCACATTTCGAATCCGCCAGCCCGGTGGCCTCGTCGGCGCTCGGCAGCCCCATCAAGACCTTCACGGCGGTGTTCGCGCTGGATGCATCGGATGCGCACCTGATGCCCGATCTTTCGGCAAGCGTGGTGGTGAAGCCTCCCACGAGCGCCAGCGATTCCGCCCGCGCGGCGGGAGGCGGTAATTGAAGGCTGCGGTGGCGCGGCGAATCCGCTTCTGGGTCACCTTAGCAGGTCTGTTGCTCCTGCTGGGAGCGGCTTCCGCCGGGGTGTACCGCATCCGCCAGGAGCAGGCCGGCGTCACGCTGCCGATGGCGCCCGCGCGCGGGGGCGAGTTTGAGGTGATCATTCGCTGCCGCGGCCAGCTCAAGGCCAGCCGGTCGGTAGATATCTACGTGCCGATTGTGCCGCAGCCGCGGGTGGCGTGGCTGGCGCCGGATGGCGGCTTGGTCAAGCAGGGCGATCCCATCGTGAAACTGGATTCCAGCGCCACCGAGCAGCAGCTCCAGCAGATGCAAGCGCAACTGGTGGCGGCCCAGGCGTCCCTGGACCAGGCGCTGGCCCAGGCCCGCATCGATACCGAGCAGGACCGCAGCGACTTCGCCGACTCCCAGTTCACCGTGGAGAAAGCCCGCCTGGAAGCCTCCAAGCAGGAAATCGTGAGCCGCATTCAGGGCGAGGAAAGCAAGATCGACCTGGGCGTAGCCGAGCAGAAACTCAAAGTCGAAGAAGCCACTGTCGATCTCCACAAGGCCTCCAATTCCTCCAAACTCGCCTCGCTCACGCGCCAGCGCGACAAAGCCCAGGCCGATGTCAACCTGATGAAAGCGCGCATGGCGGAGATGGAGATCAAGGCTCCGCTCAGCGGCTTCATCGTGTTTCAACCCAACTATTCGCAGGGCTGGATGAACGCCAAGCCGTTTAAAGTGGGGGACAACGTCTGGCCCGGGGGCCTGCTGGCGGAAATACCCGACCTGGACACCTTGCAGATGGACGCCACGGTGGAAGAGATCGACCGCGGCCGCATCGCGATTGGCCAGGATGTGCGCGTGCGCGTGGACGCTCTGCCCGAACTGACCATGGCCGGCAAGCTTTCGCAGATCTCGTTGCTGGCGGAGCAGAGCAACGAGTTTCCGCCCACTCGCAGTTTCCGCGCCTATGCCGCGATTCCCAAACCCGACCAGCACCTTCGCCCGGGCATGAATGCCGGCATGGACATTATTATTGACCGCATTCCACACGCCATCAGCATCCCTGCCAAAGCGCTGTTCACGCGCGCGGGCAAGCCGGTGGTGTTCCTGGCGCAATCCAATCGCTACCGGCAGGTGGAAGTGAAGGTGCTGGCCCGCAACCCCGATGAAATCGCCATCTCGGGAATTCGCGCCGGCGCCATGGTGGCGCTGGCCGATCCGGAAAAGAAGGAGAAGAAATGAAGACGCGCCTGGTGGTGGCAGCAGGGTTGCTGGTGCTGGCCGGCCTGGGCGTTTGGGGAGGGCGGCGGCTGGTGCGAGCGGCCACTGCGACGCAGGCCTCCTCGGAAATTCCCACCACCCGCATCAAGAAAGGGCGGGTCACCATCACGGTTACGGCGCGCGGCGAGTTGCAGGGCGGCAATTCCGAGATGCTCACGGTCCCGATGGTGGGCGGCGGCCCGGTGGCGATTACTTATCTGCGCGAGCCTGGGGAACTGGTGAAGCCCGGCGACGTGGTGGCGGAACTGGATACCACGCAGCAGGAATACAACCTCAAAGAGGCGCAAGCCGACCTTGCCGAAGCCCAGGCGAAAGTAGCGCAGGCCGAGGCGGACGCCGAGGCCAGCGCGGAAGAAACCCGCTACCAGCTTCTCTCGGCCCAGGGCGATGTCCGGCAGGCGGAGTTGGATGCGCGCAAGAATCCGCTGCTTCCGGCCATCCAGGCCCGCCAGAACCTGATCGCCCTGGAGGCGGCCAAGAACCGCGAGCACCAGGCCGAGCAGGACCAGGTCAACAAGAAGGCCAACGCCCTGGCCGGCATCGAAATTCAGAAGGCTGCCGAGAACAAAGCCAAGGTGACCGCCGATACCGCCCAACGCACCATCGACAGCCTGACCCTCAAAGCCAAGACCGCCGGCTACGTGAACATCCAGCAGAATACCAACCTCAACATGATGTATTGGGGCATGCAGTTATTGCCGTTCCAGATGGGCGATAACGTGAACGCAGGCATGGCTGTGGCGCAGATACCGGATTTGAAAAGCTGGGAAGTAAGCGCCAATGTAGGCGAGTTAGACCGCGGCCACCTGAGTATCGGGCAGAAGGTGAGCGTGAAGGTAGTGGCCCTGGCGGGGAAGCAATTTACCGGCCACGTCAAGAATATCGGCGGCACTTCCGGCACTCCCTGGGACCGCCATTTCGAGTGCCGCATCGCCCTCGACCAGCCTTCGCGCGAACTACGGCCGGGCATGACCTCTAACTTAGTCATCACCGTGGAAAGTCTGGATAACGTGACTTGGTTGCCCTCCCAGGCGCTCTTCGAAAGCGATGGCCGCACTTACGTGTTCCAGGAGACCCCCAAGGGTTTCATGCCCCACGATGTGAAGTTGGTACGCCGCAGCGAAAGCCAGGCGGTGATTACCGGGCTGCCCGAGGGGACGGTGGTGGCCATGTCCAATCCGGACCAGTCGAATAAGGGCGCCGCCCAGTCGTCGGGAGCCATGAAGGCGCTGCAGCAATGATCCTGCGGATTTCCGATATCGGCCAGGCTCTGGCCAACCTGCGCGCCCAGAAGACCCGGACCCTGCTAACGGCGTTGGGCATCGTGTTCGGGGTGGGCTCGGTGATTGGCATGCTGGCCATCGGCTCTGGGGCCAAAGAAGAGTCTCTGCGCTTCATCGAGCAGTTAGGCGTGCGCAATGTGCTGATCGATTCGCGCCCGGCCACCA
This sequence comes from Bryobacteraceae bacterium, assembly GCA_035505095.1. Classification (GTDB taxonomy): domain Bacteria; phylum Acidobacteriota; class Terriglobia; order Bryobacterales; family Bryobacteraceae; genus JOPF133. The sequence continues at coordinate 7,835 of DATJRE010000253.1, read as the reverse complement.
GCCAGGAGGAGTTCCAGCAGCGCCGGCGTTCGTCGCCCGGGCTTTCCGAGCGCGACGTGCGGATTCTGCAGGCGAATATCGAAGGGCTGGAAACCATGTCCGCGCGGCGCACCATGCACCCTGCCCGCGTGCTTCCCAAGCCCGCCCGCGACGTGCCTGAGCTATTTGGAGTGCGCCCATCCTATAGCGTCATCCACTCGTTCCGCTTGGCCGAAGGCAATTTTTTCAACAATTCGGACGACGCCGCCAGCGCCACCGTCTGCGTGCTGGGAGAAGGCGCCAAGGTCAACTTATTAGGTTATGCGCCGGCAGTCGGTAAGGTGATCAAGGTAAACGATGTCTGGCTTACCGTGGTGGGCGTTCTCACCGAGCAGCTCATGGCGGGAGCCCAATCGAGCGGCGGGCAGATGCAGGACATCAATAACATCATTTACATCCCGCTGAATACTCTGCAATATCGCTTCTGGGACCAGAGCTTCGCCAACCTGAAGGACGACCTGGACGGAATCGAGCTGCGGCTGAAGCCCGACGTTGACAGCATCGAAGTGGCCAAGGTGGTCACCGCGGTGTTGAACTCGACACACCACAACATCCAGGACTTCACCGTGACGATTCCGGCCGCCCTGCTGGCCCAGCAGCAGCGCACGCAAACCATCTTCACTTACGTGATGGTGGCCATCGCGGCTATTTCCCTGCTGGTGGGCGGGATCGGCATCATGAATATCGTGCTGGCCACGGTGCTGGAGCGCACCCGGGAGATCGGCATTCGCCGCTCCATCGGCGCGCGGCGGTTCGATATTGTGCGGCAGTTTCTCACCGAATCGGTGCTGATCTCGGTGGGCGGCGGGTTGCTCGGCATCGCGTTCGGCTTCTTCCTGGCCTGGCTGATTGCGCGCACCGCGGAGTGGAAGACCATCGTCACTTCCGCGTCGGTGGTGATTGCGTTCGGTGTGTCGGTAGCCGTCGGAGTGATCTTCGGGATCTACCCCGCCGTGAAGGCATCGAGGATCAATCCCATCGATGCCCTGCGCTACGAGTAAGCGGCTCCGGCGGCCTCAGAAAGTAAATCGCGAGTCGAACTCGATGCGGCGGTTGTTGGCCGCGCCGGCCCCACCGCCTCCCACGCCGCCTCCTCCAAAGCCGGTGTTCACCGTGGTGGCCTCCAGAAATTGCGGCGAAGTAATCACGCCTTGGTAACCGGCCGGGTTGAAGTGGTTGAGGATGTTGGTCACGTTGAGCCCGATGGTCAGATTGAAGCGGTGTTCAGTTGTCCCACCGAACATTCCGCGTCCGCCGCCGGCGGGTCCCATCGACATCGCGCCGCCGCCGCGTCCGCCCCCGCCGCCATAGTGCCCACCACCTCCACCGCCGCCGCTCGGCATGGCCCCGTTGCCTTGCACGGCGCCAAATCCGAACACGCGATAGACCCTTATGTTGACCGACACCAGGCCGGTCATGGTGAGGTAGTCGCGCGGCACCAGGTTGGCCGGGCTGGCGGGATTATAGTTGGTGGTGAAGGCGCCGGCGCGCGAACAAACCACATCGCCGATGGTTCCGAGGAAACCGGCAGGGCAGGAACCGGCGGGAGCGAAGGCCGCCCGGGCATTTTCCAGAGTGTCGCCGTACAAATCCTCGCCTACCAGGACATCGTACGGCATGCCGGAGCGGAGGGTGATGAAAGGCGCGAACCGCAAACCCAACGGCGCCTGCACCGAGCCGAATAACTGGAAGTTATGCCGCCGGTCCAGGGTGGAGCGGCCGTAATCCTGCATGAAGTCATAGGGATTGGTGGGCGTGGATGGCAGATCGTTGGCATAAGTGAGCTGGTAGTTGGCGTAGATCGACACGTTCTTGTTGAACCGCGTATTCAGCGTGGCCATCAGGATGTTCTGGCGCAGAATCCCACCCGATTCATATTCGAAAATGTTGCCCGCGGAATACCCAAAGGGAAAGACCCCATTGGTTGGGCCGAGCGGCAGCAGCGGGTTGAAGGTCCCCGGCAGAGGTGCGTTGGTGGGAACCGTCTGCAGGTAATGTTCGGCGTGCGTATTGGTATAAGTCAGGGAGGCGGTGGTGCTTCGCGGCAACTGCCGCTCCACTCCAATGGCGCTTTGGATGCTATAATCAGCGCGCAGCTTGGGATCCACCACGTAGATACTGTTTTGCCCGGGGCTGAGGGTCGAAACCGGCGGAATATCCGAGAGATAGAAATCGGGATTATACACTGTGTAACTGGTCTGGGTGTGGCCGTTGTTCAAAGCCGCCTGCTCGTAAGGGCTCAATCCGATGCGGTCATAGAATATGCCGGAGCCGCCGCGGATGACGGTCGTCTGGCGGCCGCTCTTGCTCTTTCCGGGCGCCCAGGCAAAGCCCACGCGCGGCGCCCAATCGTTGTAATCGTGGTCCAGATTCTGCACTTCGTAGCGCAGCCCCAGGCTCACCGTGAGGTTGCTCTTCATGCGCCAGTCGTCCTGCACAAAGGGCGCGGCGTCGTAGCGGGTCATGCTGATGTATGGCTCGCCCGCCTGAATGGTGTAGCGGGAAGGGCCGCCGCCCAGCGTCTGGATCTCGGCCGCGGTAAATCCGGCCTGCTGCAGAGTCAGGTTCCTCTGGTACTGCTGGAGGGAGGTCAGCAGTTCCGTTACTGCGTTGCCGTTCGCGTCGTACTCGATCTGGTTGTCGGCATTCAATACCGGCTCATCGCCGCCCAGGAAGGTGAAAGCGCCGTTGAAGCCCTGGGGATTGTTGTTCTGATCGCTGTCGCGGCGGACGCGCACGCCGAACTTCAAGGTATGCTTTGACTTGGCCAGGCTGGTATAGTTCTGTAACTCGAAGTGATGGGTCCGGTCGAAAGTGTTTCCGATTCCATTGCCGCCGGTGATAAAGGAATTCGCTACGTTCACCTCGGGCAGTTCATTGCCTTGCGACCGGCTCCAGTTGCGGTAATACTGGAAGCGCGTCTCGTTCACCGTCGCCGCGTTCAAAACCGCGGTCTCGGTGACCATTAGATTCTGCGCATCGCCGGAGTTATTGTAAGCCAGTTCTGAGTACGGCGCGGGCAAGTGATAGCCGCCCAATCCGTCATTATCGAGATACGACATGCGTTCTTCGAAACGCACCGTCAACGTGTTATTGGTGCTCAACTGGTAATCCAGCCGCGGCGTGATCGTGCGGTTCATCTGGGGCGTGACCACCGCGTTGTTAATCGGGAAACTGGCAAGGGTGGTCGGATCCAGATAGACCGCATTGGTAATGGCGTTATTGGTAATGTCGCGCTCGTTGTAATCCAGGAAATAGGAGGCGTGCTTGCCCAGCGGGCCTCCTATATTGCCGCCGTACATACGGTTGGAGTAATCCGGCTTGTTGGAGGCGAAGGGATTGCGCGAATCGAACACGGCATCGCTGTCGTTGAGGAAAAACATGCCGCGCAGGCGGTCCGAGCCGGGCTTGGTCAGGATCTCGATCCGTCCAAAACCCAGCCGGTCGTATTCGGCGGAGAACGGATTCTGGTTGATGCGCACCTCGCGAATGGATTCCTTGGGCGGAAGTTGCCCGCCGGAGAAGCCGTCGATATAAATCTGGCCGCCATTCGGTCCCGCGCCGGGTCCGGCGAGCGCCTGCAGGGCATCCGCCAGGTCGTCCGGGTCATCGGGAAGCGATTGCAGGTCTTCGCCCTTGATCACCAGGGCCGTGGCGTTGTTTTCGGGCTCCACGTTGACCGTGGGACCGGATTCGGCGCTGACCGTGATTTGCTGCTTCTCGGTGCTCAACGCCAATTGGATAGGCACTTGTACCGTAGCGCCCGAGTTCACCGTAATCGGGTGGGAAAACGGAGTGAACCCCGGAAAGTTTACCTGAACTGTGTATTGGCCGGGTGCGACGCCGTTGAACGTGTAACTACCTTCGGCTTGCGATTGTGCGGTCCGGCTAGTACCGTTGCTGGAGGTGAGGGTCACGGTGGCAGCCGGAATCACGGCGCCCGAATCGTCCGTTAGGGTGCCTTTTACCGTGCCGGTCCCAGGTTGGCCATATGCGGAACTGAGCAGCAATCCGGCGGCCAGAAAGCAAGACAAGATTCTCCCAATGTGAGTCATAGTACCTTAACGTGAACCACTGCCGCATACTTACTAAGCTGGCACGAAGCCACTGAAAGGATGGCGCTCGCAAGGAGGCTTGGGTTTCCCCTCGAATCGCATGGAGAGTATCTTGAATAACAGTTGTTACGCTGTGACTTTCGTGACTCAGGTGTGAATTTACGAGCTGTCCGCGCGCAATGTCAGTGGCTTCCGCCGTAGAGGCGCCGGTAGATATCCGCATTGCGAAGCACGGCCTGCACGTAATCGCGGGTCTCATTGAAGGGGATCGATTCCACGAACTCGGCCGGCTCGCGATAATCGTTCCACCCGCTCCACAAGGCCACCCGGCTGGGGCCGGCGTTGTAAGCCGCGAGGGTCTGCTCGATGCGTCCGCCATTCGAATCCAGCATGGAGCGCAGCACCGACGTTCCAATACGCAGGTTCAGCACCGGCTGCCACAACAACCGGGTGGTGAACCGGGGAATGCCGGCCTTGCGCGCGTACTCCCGCCCGGTGACCGGCAGCACTTGCGTCAGCCCGTACGCCTTGGCGGGCGAAAGGGCCTCCGGATCGAATTCCGATTCCTGGCGGATCAGGCCGGCTACCAGGAACGGATCGAGGTCGTGTTGGCGGGCGTAGGTCTCCAGGTCGGCGCGGTAGGGGAGCGGGAAGAGCAGTTCCCAGAATTTGCGCGGCGCGGCATCCAGGTTCAGATTGATGTATTCGGGCGCCATGGCCTTCATCATGTGCAGCGCGAGGTGCGGCGAATCGGCCGTGGCAGCCATTTCCATGCCCAGCAGCGGCGCCTGGCCGCCGTGGCGGGCGCCAAAGCGCAACTCGCCATCCGCCAGGTCGCCCAGACCCGCCGCGCGCAGCAGGCGCGAACGGTCAATCCGCGAAGTGGTGGCTGCGCTGGCAGCCGTGGCAACCGGCGGCGCTTGCGCCAGTTTCACCTCCGCCAGCACGGCGTCGGCAGCGGAATCGCCCACCGCCGCGGCCACTTCCGGGCGCTCCAGCCGCTCGCGCGCCAGCATGGAGTAGTAGTGATTCTGATAGCTGTCGGCCAGCTTCCGATAACACGCCCGCGCCGAAGGCAGATCCCCATTCAACTCGTAATACCGGCCCAGGAAATACAGCGCCGTACCGGCCGTGCCGTGGCTTCCGTAGTTGCGCAGTTGTTCGCGCAGCAGGTCGGCGGCCTCGCTCTTGTGGTGCAGGTAGGCCTGGAAGGTCACCCGCCAGTGATATAAGCCCGCTTCGGGATCGGTAGGAAAACTCTCATAGGCCGCCTTGTATAGGGGCACGAAATCATCCGGCCGCCCGCTGACCAGATACCGGTTGGCGGCGCCCACCAGCGCCCGCAGCCGCCACGGCGATTGCGGATAGTCCTTGGCCAGCCGGTCCACCGCGTCCATCATGGCAGTCTCATCGCCGGTCCGGCGGTTGCACTCCTCCAAATCGAAGAGCCGTTCGGCCCCGGCGTCCAGCGGACCCACTTCCAAGGTGGTCCAATACGAGCAGGCTGCTTCCGTCTTCCCGGCCACAAAATCCACCTGTCCCAGGCGGACCAGCGCCCGTTCGTGGTCCAGGCCGGTAGTCTGGTCGGCCGCGGATTGAAACTCGGTTCGGGCGTTGTCGAACTGGCGTGCATCCAGCAGGCGGCCGACGCGCTGCAATAACTGCGCTCCCAGCGGCTGCGGATATTGCGCGCCCATGGCATTTTCCAGCGTCACCAGGGCGGCGGCCGCGCGCTGGGCGGCATCGCCTGAAATGTATTGGTAGTAGACACGCTGGTAGAAGTCGGCGGCGTGTGCCAGATCGCTGCTGGCCTGATAGGCATCGGCCAGGGCCATGTCGCCATCCGGCTCCGGCAGCGAGGCGTAATGTTCGCGCAGCAGGCGCACCGCCTCGGCTGGCTGCGTGGTTTGGAGCGCGCGCGCTTCCACCACCCACGCCTTGCCTTCGAGCGGCGAGCGCACGTCACCCGCATGAACGGCGGCCAATTCCTGCCGGACATCACTGTAGGTTTTCAGCTCCACCTGGGCCGCGGCCAGATAGTAGCCGACATAATCCGCGATGCGCGGCAGCCGGTCGGCCAGGTCCTTCAACGCGGCCACGGCGCCCAGGTCATCCTTCTGCTCGTAGAGTCCCACGCCCAGCGCCAGCCGCCCCAGTGCGCCGCTGGGGTCGCCGCTATGAGCCGTGACGTACGCTTCCACTGCGGTGCGCCGCGCCGGACCGGGCGCCTGGCGCCAAGCCTTCACCAGCGCCGGCAAACCAGCCTCCCTGGTAGGCCCGACGACCTTGGCCGGCAGCGGTTTTCCGCGCTGCGCCAACAGCCCCAGCGAAACCGCCAGCCCGAGACCGCTATACCAAAGGACCCGGATAATCCGTGCCGAGCAGTTCTGCATCGTCGTTGGCTAAAGTGCGCACCAGTTCCAGGTGCAAATAGTCCACCATGCTGGGGCAGGGCAGGAAGAACCTCTGGTGGAAAGTGGTTCGAGCCTGGTCGATGGGCTTTTGGAGCAGCTCATAAAGGTTGCGCCGCGCGCGCCCGCTCTCCACCGCATCGGCCTCGTGCAACCGCATTTCGGCCGCCTGCACGCGCGCGTAGCGTTGCGCCCGCAGGTGAATCTGCTGCTCATCGGCTGAGAGCTGCTCCCAAGCGGTGCGGGCCGGTTCACCCTCCACCACCGCGGGCACCGCCGCCGGGGTAATGCGGACCAATTCCGGCGCGGGGGATGGCAGGGCAGGCGGCGTGCGAATCTCCCAGGCGGCCGAGGCCACCTCCGTCAGCATCTCCAGCACCGGTTCCTGCGTGTTGCCCCAGGTGTACAGCAGCGCCGGTACGCCGCTCTTGGTGACCAGGGGGAAAATGGCTACGCGCCCCTCCGTAGGATGCCCCGGCAGCGCCAGCAGTGCGGCGGATACCTCTCCCTCGGCCACGGCCGCAATCACCGGATCGCGGCTTTCCACGGCGCCGGCCAGCGCCGCGGCATTGCCAAGCGGGATCTCCAGTGCGTGAAACGCTTCGGCGGTTTCCGTGGCAACGCCCCGCACCGGCCCTCCGCGCGCGCTGCCATCGGCCACCCGCAGCCACGCCGCACCGCCGGAATACGCGACGGCGGCATCCACCAGCGTGGCGGCCAGCTCTTCCCAATCGTTGGATTGGCGGATGCGCCGCACGGCCTGGCGCAGTTTATCGCCAAATTCGCGCCGCTCACGCTCCAGCGACGCGGCAAACTCCTGCTGGTTGTGTTCGCGTAAATCCACCAGTTCCTCGCGCGCATTGGCCAGCGATTCGTTGAACTCGCGGCGGTCCTGCTCGCGCAATTCGGCGGAATGCTGCCGCTCGCGCTCGGCCGCTTCGCCGAATTCGACGTGCGCATTCTTCAGCGCCTGTTCGAATTCCTTGCGGTCCTGCTCGTGAGCTTCGGCAAGTTCCTGCCGCTGGCGCTCCAATGCCGCGGCGAGATCCTGCTGGTGGTGTTCGCGCAAATCCGCCAGTTCCTGCCGCGCGTTGGCCAGCGCTTCGTTGAACGCGCGGCGGTCCTGCTCGCGTAGTTCGGCGGAATGCTGCTGTTCGCGCTCGGCCTCTTCGGCAAACTCCTGGCGGATGTGTTCGCGCGCTTCGGCAAGCTCCTGCCGCTGGCGCTCCAGGGCCGCGTGAAACTCCTGGCGGTCCTGCGTGCGCAACTCTGCGAATTCCCGCCGCTCGCAATCGCGCGACTCGGTGAGAAGCCGTTCCATCTCTTCCGA